>JAFXGP010000062.1 GCA_017521195.1 Lachnospiraceae bacterium
ATGTAAAGCCGTATAGTGAAGAAACTTTGCATTTAGTAGAAAGTATAAAAGAAAAGTATAATGTTGCAGCAATGGCTGTTAATTGTCTTCAAATGAAAAAAGAAGATATTTACAGAGTGTTAAAGAAGGCTTTGTTTGAATTTCCTATTACGAGTATGGAATTTTTCCTTCCCAAATGGGTTGAGAGTCTCTCGGGAAAACATCCTTTAAAAATGGATATTATTGAGAAGATAAAAAATGTGATGGAGAGAATGAATAAAATGAACGATGTCATGGGTCAGGAAATGGATATGACAAGTTCTTATATAAAAAGATGTAATTGTACGGATATATCCATGGCAGAAGGAAAAGTATCTTATACTATGGATGTGGATGAGAAATACTACTATGAGATGTTAAGTGAACTTACCGGAGAAGAAATTAAAAACCAGTATCAGTTAATTGAAATGTTAAAGGAATACAGAAATAAAAAACAGGAATATGAACAGGTACAACAAGCATTACAGGATGTACGTATGAACGGATATGGGGTTGTAACCCCTAAAAAAGAGGACATTAATCTGGAAGAACCACAGATTGTAAAACATGGGAATAAATATGGTGTGAAAATTAAGGCAGTAAGCCCTTCCGTACATATGATACGTGCTAATGTTGCAACAGAGATTGCACCTATTGTAGGAAGTGAGCAACAGGCAATGGATTTAATTAATTATATCAAAGATGAGATTAACAATGGAAAAGGTATTTGGGAAATTAACATTTTTGGAAAAACTGTAGAGCAATTAATCCATGAAGGAATTAATAGAAAAATTTCTGCCATAGGAGAAGACAGTCAACAGAATCTACAGGAAAGTATGCAGAAGATTTTGAATGACAGTAATGGAGGAATGATTTTTATTATCATTTAATATATCAAAAATAGAAGAATTGTGGTAAAATAGTAACGTTATAATATGACGTTACTATTTTCGTATTATCAAACCTATTTTTGATGAAACTTAAGATATTGTAAGAGGATAAAATGAGTAAGAAGAAAAAACAGGATTTATACGAATATCAATATACTACACCGAGCAAAAAGGTTGTGAAAGAAATGCTTCCTGCAGTCCGTAAGCCTTCAAAATTGGGAGACTATCAGGGGAAAATCACTTGGGGCGGAATCCTTGGTGCAGTTGGTGCATGGAAACTTCTGGGAACACTGGATATGTTAAGTTATGCAGGAACCTTCGGCATTTTAAAAAATATAATTATTTATGGTGTTTTTTTAGGAATTGGTATTTATCAGTTTATAAAAGGTAAAAATTATGTTAATCGTGCTAACCGTTATAGCCGTTATATGAAATTGTTGGAACATAAACAATATGCAGCTGTTGAGGAGTTGGCAGGAGCCGTAGCGAAAAGTACTAAGACAGTAGTAAAAGATTTGGAATTTATGATAGAACAAAAATGGTTCTTGGAAGGAAGAATGGATGAGAAAAAGAGCCAATTTATGTTGACGGATAAAGTTTACGAGCAGTACAAGCTGGCTGAACAGGGAAGAGTTATGAGAGAACAGGAAGAATTGGAAAAACAAAAAGTAGAACAGGACCCTGTACAAAAAGAAATCATGCAGTTGGTTACGGAAGGTAACCGATATGTAAAAGAAATCCGTAAACTGAATGATGAGATATTAGGAGAAGATATCAGCAATCAATTAGATAAAATAGAGGAGATTATAGCAAGTATTTTTGAAATTATAAAACGCAAACCTGAAAAACGGACAGAACTTCGAAAATTAATGCAGTATTATCTTCCGATGACAGTGAAAGTAGTAACCAGTTACCGTGATTTTGAGAATGAAAAGGTTCCAAGCAGGCAGCTGGAAGACAGTAAAAAAGAAATCCGGGATACTCTGGACAAGGTAATTATGGCATTTGAATCTTTGAGGGAAAAGATATTTCAGGAAGAAGTATTGGATGTATCTACAGATTTGGATGTATTGGAAGCTATGATGTCCCAAGAAGGCTTGATTAGGGATGAGATTACTGATTTTTCAGGATAGGAAAAGGAGAAGGTTATGGAGAAAATATTAGATACAGAAATTGTGGAACCGGTTTTGACATTTGAACCATTTGCAGAGGAAACTACAGCCGAAGTTGTGGTAGAAGAAAAAACAGAAGTATCAAATGTCAAAAAAGAAATGGAAGCACTTCAGCTTACAGAAGCTGAAAAGAAGATGGTAGCTGATTTCAGCAGTAAGATTGATTTGAAGAATACCAATCTGGTTTTACAATATGGTTCCGGAGCACAAAAAAAGATTGCAGATTTTTCCGAGTCGGCATTGGATAATGTGAGAAACAAAGATTTGGGAGAAGTCGGAGAACTTTTGAGCAGTGTAGTTGCTGAATTAAAATGCTTTGATGAGGAAGAACAAAAGGGATTTTTGGGAATATTCAAAAAGGCAAGTAACAGTATTGAAACCATGAAAGCTAAATATGGAAAAGCAGAAGCGAATGTCAATACCATGGTAGAGGTATTAGAAGGTCATCAGATACAACTAATGAAAGACACAGCTATGCTGGATAAGATGTATGAAATTAACAAGAATTATTTCAAAGAATTGAATATGTATATTCTTGCCGGCAAAGATAAAATTGAACAGGTGAAGAATACAGAACTTCCTGCATTAATTGAGAAAGCACAGAAAAGCGGACTTCAGGAGGATGCACAGGAAGTAAACGATATGAAGGCTATGGTGGATCGTTTCGAAAAGAAAATTCATGATTTGGAACTTACCAAAGCCATCTCTTTACAGATGGCACCACAGATTCGCCTGATTCAAAGTAATGATACTGTTATGGCAGAAAAAATCCAGTCTACCTTAGTTAATACAATTCCGTTATGGAAGAGCCAGATGGTATTAGCATTGGGAATGAACCGTTCCGTAGAAGCTGCCAAAGCACAGCAGGCAGTCACCGATGTAACCAATGAACTTTTAAGAAAGAATGCAGCAATGCTTCATCAATCAACGGTGGAAACAGCTAAAGCATCAGAAAAGAGTATCGTAGACATTAATACATTAACAGAGACCAACAAGCTTTTAATTCAGACTTTGGATGAAGTAATGCAGATTCAGGCTGAAGGAAAAGAAAAGAGAAAACAGGCGGAAATCGAGTTAAATCGTATTGAAAATGATTTGAAAACCCGTTTGCTTGAAATGCGTGGATAGAAAAGGAGGAAAAATATGAACCCGGTATATGAAAAATTAGTTAATTGTTATAATAGTGTAAGAGAAAAAATTGATTTTGTACCTGATGTTGCAATTGTTTTAGGTTCCGGCTTGGGTGATTACGGAAAAGAAATCAAGGTAGTAGCAGAACTTGATTATCATGATATTGAAGGTTTTCCTGTTTCTACAGTTTTAGGACATGCAGGTAAATTTATTTTTGGTTATGTAGGGGATACAAAAGTTGTATGTATGCAGGGAAGAGTGCATGTATACGAAGGATATCCTGTAACAGATGTAGTTCTTCCGACCAGATTGATGAAAATGTTGGGAGCAAAAATATTATTTTTAACTAATGCTTCCGGTGGCGTGAATCCAAACTTTAACGCAGGGGACTTTATGTTGATGACAGATCACATTTCCACCTTTGCTCCAAATCCGTTAATTGGTGCTAATATTGAAGAGCTGGGAACCAGATTTCCGGATATGACTGAAATCTATGATAAAGAATTAAGAGATATTATTATTGAGACTGCAAAAGAGAATGATATTGAACTGAGACAGGGAGTTTATGCTCAGTTAACAGGACCTTCTTTTGAATCTCCGGCAGAAATCAGAATGTTCCATAATTTAGGAATAGATGCAGTTGGTATGTCTACAGTAGTAGAAGCTATTGCAGCAAATCATATGGGCATGAAAATCTGTTGTATCTCCTTTATTTCTAATCCGGCAGCCGGCATGAATGAAAATCCGTTGACTCATGAAGAAGTACAGGAAGCAGCAGATGCAGCAGCACCAAGATTTAAAAAATTAGTAACCGAAGTTGTTAAGAAATTTGGAGAAAAATGTATTTAAGAAAGGACTAAAGAGAATGAATATCCGTTTATATAATGCTAGAATTATGTCTATGGAAGAGGCAGGAGTGATTAAGGAGGGAGAAATCTGGATTAGTGGTAATGTAATCAGCTATGTGGGAGAAGCAAAAGAACAGACAGAAGAATTAATTTGGGATCGTGAAATTGATTGTAATCAAAATCTGTTAATGCCGGGATTTAAAAATGCCCATACACATTCTGCCATGACTGTATTCCGTTCTTTATGTGATGATTATAATTTACAGGATTGGTTAAACAATGAAATTTTCCCAAGAGAAGCCAATATGACGGGAGAAGATTGTTATGAATTAACTAAACTTGCTATTTTAGAGTATTTAACCAGCGGTGTAACAGCAATCGGAGATATGTATCTTACACCGGAAACTATTGCTGATGCTTGTAATGACATGGGTATGAGATGTGTTCTTGTCAGTGGGTTAAATAAATTTGGTCCTGCATTATGTGTTATGGAAGACCGTTATAACAAATTAAATGGAAAATATGATTTGGTATCCTATAAAATGGGAGTACACGCAGAATATACCTGTTCCAGAGAACTTTTGGAAGAAGTATCTGATTTAATTCATAAATACCAGGCACCATTATATGTTCATATGTCTGAAACACAGGCAGAAGTGGAAGAATGTGTGGGACGTTATGGTATCACACCACCGGCGTTATTTGAAGAATTAGGTTTGTTTGATTTTGGTGGTTCAATTTATCATGGAGTTCATCCTACAGCAGAGGATATGGAGATTTTTAAACGTCACAACATCAGTGTAATTACAAATCCTGCATCTAATGCGAAACTTGCCAGTGGTATAGCACCAATCGGTGAATATTTAAGACAGGGAATCAATGTGGGCATTGGTACAGACGGAGCATCCAGTAACAACTGTTTGGATATGTTCAGGGAAATGTTCTTAGTAACTGCTCTTGCCAAATTAAAAGAAAATGATCCGGCAGCGGTAGATGCAATCAAAGTACTTTCCATGGCAACTGTAAATGGTGCACTTTCCATGGGACTTGAAGATTGTGATGTTTTAGCAGAAGGCAAAAAAGCGGACATTATTATGATTGATTTGAAACAGCCAAATATGCAGCCAATTAATAATATCGCTAAAAATATTGTATATAGCGGAAGTAAAATGAATGTAAAAATGACAATGATTGATGGAAAAATTCTATATGAAGATGGTAAATTTGCAGATGGTATCGATGTAGAAGATATTTATGCAAAATCCAATGCAATCTTGGAAAGATTACGTTAGTGGAAAGGGGTGTTACGACACCCCTTTAAAATATTGACGGGAGTAGTATATGGAAGGTAGTATTGTTCTTTTGTTTTTTTTAGTATTATTCATAGTTCTTCTATACAAAGGAATGGTAGAAAAAAAGAAAACAGTAGAAAAGTTAAGATTAAATTTTACAGAGAATTTCGGGAAAGCTAATACAAGGGTGTTGAAGAACGAGGAATTGGAGCGGATTTCCCACTATTGTAAGGATAGGATGACAGAAGATTCCATTGATAAGCTGACCTGGAATGATTTGGATATGGATTTGATTTATGAGCAGATGGCATATACCCGTACGTCTCCGGGAGATGATTATTTATATTACATGTTAAGAAATCCTGTAAAAGAGGAAGAAATTTTATTAGTCAGGGAACAAAAAATCAGTTGTATATCGAAGAATCAGGAGATTAGAATTAAGTTACAGGTATTATTAGCGCAGTTAGGAAGAATCAGAGAGTATTCCTTGTCTGATTATATGAAGTATCTGATGCTAGAAGAGACAAAAAGTAATATAAAACATTATCTGGCAGATGGTTTGATTGTGGTATCTGTATTTTTTATGGGATATAATATTGGAATAGGCTGGGCAATTTTCTTTTTGATGATTTTGTATAATATTGTCACGTATTTTAAAGATAAAGCATACTTGGAGCCTTATCTCATCAGTCTGCGTTATATATTTAAGTTAAAAGATTATGCAAAAGAAATGATGGATATATTACCGGAGGAATGGAAGAAGGAAAAGGAAGAATTACAAAAAATCATGGTTGCCATGAGAAAAATGGAAAACAATTCTTTTTTAGTAATGTCACAGGGAAGATTGGCCGGAGAAGGGATGGAATTAATTCTGGATTATCTTAGAATGTGTTTTCATCTGGATATTATAAAGTTTAATCGTATGTTGTTACAATTACAGCAATATGAGGATGAACTATGGAGTTTACACCGGATTGTTGGAGAGACGGATGCCTGCATTGCGGTTGCAGAATATAGGGCTTTTCTGCCGGAAACAGTATGTCCGGAGTTTGAACATGCTAAGAAGATTTATGCTAAGGATATTTACCACCCGCTGATTGAAAATGCGGTACCAAATTCTTTGGATATGAAAAATAATATTCTGTTGACAGGATCTAATGCTTCGGGGAAATCCACATTTTTGAAAACTTTAGGAGTTAATATTTTATTTGCCCAGACAATTCATACCTGTATGGCGAAAAGTTTTGAGATACCGTTTTGTAAATTGTTTACATCCATGTCATTGAAGGATAGTTTGTCGTTGAAAGAAAGTTACTATATGGCAGAAATTAAGGCTATAAAGAGAATTTTGGATGCCTCTAAACAGGAAGAAATGATTGTATGTATGGTAGATGAGGTTTTAAGAGGAACCAACACAATAGAAAGAATTGCGGCTTCGACACAGATATTAAAAGCTATGTCAGGGAGAAATATTATGTGTTTGGCAGCGACACACGATGTGGAGTTAACGAAAACTCTGGAAAAAGATTATGATAATTTTCATTTTGAAGAGTCTTTAGTTCAAGGTGATGTATTATTCTCTTACAAATTGAAACCGGGAAGAGCAAAAAGCAGCAATGCTATCGACTTATTACAAAATTTAGGTTATGATAATGAACTGATTAAAGAAGCGAGAAATATGGTAGCTTATTTTGAAGAAAAAGGAGAATGGATATGCGTGTAACATTATATTCAGATGGAGCTGCAAGAGGAAATCCGGACGGGCCGGGTGGTTATGGATGTGTCCTTCATTATGTAGATACAAAAGGGGAACTTCATGTAAGGGAATTTTCAGCAGGATATGCGAAGACTACTAATAATAGGATGGAGCTTATGGCAGTTATCGTTGGTTTGGAAGCATTAACAAAACCATGTCAGGTAACGGTTGTATCAGATTCAAAATATGTAACCGATGCATTTAATCAACATTGGGTAGATAGTTGGTTAAAAAATAATTGGAAAAACAGTGCAAAAAAACCGGTGAAAAATAAATCTTTGTGGTTACGTCTTTTAAAAGCCATGGAGCCTCATGAGGTGAAGTTTCAATGGATAAAAGGTCATGCAGGACATCCGGAAAATGAAAGATGTGATGAACTGGCAACAACTGCAGCAGATGGTGAAAATTTGCTGATTGACCCAATGGAAGAGTAAGGGTTTTCTGTTCCTGTTATATGTTAGCTAAGGGTTGACTGGGTTAAGCAGGAAATGATATGATGTTTGATAGAAGAAAGGGATGGTGAGCGGTATGGCTAATTTAATCGCATTTGTGAATTCGTTTTTATCTTATTTTGTATTATTTGCTTTTATTATTGCATTATGTATAATTGCAGCATTTGTTGGTATTAAGTTACGTAAAAATAAAGATTTAAAAGATGCTAAAATGGCAGAAACACAGGGTACAAATTAAACACAAGATAAGTGATGGCAGAATAATAAAACTGCCATCTTTTTTCTTTAAAAGAAATTCTATGTATGAATAAGTCAAGATGTAAAAGTGCACAAATCTAAATGGTAATCTTAGGTAAATTTATTTTAATGCATTACATTGACATTAAAGATAGAAAACCTTATACTTAAAAAACACATTGCCACAATATATTGTGTGTGACTGGTGGATAATACAAGATTATGTGCAAAAAGTAATCGTATATACAAAAATCAGAGAGAGGAATTAGTTATGGCAGGTAATTGGGGAGACAAAAATATTGTTGAAACAGTAGACTACGGAAAAGAATATACTCCGAAGAAAGCGGTTAAGGTGATTAAGAAGGACGGAAGCACAGAAGATTTTAATGTCCAGAAAGTTATTAGTGCCGTAGGAAAAAGTGCTTATCGAGCTCTAACTAAGTTTACGGAAGATGAAAAGAGAAGAATCTGTCAACAGGTAATCGCCAGAGTTGATGAGTTAGAGAGTGATCAGATTCCGATTCCTATTATGCATAATATTGTTGAAAGTGCATTGGAAGAGATTAAGCCTCTGGTTGCAAAAAGTTACAGAGATTATCGTAATTATAAGCAGGATTTTGTTCGTATGTTGGACGACGTATATAAGAAGAGCCAGTCCATCATGTATGTTGGTGATAAAGAAAATGCTAATACAGATTCCGCCCTCGTATCTACAAAAAGAAGTCTTGTTTTTAATCAGTTAAATAAAGAGTTATATCAAAAGTTTTTTATGACTACCGAAGAAATTCAGGCTTGTCGTGACGGATATATTTATGTTCACGATATGTCTGCCAGAAGAGATACCATGAACTGCTGTCTTTTTGATGTGGAAAATGTATTGTCCGGCGGATTTGAAATGGGAAATATCTGGTACAATGAGCCAAAAACTTTGGATGTAGCATTTGATGTTATTGGTGATATCGTACTTAGTGCTGCAAGTCAGCAGTATGGCGGATTTACCGTGCCGAGTGTGGATTATATTCTGGCTCCTTATGCGGAAAAATCCTATCAGAAATATTTAGATAAATATTTACGTCTTGGCATCGCGCAGGATGTGGCAGAAGCAGAAGCTATGAGAGACGTAGAAAAAGAAATGGAACAGGGGTTCCAGGGATGGGAATATAAGTTCAATACGGTAGCTTCAAGCCGTGGAGACTATCCGTTTATTACCGTAACAGCGGGAACTTGTACCAGTACTTTTGGGAAAATGGCAACGGTTGTGATGCTTCGTGTAAGAAAGGGTGGACAAGGCAAAAAAGAATGTAAGAAACCTGTTTTGTTCCCTAAAATTGTATTCTTATATGATGAAAACCTTCATGGACCGGGAAAAGAGTTAGAGGATGTATTTGAAGCAGGAGTTGAATGTTCTGCAAAGACTATGTATCCTGACTGGTTAAGTTTAACTGGAAAAGGTTATGTGGCTAGTATTTATAAACAGTATGGCAAAATTATTTCTCCTATGGGATGCCGTGCTTTTCTTTCCCCATGGTATGAAAGAGGGGGAATGCATCCGGCAGATGAAAATGATACTCCGATTTTTGTAGGTCGTTTTAATATTGGTGCAGTATCTTTGCATTTACCAATGATTCTGGCAAAATCCAGACAGGAAAGCAGAGATTTTTATGAAGTTTTGGATTACTATCTGAATTTAATACGTCAGCTTCATATCCGTACCTATGCTTATTTGGGAGAAATGCGTGCGTCTACAAATCCATTGGCATATTGTGAAGGCGGTTTCCTTGGCGGTAATTTAAAATTAACCGATAAAATTAAACCATTACTTAAGAGTGCAACTGCATCCTTTGGTATTACTGCATTTAATGAATTACAGATGCTTTATAATGGCAAATCTTTGGTAGAGGACGGAGCTTTTGCTATTGAAGTATTGGAGCATATTAATAAGAGAGTAAATGAATTTAAAGAAGAAGACGGCAATTTATATGCTATCTATGGAACACCGGCAGAAAACTTATGTGGTCTTCAGGTAAAACAGTTTAGAAATATGTATGGTATTATTGAAGGTGTTTCTGACAGAGAATATGTAAGTAACAGTTTTCATTGCCATGTTTCAGAAGATATTACACCTATTCAGAAACAGAATTTGGAAGGTCGTTTCTGGGATTTATCCAATGGTGGTAAAATCCAGTATGTAAAATATCCGATTGATTACAATATTGAAGCAGTTAAGACTTTAATCCGTCGTGCTATGGACTTAGGGTTCTATGAAGGTGTGAATTTATCTTTATCTTACTGTGACGATTGTGGTCACCAGGAATTAGAGATGGATGTATGTCCAAAATGCGGTAGCAGTAACTTGACTAAGATTGACCGTATGAATGGATATTTGTCATATTCACGTGTTCATGGAGATACCAGATTGAACGATGCGAAAATGGCAGAAATAGCAGAAAGGAAGTCTATGTAGATATGAGATATCATAATATCACCAAGGATGATATGTTAAACGGAGACGGCCTTAGGGTCGTTCTCTGGGTAGCAGGGTGTGCTCATTGTTGTAAAGAGTGTCACAATCCCATCACATGGGACCCGGATGGTGGTCTGTTATTTGATGATAATGCCAAAAAAGAGATTTTTGAACAGTTAGATGAAAAGTACATATCAGGAATTACCTTTTCCGGCGGAGATCCTTTACATCCGGCAAATAGTCTGGAAGTGAAGAATTTTATGGCAGAAATCAAAGAAAAATACCCAGATAAAACTATTTGGTTATATACCGGTTCTGATTGGGAAGATATCTGGCAGATGCCATTAATGCAATATGTTGATGTATGTGTAGATGGCGAGTTTAAAATCGAGTTGAAAGATACCAAACTTCTTTGGAAGGGAAGTTCTAACCAGAGAGTTATTGATGTGAAAGCTACTTTAGAACAGGATAATAAGAAGGTTCCCGTATTACATTGCGGAGACTATAAATAGAGGAAAGATATATGCAGAGAATCGCACAATTTTTTAAAGTAAGTTATGAAGAATTTGAAAAAGGTATAAAAGATGTATTCACAGTTATGCCGGAAAAAGAAATCGAAGAGTTATATATGGATATAAAACTTCCAAAACGTGCTACCACAGGAAGTGCAGGATATGATTTTTACACTCCATTCGGATTTACTTTGAAACCGGGTGAAACCATTAAAATTCCAACCGGAATTCGAGCTAAAATGGATGAAAATTGGGTATTAAAGTTGTACCCAAGAAGTGGCTTGGGATTCAAATTCCGCTTGCAGCTTAACAATACAGTAGGAATTATCGACAGTGATTATTATAATTCTGATAACGAAGGTCATATTTTTGCTAAGATTACCAATGACAGCAACGAGGAAAAAGTAGTGAGCCTGGAAAAAGGTGCCGGATTTATGCAGGGAATCTTTTTGGAATATGGAATTACTGTAGATGATGAAGCCGATGGAGTAAGAAACGGCGGATTTGGAAGTACAGGGAAATAAATAGAAATCAGGTTGTAATCTGAAAACCGGAACGAGACTTTAATGGTGGAAGTCTTGCTCCGGTTTTTGTGTTTTAGTTTTAAG
>JAFXGP010000063.1 GCA_017521195.1 Lachnospiraceae bacterium
CGTAACGGTGATTTGTCAGTATCCAAGAAATATTGTTCAGGCTGCGGAACAGTATATGAAAGACAGCGGTATTGCAGACACTATGCTGATTCTTCCTGAATTTGAATTCCATTTATTTGATAATGTAGGTTGGAATGTACAGCCAAACAGCATTGGTGTAGACATTGACGTAGAACAGGCTTATTGGAATAGCGATAGCGAAGGACAGGGAAATATCGTTGCTCATCAGAAAGCTTATCATATTGCAAAACCTTTTGACCGCAGCTACGAATGTCGTTCTGAAATGTGCTTAGAAATGGAAAAAGCAGGTATTCCGATTAAGTACCATCATCCTGAAGTTGGTGCGGCAGGTCAGTTTGAAATCGAGCCAATGTTAGGTCAGATGTCCAAAATGGCTGATGCTACCATGATGATTAAATACATCATTCATAACACAGCTTTAAAATACGGAAAAGTTGCAACCTTTATGCCAAAACCTGTTTACAACGAAGCTGGTAATGGTATGCATGTTCATATGTTATTATTAAAAGACGGACAGCCTGTTTTCTCTGATGACAACGGCTACTCCCACTTAAGTGAAACAGCTCATTACTTCATGGGTGGTTTATTAAAACACATCAGTTCTTTATGTGCTCTTACTAATCCAAGTACCAACTCCTTCAAACGTTTGGTACCGGGCTTTGAAGCACCTGTAACTGTAGGTTATGCAACCTCTAACAGAAGTGCGGTTATCCGTATTCCTGCTTATGCAAAGACTCCGGAACTTCGTCGTTTCGAACTTCGTAACCCGGATGCTACCTGTAACCCATACCTTTGTTACGCAGCTCTTCTTATGGCCGGTTTAGACGGTGTTAAAAACAAAATTGATCCACATGCAAACGGCTGGGGACCATATGACATGAACTTATATCATCTTCCTGAAGAAGAAAAGAAAAAATTAAAAGGTCTTCCAACTTCCTTAGATGCTGCTTTAGACGCATTGGAAGCAGACCATGATTACTTAACAGCCGGTGGAGTATTCCCTGAACATTTAATCAAGAACTTTATTGCAGTTAAGAGAAAAGAATGTGCTGAAATGGCTAAGATTCCTCATCCTGCAGAATTTGACCGTTATTTTAATTTGTAATACCAGGAAAACAAAGCGAAAGCTCACGTGTGCTTGCACAAACGTGAGCTTTTGTTTTAGTTTTTCGCCATACATGAGGATAAAAGCGAGATACAATCTCGCGATATCCGAATGTTGGGTAGGATTGCGAGAGTGCATGGCACGGAGCAATCCGTAAGGTATTACTCTCCTACTATTCCACACTCTTCAATGCTTCCACCGGATCAATTACATCCAAACTTCTGTCAGTCAAAAACTGCACAATAAAGGCAAATACCAATGCCATTGCCGCCGTAATCCAGTAGCTTCTGTTATAAATCGTTATTGCAAAATAAATCGATGGCATATCCAACAAATCTGTCAAAGTAGAACTTAATAGTGCTCCAACCGGTAAACCTATCAAAATTCCTATGCCTGTTAAAATCAAAGTCTCCTTATTTACATAAGAGTGTACTTCTTTATCATAGAACCCTAATACTTTAATGGTTGCCAATTCACGTTCACGTTCTGAAATATTAATAGATGCCAGTGTAAACAATACTACAAATGCCAGACAAGCAGCCAATACCAGTACCACATAGACAACCAGATTAATCAAGGTAAATGCCTGTGAAAAAGTTGCTTTTAATTCCTCTGTACTAACAGAAGATAAAATCCAATCCTCTTCCGCTAATTTTTCAGAAAAAGCAATCTGATCCATACAGCTATCCGAAAGATTGGCCAATACTCCGTTTGGTTCAAATTCCCCAAATACTTCTTCATATGCACTCTGTGACATGTAAATGCTGTTACCGAGATAATTTTTCACAAGAGATGTTACCTGAACTTCTTTTTGTGTCAAATCCAACTTCTGGATATAGGCAGTATCTCCTACTTCTAAATCCAAAATTCTGGAAGCATTTTCTGTCAGATAAATACCATTTTCTCTTATAGATATTGGTTCCATATTTTCATTTGTCAGAGTAACATACTCACTAATATCTGCATTATTTGGTATAATCATCAACTGTACTTTTTCAGACTCTTTGTATTCATTTTTTAATTTTACACTTTCCACCTGTATGTTCAGATATTCTGTAACTTCTTCGCTTCCTCCCATATAAGAAATCAACTTCTTATTATCATCGGTGGAAGTTGCTGCCAGTAAATCATAACTATATACATTTTCATACTGTAGCGGCATCAAGGCATCTACCGAATCCTTAATCGCCAAACCAAACAGTAACAAAGCCGTACATCCCATAATTCCAAATACCGTCATAATCATTCGTTTCTTGTAACGGAACAAATTACGTGCAGTTACTTTGTTTAAGAATGACATTCTCTTCCATAAAGGCTTGATATATTCTAAAAATACTCTGGAACCTTCCTTTGGAGCCTTTGGTCTCATCAGATGCGCAGGCACATGCTGTAATTCAGACTCACAGGCCACAAATGCTGCTCCTGCAATTCCTACAATAAACAACATTGCTGCCAAAGTTCCTTTAAATAACTCAAATTTCAAACTGTAAGCAGGAAGCACATACATTACTCTGAAAAATACAAATAAAATTTCCGGTAAAATAATAAAACCACCTACGTCTCCCAGAATCGCTCCCAACACACTGGCTCCCAGTGCATATACCATATACTTTCGACGTATTTCACCATCAGTAAATCCAAGAGCCTTGTAAGTACCGATTAATCCTCGTTCCTCTTCTACCATTCGTGTTACCGTTGTTAAACTGATTAATATAGCTACAACGAAAAAAACAATGGTAAATACAGTGGATAATGATTCAATGCAGGAAGTATCACTGTCAACATTCACATAACCACTTAAAGAAGTTCTGTCCTGAACATACCATTTGGTCATATCAATATCTGCAACTTCCTGTTTAGCATCTGCAATTTTACCTTCTGCTTCTGCTCTCTTATCAAGATATTCTACCTGATGTTCTTCTAACTCTATTTCACCTTCTCGAAGTTCTTTTTCACCGTCGATTAATTCCTGCTCACCTTCTTCTAATTCCTTCCATGCATCAGCAATTTCAAGCATGGCTTCCTGTTCACTTTCTTCCAGTTCTTTTACGCCATCACGCCATTTCTGGTAGTTTTCAATTACTTCTTCACGGCCTTCGGTAAGCTGTGCACGTCCATCTTCCAATTCTTTTTCAGACTGTCGGATTTTCTGCCATCCGGCTTCAATTTGGGCCAAGGCATCCGCTTTTTGTGTTTCAAACTCTTCCATAGCACCGGTAAGAACAAGTTCTGTTGCATTGCAAGTGGCAAGTCCCGTTGCTAATTCCATCAAATCATCTACCTGCAATACTAAAACCGTATGTTCCGTTATTCCGGCACCTAAAATTGTATTCTGAATTCCTAATAATGCATTGGCAATAGCTGTTTTCAACGTATATATAAGAACACCATATCCGCTAGGATCATTGCTTGCTGCTGTAGTTACTGCATCTCCAATTGCTTCCAGCAATTCACTTTGATCCATCGGTTCATCCGCACTCATCTGATCCGAAATTACCGAAAGTGCTACTGGTGTTGTAGCTGATACATAATCATTCCAAAGCTGTTCTATAGATGTATTCCATGTGTCTCCAAACAAAGTCTTCATCTGCTCCAGATTACTGTTCAACTGCATTAATCCAGATTCATTCTCAGCAATCTTTGCCTTTAACGTATTCTCCGCTTCCGCCAACTGTTCCTTAGCTTCTTTTTCCTTCTGTTGAAGCTCTGCTTTTCCTTCCTCCAACTGGGCCTGACCAATATTCAACTGTTTCTCTGCATCATTTAACTGTGCCCATGCTTCATCTAATTTAAGCTGTGCATCTGCCAATTCTTCCTTTGCATCCGCAATTTCTTCTTTAGCTTCCTGTTCTGCCTCTATTAATTCCTGCTTGCCATCTGCCAGTTCCTGTTTACCATCTTCCAGTTCTCTCCAACCATCACTGATCTCCTCTCTGGCATCTGCAAACTCCTGCTCAATGTCCGCAAAGGTATCATACATTTCCTGTTCTTTTTCAGCTATCTTTTCATAGGCTTCACCGGTAATCTGCTGATGACGGGCAATCTCCCTCTGTTCCATAATTTCAGATTCAATACGATAAGTAACCTCTTCAATCCTAGCTTCATATTCTTCCGAATAACAAAGTAAATCTTCGCATCCTTCTAAGGAAACATATACCGCCGTATACACTTCACTCTCCACTGCATCCGGTGTTACAAAAAATGTATAATCCGCATTAGGAGTTGCTCGAAAAGAAGCAGAACCTTCTGCATTATTGATATCCATTACATCTATCAGAGTACCTACAATGACAAATTCCGTGTTGGGGAAATTCGGTGTTTCCTCTTCTTCCAATTCCACATCACTGTCCATATCCAGACTGATTTCAACTTCATCCTCAGATTCTTCTGCCGTCTCTCCCTCAGTTTCTACTTTCCGTTCCTCAGCACTTTTCTCACCCGAATCCGTTTTTCCATTCTCTTCTCCGGACTCCTCTATATCCTCATCATCACTGTCCATAATTTCTTCAATCAGAAGACTATCTCCAATGCTTTTCCCGGTTTCCATAAGATAGTTTTCACTTACCGCAACTTCTGTTGCTGTTTTAGGAAGTCGTCCTTCCAAAACATAGGGAATATTTAAGCCATTTTCTCTATAAATTTTTACTTCTGCCGTTCGGTTTACGTCTCCATTTTTCGTATGTACGATTTCCGTAAAAGTTCCTTCTGCCTTTGTAATTCCCTCCATGTTCTGAATTTCCAAAACATCCTCATCCGTCAAACCTAAAGTGGACATAATACTGATATCAAACAATTCTTGGGAATCATAAAATTTATCCGCAGATATTTTTAAGTCACGGCAGCCGGCTTCTATTCCGGTCATCATTGTAACTCCCAAAAATGTAATCATCATAATGGCGATGAATCTCTTTTTTTCTTTCCACACTGTTCGAAAAATATCTTTCGCAGATGCTTTTCTCATATCTATATATTCCTTCTTTACAAATCATTCTGTTTGCAAATACTACTCTCATTAATTTGACAGCAGTCTTTTACCATTCAATTTCCGTAATCGGTGTAGGATTCAGATTCTCTGTTATCTCTACCACCTTTCCACTCTTAAAACGAATCAACCTGTCTGCCATTGGTGCCAATGCAGAATTATGGGTAATCAAAAGAACTGTAATGTTGTCTTTTCTGCAAGTATCCTGTAGCAACTGTAATATTTGTTTTCCTGTATTGTAATCTAAGGCTCCGGTAGGTTCATCGCATAATAACAATTTTGGATTCTTAGCTAATGCTCTGGCTATGGCCACTCGCTGTTGTTCTCCGCCGGAAAGCTGGGAAGGGAAATTTCCTTTACGTTCTGCCAATCCTACCTTATCCAAAGTCATTCCGGCATCCAATGAATTTTTACATACCTGTGCCGCCAATTCTACATTTTCCAATGCTGTCAGGTTTGGTACCAAATTGTAGAACTGGAATACAAAACCGATGTCTGTTCTTCGATACCCTGTAAGTTGCTTTTTCTTATATTGGGAAATATCTTTTCCATCCACCAATACCTGTCCCGATGTAGGCGTATCCATTCCTCCCAGAATATTTAACGCAGTGGTTTTTCCGGCACCGGAAGAACCTAAAATAACAGCCAATTCTCCTTCTTTTACAAAAAAGCTTGCTTCATCCAAAGCTCTGATTTTAGTTTCTCCTGAAATATATTCCTTTACCACATTTTTAAATTCTATATAAGACATTTTAGCCTCCATAATACAGATACTTGCCGGAAATACCGGCAAGTATCTAAGTTCACAATATTCATTACAGTTTAAATAATGTACTTAAAATTCCACGTCCCAAGGAAGCTCCTACATTACCGCCAATTTTTTTACCAAAACTTCCACCAATAGAATCTCCAATTTCTTTACCTATTTCACGACCAATGGTTCCAGTAGCACTGCTGGCAACACTCTTAATTGCTGACTTTCTTCTTTTTTCCTTCGCTGCCGCTTCTTTTTCTGCAGCCTTTCTTGCAGCTTCTTGTTCTTTCAATTTTTGTTTTTCTGCCGCAACAGCCTCTTTTTCTTTCTGTTTTTCCAAAGCTAATGCTTCTTTCTCCGCAGCCTTTCTTGCAGCCTCTTCCTCTTTCAGTTTCTGTTTTTCAGCTTCAACCGCTGCTTTCTCCGCAGCTTCCTCCTCTTCTTCCGCTGCCACTTTTTTTGCCAGAATCTCATATGCAGATTCACGATCCATTTCCTGAGTATATTTTGCATATAAAAGATTATTAATCATTTCATCTTTACGGATTACATCATCCAATGCTCCCATCTGGCTCTGTGGCGGTAAAATAATACATTTCTGTACTATCGTTGGAATTCCTTCCTCATCCAAAGCAGAAACCAATGCTTCTCCTGTTGCCAACTGGGTAATGGCTTCGTAAGTATCAAATGCAGGATTTTCTCTAAAGGACTGGGCTGCTGCCTTAGCCGCTTTCTGTTCTGCCGGAGTATAAGCACGGAGCGCATGCTGTACCTTTGTTCCCAACTGTCCCATAATGCCTTCCGGGATATCCTTAGGATTCTGTGTAATAAAATAAATACCTACACCTTTGGAACGGATTAATTTTACTACCTGTTCAATTTTAGTAAGTAATGTTTTGGAAGCATTATCAAATAATAAATGCGCTTCATCAAAGAAGAACACCATCTTCGGTCTGTCTCTGTCCCCTGCTTCCGGAAGTGTTTCAAACAATTCAGACATCATCCACAAAAGGAAAGTAGAATACATAGTTGGATTGTTAATCAGTTTCTGACAATCTAACACCTGGATAGTTCCTTTTCCTTCATAACTTGTACACATCCAATCGGTAATATTAAGTGCCGTTTCCCCAAAGAATTTATCTCCGCCTTCTGCTTCCAATGCAACTACAGCACGAAGAATAGCTGCCAGACTCTGTTTTGCCATATTTCCGTATTCCAGGGCATATTCCTTGCTGTGTTCAGACACATACTGAATCATGGATTTTAAATCCTTGGTATCTAATAACAATAAGCCTTCATCATCTGCAATTTTGAAAATAATAGTTAAAATATCTGCCTGTGTGTCATTTAAATCAAGAATTCTTCCGAGAAGAAGCGGTCCCATTTCAGAGATGGTAGTTCTGAGAGGCATACCTTTTTCCCCATAAATATCCCAATATGTAGTAGGATATGCCTGAAACTCAAATCCGTTTTCTTCCAAGTTCATAGCATCCATACGTTCTCTGACTTTATCGTTTTCTTCTCCCGGACGACACATAGCAGCCAAATCACCTTTTACGTCTGCTAAAAATACCGGTACACCACAACTGCTGAAAGATTCTGCCAACACCTTTAAGGTAACTGTTTTACCGGTTCCTGTAGCCCCTGCAATCATCCCATGACGATTTGCCATCTTAGGATAAATATATACTTTTTCTTCTCCACTGGTTCCTATCCAAATTTTTTTATCATGAAACATAATAATCCCTCCCATTTTCTATATCATATTTCTTTTTCGAATTATTTTCTTGTTTCATTTTACTTCATTTTTAATACGTTTGTAAACCTAAGTTTCACAAGGATTACTTCCTTACGTTTAACTTCTTTTCGCAGAACATTTGACATTATATTCTTTTCATATTAAGTTGATATGGATGGATAATTTTGTCATTAATATCCCATACTTAATTTATAAATCAGGTATAGAAATGCATTTGTAAATTTATCAATTAATGCATATCTTAATAAATATATTCCATATGTTATAGGAGTCGTATATGCTTTATTTTATAATACTTGGACTTTTACTTATTCTTACCCTTGGGATTTCCTATTATGCTTTTAGAATCGCTTTTCTGGCCCCACCACCCTTAGACAGTAATCACTATATTTCTCCGGAAGGCGAACAATACGATGCGGTACGGGAAGGCATTCGGAAATCAGTTGCCAAAATGGCGACAAGAAAATATGAATCTGTGACCATCACTTCCTTCGATGGTTGTAAACTTTTTGCCAGATATTACCATATAACAGATGGTGCACCCGTACAGATTTTATTTCATGGTTATAAAAGTACCTCTCTCTTAGATTGTAGCGGCGGTACTTATCTGGCTGCCGATTGTCTGAAACACAATGTCATTGTTGTAGATCAACGTTCTCACGGTCAAAGCAGCGGTAAAGTAATTACATTTGGTATCAAGGAAAGAAAAGACTGTTTGTGTTGGATCGAATATGCCAAAGAACGTTTTGGAGAAAATGTTCCAATTATTTTATCCGGACTTTCCATGGGTGCTGCCACGGTACTGATGGCATGTGATTTAAATCTTCCTTCTAATGTAAAAGGAATTATTGCTGATTGTCCTTATTCTTCTCCCAAAGAAATCATTATGAAAGTAAGTCAGGAAATGCATTTTCCTCCACACGTAATGCTTCCCTTCGTATGGTTGGGCGGATTCCTGTTTGGACACTTTAATCTGTTTGAAAGTTCTGCGGCTCAGGCAATCAAAACCAGTGAAATCCCTATTCTGATTCTTCACGGTGATGCGGACGAATTGGTACCTTTTGAAATGAGCCAATCTATGCTTTCTTCCGGCGCCAAAGATATTACTCTGGAAAGTTTCGCCGGTGCCGGTCATGGATTAAGTTATATTGTTATTCCTGATAAATATGAAAATGTAGTCTTAAGATTTGTAAAGAGATGCTTGGATTCCTAAAATCCAAACATCTCTTTTGCTTTCTCTAATCTGTCATAAAATTCCGGATAAAACTCTGTTTCCGGATAGGTTGCCTGATAAAAAGTTTTTAATATATATAAGGTTAAAATTTTTCTCTGTTCGTCTTCTAACTGTTCTAATGCTTCTTCACATTGATTAATAAATTTATGCCAATCGCAAATATATTTTTCATAAGACTTGATATCTGCAATTCCCAACCATTTCTTTACTTTTATTTTTGTCTTATCTGTTTTGGGACATTCATGAACCTGAAAAAAATATTTAAAACCGTTTTCTTCATAAATTCTTCCCAAGGGAAACAGACGACAGATTCCCGGACGGAAGGTATGTATACTGCATCTCCCTTCACTGTTTAAAAAAGAACAGGATTCTCCATCTCCTGCCAATTTCAAATTAGGCAAAATCATTCCGTCTACCATTCCCAATTCCACATATCTGTCCAATAAAGAATTAAAATCTGTTCTCAAATTGGAAGTTAATCTCCAAATGTCCATAGGGTCTAATAAGATAGAACTTCCCATTCCTCTACAGCAATCGGAACATCCGATACAATCATGACAATCTGTTTTCACCATATCATTTGCTGTGTATAATTTTCCGTCTGAAATATCTTTGATATCAATGTCTCGTTTCATTTTTCTTCCTTCTTCTACTATCTCAATTTTTTATTTTTGAAAAATTACTATCTGCTTTTTTCTGTTCAATTAATTCACAACTCAATCCCCTTCAACATAGCCTTTCGCTGTTTCCAATCCGGCATCAATGTTTCCACAAGACCATAAAAATCTTTCGAGTGGTTTGGATGAATGAAATGGGCAAATTCATGTAATACCACATATTCAATAGCTTCTCTTGGTGCTGCTATCATGTTACTGTTTAAAGTAATAATCCCTTTTTGTGGCTGACAGGAACCCCATCTGGATTTCATACTTCTGATTTTTATCAATGGATATTTAACTCCGTAGGGTTTAAACAAAGGATATGTCTCTTTACAGATTGTTAAAAACACTTCCACCTGCATTCCGGAAAGCCATTTTTTCATAACCCTTTCTTTCCTCTTAAAATCTTCCGTGTCCCTAACTCTTAAAAATAAGAACTGACCGATTTTATCTACTCCTTCTACCGGTGCTGCTTCTACAAATAAATGAAGTTCTTCTCCCAAGTAGCGAACTTTTTCTCCGGATATATATTGCAATGGTTGCAAGTTGTTGGCTCGAATCTTTTCATACTTATCCAACGTTCTTATTAATGTCTGTTCATGGGACAAAACAAATTTATCAATATATTTTACCGGTACAAGTCGGTTTGCAGATACATGTATCTCGCCGTTTGGCTTTATTCTCATGTTCAAATTCTTTACACTTTTCCTGATTAAGATGTATTCAAAGCTTCTTATCTCGCCTTGTACTGTTCTATGTTCCTGTTTACCATTCATACTAGCCTTTTTCTTAGTTTTATCTCCAAACAAATTCATTCATTACACTATTTTATTTACATAATAATTATACACTTCTTTCACTTCATCAGTAAACTAACAAAACTTGAGATTTTTATTATCTTGTACTATAATATTTTCAGGATTTCGTTAATGAAACAAACGATAACATCCGCTTTGTTACAGAAAGTATGATTTATTTTGGGGAGAAACAATTATGGCAGATTGGAATGATTTAAAAAAAGCTTTTGAAAAGGATTTAGTAAAAAAGGCGCAGGAAGTTTTAGACGAACAAAGTCTCTTGGAAACTATTGCAAAATATCTTGCAAAAGATAAAGGTATTTCTGCGTTGCAGGGATATGATGTTGATGAAATGTTGGAATTCTTACAAAAACCTGCTTCAGAAATCAAGAAAATAATCGGAGGCGAATGGGAAAATTTAGACGATGATAAACTGGATACTTTAGTTTATTCTTTAATCAAAAAGGTTAAAAAGTCCATCCCATTATTAGATCGTTCCAGAAAATAATAAAATCGGATTATAACAAACAATTTATAAACATAACATTAATACATACAATATTGAATATGGAGAGTGAAATATGATTAAGACAAGAAATCGTTTATTAGCTGACCGTGTCATCAAGGGTTTAGAATCACGTAACATGTGCGGTTATTATGCAGAAACAAAAGAAGATGCTTTAAAGAAAGCTTTGGAACTGATTCCGGAAGGTTCTACTATTGGATGGGGCGGTTCCGTTTCCGTTTCTGAAATCGGGTTAAGAGATGCTGTTTTAAATGGCAATTATACCGTTTATAACCGTGACAACTGTTCTACACCGGAAGAAAAACGTGAGCTTGAAATTAAAACTTTTGGCTGTGATTACTTTTTATGTAGCACCAATGCCATGACTGAAGATGGTATTTTAGTAAACATTGACGGTAACTCCAATCGTGTTGCAGCTATTGCTTATGGACCTAAAAATGTAGTTATGATTGTTGGAATGAATAAGATTGCTAAAGATGTAGACTCTGCTTTATCCCGCGCACGAAATATTGCAGCACCTACAAATGCTCAGAGATTTCCATTAGACACACCATGTAAAATAAATGGCTCCTGTGCTAACTGTAAAAACAGGGACACTATTTGCTGTGAGTTCTTAATTACCAGATATTCCAGACATTCCAACAGATTCCATATTATTCTTGTGAATGAAGAGTTGGGATTTTAATATTACAACAAAAATATGAGCTAAAAATTTAAAAAGGCTGAAGCTAAAGATTGATTACGGATTGTTATATCTTTCCGTTACGAATTTCTTTAGATTCAGCCCTTTTTTTATTCCATACAGACCCTCAATTCTTATATAAGGTCTTTATATTTTCTATTCTGACTCTTTTTCCTTTCTGCGCTTTTGCAGATATCGTACCACTTGTATACTGATAAGAATCAAAAGTAACAAAATAAGCCAGCATATGAAACAGCAACTCTGTTCCTCTTCTTCCGTCTCCACAATCATTGGTGTTGATTCTACACTTTTTTCATCTTGTATTGTCACGGTTGCCGTCCCAAATTTGCTGATATCACTCATAGCAGTTGCTTTCACTTCAATGGTGGTTGCAGTTTCATCTGCGCCGATACTTAATAGACCATCCGCGTCAATCTTAGTGTCTATGCTGTTTTGTCCGGAAACACTCCATTTCACCGATTTGTTATAATTACCATTTCCCCGTACGGTAGCTGTGAATTGCTTGGTAGAATCTCTACTTACATCAGCCGTTGCAGGATATACTATCACATCGATAATCATAGATAACGATGGTAAACTTTCACTGTCTTGGATATCAACAGACCAATATGTTTGATTCTTTTTATTACCACCGGAAACTATACTTGGAGTCGCTATTGTAACTTCACCACTGCTATTCGTTGCCGAAGCCAAGGAACTAGCATTTTCCCCGGGTGTTTTTGTAGGAGTTGTAGTAGAATCTGCACTTCCCCCATTATTAGTAGACGGTGGTGGAGTATTCCCACTACCGCTTCCGCCGGTGGTAGTCGCTTTATATCCGATTGCAACCGGTGACAGACCTTTCAGTGTTACCTGTATTCCCTCTTCTGTCTCCGTCACCTCCGGGTTTTCCGTTTCTCCGGCGATAGTTCCTAATCGTGTTGAGGTGGTTGTAAACATGTGGGTTACAAAGAAATCATGGGTATCCTTACCGGTACCGGAAGGATATGGTAAAATTGTCGTAATTCCTTCCTCCGGGAAATTCTCCTCTGTGGCATCAATCCAAGTGCTGCCTTGATTCAATGAAAACTGTAGCTTGATGTCTTTTACTTCTATATTACCTTCATAAGCTCCATTGTCTTGAAATTCTATTATTTTTTCCAACTCATTTTTCAAAACTTCTACTGTATTAATGCCCGAATTTTTTAATTCCCCTGTGATTACTTCATCCGTCAATTCAAATTCCTCAATACGCTTTTTGAAATTCACATCATTTTCCAATTCAAAAACCTGTTGGGCAATCTCACTGTCCCGTAAACTATCATCTGCACGAACTGCAATGGCACGAACAACCGCGGAACCATTTATGGTAAATGGTCCATTGTACTCAGTACTTGTCCCATTTGAACTTGTCCTATTTGGACTTGTTCCATCCAGTGTGTAGTAGATGTCTACATCGGATGTGGTACAGGTAATCGTAATCTGCTTTGTATCGGAAAAAGTTCCTCCCTCAGTAATTACAGGTTTGGCAACATATTGCGCTTTTACTATTTTTAGTTCTCCGGAAATATCCTTAAGCACATAATAATCCGGCACCACAGCAATAAAATAGTTTTCACAAGTTGCGTTATCCATATGTTCATCCCAACCGTCAGTGATAATACCTGTAAATTCATATTCATCCAAATTCTCATCCAAGTGCATGTACATCACACTATATTCCGGTTGAACAGCAGTCAAAGCACCCATAATATGAATCGGCTTTTCAATCTTCAGGTGATGGCATCCCTCCGCAGTAGAAGTTCGAATCACCGGGGCACCGGAAATATATAAATCTGCATTCTCACAAATTTCGATGGTTGCTGCCCACGAATTATCATAAGTATTTTCAACTGTTCCGTCATATAACTTATATGCAGCAGTTAATTCATCGTCACCTTCCATAAGTACTGCGCTATCCGTACCATTCGATTGAAGGGTACCGCCGTACTGATTAAAAATAACGTCTCCATCATCCACATGTCCATAAAATGCATTGGACCCCATCGATTTTAGAGTCCCACTGTAGAGATTTACGGTTCCATAGGATAACTCAACCGTTTTAGCTTCTTGTTTATCCGTAGTAATCATACCGGTCTTTCCTTCGGAGCAGTCACAGATATTAAATGTTGCACCGTTCGCCACATAAACAGCCATATTTGTACCATTATACGTCAATGTGTGACCATTGAGACAAAGGGATACGTCAGCTGCAATCTGAAGATTATCAGCTTCATTCAAGGAAATATCCTTATCAAGATAGTAATTTCCGGCTTCTGCAATACGCTTACCATTATATTTCCCATCACCAACTCTACCTAAGTAAGTACTTAGCGGTGTATATAACATCTCATCCCCATGTACGTTACATACATCGTCTCCACAAATGGAATGACTGTGTATTTCTTCCTCGGGTGTTTCCTCTATGCTTGTCTCTTTCAATAACAGTTGATGATTTCCGTCATCATCCACACGATAGTCTGTATTATCTGAAGTAAATTGATTCATGTAATCAGCGGGTACAATATTACCTTCACTGGTTGTAAAAGCATTGCTTCTACTGGTTGTAATCCCAATATTAGCATCACTGAGTGCACCGGTAACCTTAAGCAAATTTGCCTCACCGATTTCCAGATTATTAACAGTTCCATTTTTGTTATTTTCGGTAATTTTAGCAGAACCGGAAATCTCCATGGAAATGTTATTGGACGCAACTTCGGAAAATGCCACACCGCCTCCTTTATCACCGGAGGTATTGTTGCAAATAGTTCCGCCGGACATCACGAATTTTGCTTCCGCAGACACTGCCACACCGCCGCCTACACCACCGGCAGTATTATTACATATGGTTCCGCCGGACATCGTAAAGGTTGTTAGCTTCTTCTTAGCTTCACTGGACGGGGTTTTTCCATATATCTGTATTGCCCCGCCATGTTTTGAATTTCTGTTTCCACTAATCTCTCCGCCGGTCATTGTTACCGTAGCACCATAGTAGGTTTTAATGGTGGTTCCTTCACCACTGTTCTGTTTGATTCTTCCTCCCTCAATATTTAGTGTCCCCTCATTGACGGTAACTGCGGAACCTTCCCCATCAGCCGAACACTTGTTGTTGGTAAGTATAGAATCTTCCCCTAAAATGACACTCCCCCCTGTTGAAATATCCAAAAGAGGATTACTGGCTGTGACTTTATCTTTTTGTCCATCCACTGTAATATGGTTCAGTGTCAGCGAATCACCATCGTTCACACTAAATAATGCATTATTGTTATTGACTCCACGAAAAATTGTGCCGCCCGTAATTGTAACATTTCCTTCGATATTTGCAGTACCTTCGAAAGTAACGGTTTTATCTGTCAGATCATAAGTTCCTGCATCGATGGTTACTGAATTAGACAGTGTAATTGTAGTATTCTCCGAAGCAATTACACTATTCCAGTTATCCACCATCTCTTCACCGCCATCCGATATCTGAGCTTCATCATTCACAACAGAAATATCAGATTCTGCTGCCAACACAGTGACAGGCAGTTGATTGCATAACATTATGATACTTAAAACAATGCTGAAAATACTTTTTTTCATTGTTTTTCCTCCATTAATCTATGATTATAAATTTTACATTTTGTCCCCAATATAATTTTAAAAATTTTCCCCTAAAAAGAAAGCCCTTTCACCAAATGTGACGAACCAGTGATTTTCCGGACAGTATTCAAAATTTATTTTGTCGGGGATATGATATAATGAGGATGTTAAAATTATGTTCTATTTATATATGAACTCTAAGAAGACTTGGTATAACAAATTAACAAGGAGGAATCTTTTCATGGAGCGCATCTTACTGGTAGATGATGATGTACATATTCTTCATACCATTGAGTCCTGGCTGACCCCCAAAGGATATGAAGTTCTCTGTGCCCGAAATATGGCACAAGCCATGAACATTGCCAAAAGCACCGCCTTAAGTTGTATTGTTTTGGATGTATATCTGCCGGATGGCAGTGGTGTAGAATTGTGTGAACGTCTACGGCAGACCAGCCGTGTTCCTATTTTATTTCTCTCTGCTTATAATCAGGAAGATGACCGTATTCGTGGTCTGCTTGCCGGTGGAGACGACTACCTCGGAAAGCCCTTTAGCTTAACAGAACTGGAGCTGCGTATACGTATACGAATTGACCGTTATCGCGGAAAAGAAACCCTCGGCGTTCTTCATTTTGATAATCTGGAGATTGACCTGGACAGCCGTCATGTAAAAAATGGTACACAATATGGTTCTTTTTCTCCTTTGGAATTTGATCTTCTTGCTTTTCTTGCCACCCATCCCGGACAGGTTTTTTCTTATGAACAGCTTTATGATCGTGTCTGGAATGAACCTATGAATCAAGGATTACATAATTTACAAATGTGTATGGCAAGAGTTCGACAAAAATTAAATGCACTTTGTCCCGGTCAATCATATATAGAAACAATACGCCGCAAAGGATATTATTGGAAAAATAATAGTGATAATACAAAAAGCACGCCCTATTGACGTGCTTTTAGTTTATCTGCCGAATACTCTTCGTATCAATCTCCAAATTCCACTCCTCAGAACAGGACTGCATACTATACCTGTCACCATTCCACACCCGGCCACACCTAAGACTGCTGCCACTGCCTGACTACCAACGGATAAATTCTGTTTTTCTGACAAATCATCTAAATTTCCCTCGGTAATTTCTGTTTTGTGTAACTCCTCTGCTTCTTGCTTTAAATCCTCGATCTGTGCCTGTTGCTGTATTTCCACCTCAAATACAGAATCTTCTTTTGGGGATTGTTCTATCTCTTCTGTTTCAGATTCTATTTCTGTACTCTCTCTGCTTGTCTCAAGTCCACTTTCTATACTATTGCTATTTTCCTCATCTCCTGCACTTTCGGGATCGGTTTCCGTTACCGTTGTAATTTCCCCTGCCCCATCCTGTGATTCAAATGGTAATTCCCTATCGGGAGGATTCACGGCTGTTCCTCCGCCCCGGTTTCCGTCCACTTCATCTCTATTATTGGAGTTATCTTCACCATTCCCTTTATCTTCCTCTGTGTCAGGTTTTGAAGTCTCTGCCTCCGGTAACTGTACTATTTGCGAATAGCCTTCATTAGGACCACCTTCCACTACCATTCGGTACTGCCGAATTTGATTGTCAGGAACAACCGCATATGCCATCCCTCCACGAAGAATAATTCCGTTTTCTAAGAATGCAATTTCTTCCCAATTTTGTCCACTGTCCTCCGAAACTTCCAGAAAAATATTTACATAATCCGTAGGAATCTCAAACTGTATCTCCACATGGTAAGTCCCTGAACCATTATGTATTAAATCTGCACTTAGAATTTTAACCGGGCTTCTCTGCAAAAAGCATACCGGAAGAGTTGGTACAAAACAACTCTCTATAGGCGCATCACTTTCATCTACAAAACAGCCCTCTAAGATACAGTCCTGTCGTTCCAACAATTCATGTTTCCTCTCCTCTGTGTTCCAGACTACCTTCAATTTTCGAGGTAAATTTTCTATCACTCCATCTACACTGCAAAGCACGGAAAGTTCCGGCAAATGTTCTGTGGGCAGGCTGTCACTCCACACCATATTATCATATACCCTTAAAGGTTCCATGCGTACACCGGATGCAGGTTCTATCGCAATCATCCCCGGTGGTGCCTTTACGGTTGGTTCCGGATACTCTTTATCAGAGCATGTCCAGCTATACTTTGCACCTGCCTCTGCTTCCACTGCAATACCTTCACTCTCTATCAAAATCTGACTTAGATTTAAGGTACCGCCCCTTTCCACATAAAATAAACTTTCAAGATGCTCTCCCTGAATCCTTAGGGGCTCACTATTATCATTGTATTCCTGTAAACTTAATGTTCCCCCATTTTTAATTATAATCCGGTATCCATTGGTATTGATGATTATCGACTGTGTATACCCGGGATAACCTAACATTCCCTCAATTTCAGCTGGTTTCAAAGATGCAAACTGCTGACTTAATGTTACCAAGCCCTGCTCCTCTGTAATAATCCAATCCTGACTCAAAACAATATTCACAGTTTCCTGTGGCTGTTCATCCTTTGGAAGCCCTTCCAGAGGATTATACGTGACATTTTCTATTTCTGTCTCTTTTGCGCTTTCCTGTGCAAAAACAGGAACGGAAGATATTAATAATAAAAATAAAATAATTGCAATGGTATCTTTGTATTTCTTCATTTTTATTCCTTACACATTAAAATCACCTTTGTAAATATTTTCGCCAAATCTTTATCTTTTTAACTTTTATTGTTAAATAATTTGTCTGATATTATATAATGTTCTTATATTCCTGCCATATCGAAATTATATTATTACCTTATATATCAGTTTGCAAAGAAAGGAAAGCTTTTTATGAAAATAAATAACCATCGGAAACTTTGTATCATTCTTGCAATAACTTTTTTCTGGAGTCTTATATTTGTCTTTCTTTATCATACCGACAACAAATATACAGCAGCATTGCCTGCCGTACAGGGAAAAAACAAGTTGGATGCAGAATCTGTATCTATGCCGCATTTTCTGGTAGACGGATGGGAATATTATCCCGGTAAATTATTGCAACCCGAAGATTTTATCCTGACACAGGCTTTTCCTGAAATCATCTATCTTGGGCAGTATTCTAATTTTACCCCTGCTCTCGGTACGCCTTACGGGGTTGCTACTTATCGCCTTATTTTAGAAACTCCCTCTGATAATCTCACCTTAGGTCTCTATCTTCCGGAAGTTCCATCGGCATGTAAAGTATATATCAATGGTAATCCGGTAGAAACCGTCGGTTCTGTTTCTCCATATATGCCTTTAATAAAGGAAACTCTTTTGTCTTTTGAAAGCCGGGAACAATGTGAAATTATCGTCCAAACCGCTAACTATAATCACTATTACAGCGGTCTTTATTATCCGCCGGCAGTAGGTTCCCTTTCCTGCCTTTCCAAAATGATCATTCTTCGAACAATCATTTATGGTTTCCTTTGTTTTTCTTCACTTGCAGTTGCCTTTTCTAATTTGGCTTTTTGGGTACTTGGTAAATCAGGAAAAGATTCTTCTGCACTTTGGTTTGGTATTTTATGTCTTGCTTTTTCACTAAGAATCTGCTATCCCTTCCTGCGTATGACAGGTGTTCCCTCCATAGGGTTTCTCTATGCCGTTGAGGATTTCATGGGCGGTATGATTCTTCTGTCTGCCGCCTGTTTGACCGTCCGACTATGCAATTTATCCGCTCAAAGGGTATACCGGCATCCGATTTTTCCTGCCTGTATTTTCTTTGTTGCTTTCAGTACCTTTTTTCCGCTTTTCATATTACCATATACTCCATCACTAATCAATGAATACGGAATTGCGGTATCCATGTGTAAGCTTCTGCTCTCCTTTTGGCTTGCAGGCATCTGCCTGTTTGGATTTCTTCATCAAAACGCAAATCGATGCCTTATGCTGACCGGCACTCTACTTTTTCATATATCGCAGATATTCTCTATTCTTACCATCAATCGGTTTGAACCTGTTTACGGAGCCTGGTGGGAAGAATATGGTGCTTTTGCCATGGTTATAACTTTTGCCATATTAATGGTACGGCGTAATCTTAGATTAACGGAAGAGAATTTTCGATTGACACAACATTTACAAGAAGAAGTAAATCAAAAAACCTCTGCCTTAACTGCTGTGGTGGAAGAACGAAGAGAATTGCTTGCACAACTGGTTCACGATTTCAAAGCTCCGGTGACTTCTATTCGTAATTATACTACCCTGATTCAAAACCAGAATGTAGAATTGGATGAGGAAACTTTAGGCTATTTAAATGCACTGCAAAACCGAATGGATACTTTAGATTATCGTTTCCATCTTTTGCATCAATTTTCCAGCGAAAATTCTTCCATGGGTTCTCATACACAACTATGTCTGAATACTCTTGCAGAAGAATTTTATGCTTGCAACAGACCTGATATAGAATTGAACGGTCAGACATTTCAACTTAAACTTCCTTCAAATTCACTTATCATAAATGGGGACAGAGAAGGATTATGGCGTGTTTTGGAAAATCTTTGTTATAATGCACTTTCTTTTATTCCTGAGGACGGCAAAGTTATTCTCTCACTAAAGCAGGAAGATAATACTGCTAAGATATGTGTTTCTGACAACGGCTGCGGTATTCCTCCGGAGAATTTAACTCATATATTTGAATCCGGTTTTACAAGGCGTAATAATCTTACGGGGGAAGGTCTGGGTTTATTTATTGTCCACTCTATTATTTTGGAACATGGAGGAAAAATACATGTGGATTCTGTTCCGGAAAAAGGAACTACCTTTACCATTACTCTTCCTTTGTTGTAGGAAACATTTTACTTTTGACTTTTTATCAGTGCTTTTTTAGCTTATAAGAAATTCAAATATCTTTTCTGCAAAATAAATATACACCTTTAAATAACAGATAAATTATATCTGCTATTTAAGGTGTATTTTGTTATTTCATATAAAACTAACAGTTCGGAATCTTCTTATCCATTTTTAAAATATGATTTACTAACCACATAAGAAGGAAATCCACAAGTTCAATCAGATACTGCTGCTGGTTATCATCCAAATCATCCAAGTTGATGTCATTTAATTTATCTACAAACATCTCATGGGTTTTCTTCTGGATATCTAAGCCTTCATAGTTGATACTTGCCATATATTCTTCTTCATCTGCAAAATGCTTAACAGTGTAATTACGCAGCTCATCCAACACACTCATAATTTCATCATATTTGTCATGAAGTAATTCTTCGGTAATTAAATCATTGGCTCTTCTGATAATGCGGAACAATTCTGCATGTTCTTCGTCAATAATTTCTATGCCGGTGTAATACTCTTCCGTAAATGCAAACGGATCTTTCTTCTCTTCTTTTTTCGCATCCATCTTCTGATATACACCAATCATGGTATCGCTGCTTATAATGTGAGAGAATAGCCATCGTGCCGCAAACTCCACGATATTCTTTAAAGTTTCTTTATCATCTTTTGCTTCCACATCTAACTGTTCAATCTCTTTTAACTTAACCACAAAAGCCTGATGCATTTCCTTCTGTCTCGGAAGCTCCGGATCATTAATTTCCTTCATGTATTCTTCTTCATGTTTAAAATGAAGTACTGCATATTCATCTAATTCCATCAATACAGCATTTACATCACTTCGATTAATATCGTTTCTCATTAGCAGATTAGCCACTTCATTTACAAGTTCAAACAACCTTCGATGCTCATTATCAATCTGATCCACACCTATCAGACAATCATCTGTAAACTGGTACATGTTACCACCTCCGCATTTTTCTTTTATTCTATCACAACAGACATTTTTCGTCATCAAAAACGGGATAACCTTTTTATAAAAGTTATCCCGCCAATATTTTTATTTGGGTTGTAGTATATCAATATATGATATTTTAGCCACCGATATAACAATGTAATGATGTCTTACTTTCAATAGCTTCTTTGAAAGCCTGCATCTGACTATCACTTGGTCCTTTTACATCGCCCATCGGATATTCTCTTCCCAGACCTTCATATTTTCCTCTGCCATATGCATGGTATGGAAGAATATGAATCTTGGTTACACCCGGTAAATTATCCGCAAACTGTGCGATATCCAACAATTCTTTTTCTGTATCGTTGAATCCCGGAATTACCGGTACACGGATTACTAATTCTGTCTGTTTGCTCAAAGCTACACGTACTGCGTTTTCAAGCATCTGACGGTTTTCGTGTCCTGTAAATTCTTTATGTTTATCAGCATCAATATGCTTAATATCCATTAAATATGTATCAAGATATGGTAAGAACTTCTCAATTGTTTCATATTTCGCAAATGCCATACTTTCAATTGCTGTACTGATACCAATATCTTTTGCTGCTTTAAGTAACCCTACTGAGAACTCAGGCTGCAATAAACATTCTCCACCGGATAATGTAATTCCGCCACCGGAACGTCTGTAATACGGAAGGTCTCTTTTTACCGTTTCCATAACTTCTGCTACAGTAACATCTTTTCCCATTACTTTGGACTTTCCGTTAATTGTCATTGTTTCAATCTCAAAGGACTGGGATTCCGGATTACAACACCATTTACAACGAAGGGCGCAGCCTTTTAAGAAAACGATAGTTCTGATTCCCTGACCATCATGGATGGAATATCTCTGAATATCAAAGATTCTTCCTTTAGCATTCATATAATCACTCATGCTCATATTCCCCTTTCTTAGCGTCCTTCTGCCTGTTCTGTTCTCTTAATGATATCATCCTGTAAAGATTTGGATAAGGTTGTAAAGAGGGCGGAGTAACCGGCTACTCGAACAATCAAACCACTGTATTTTTCAGGATGTTTCTGGGCATCTAAAAGTGTAGCTCTGTCAACTACGTTAAACTGCATATGCATACCCTGCTGATCGAAGTATCCGCGGATTAAATCTACGAAACTTTCCAAGCCTTTTTGTCCTGCCATTGCTGTCGGATGCATCTTCATGTTAAATAATGTACCGTTACTTGCAATCGCATGGTCTAATTTTGCTACAGAGTTACAAGAAGCAGTTGGTCCACTTACGTCATATCCAGAAGTAGGTCCTACACCATCTGCTACAGGTGTATGTGCTAATCTTCCGTCCGGTGTTGCACCTGTCTGTGCACCTAAAGGTACGTTTGCAGATACCGGATATAAACCTGCCTGGAAAATACCACCACGAGGGTTCTTATAATTTTCCAAAGGTCTTGTATATACATAAGCAGCTTCTGTTGCTAATTCATCCACTTCGTCAATATCATTACCATATTTAGGAAGTTCAAGAATCATGTCATGGATTTCTTCATAACGTTTTTTCTGTTCTTCCGGTAATTCCATTTCCATTACAGACTGGATGGTTGCCTGTAAAATATCAGGAGTTACTGTCTTACCTTCTTTTGCAAGAGATTTTGCAACATCCATTGCAATTTCGCCTGCGGTAATAGCATCTAATCCTTTACCGAAGTTAAGTTCCAGAGCTCTCTTTAATTCGCCCATGGTAACTTTCTTTTCATCATATACCAATTTTTTGATGGTATATAAAGAGTCTGCTACGTTCGCAATACCAAATCCCTGAGGACCTGTAAAGTTATAAATCGCTCCGCCTTCCTGAAGACTCATACCACGTTTCATACAATCATCTACCAGACAAGATTCAAACGGCAATGGTGCAAGCTGTGCATGAGCAATATCAATGGCATTGTTAGCATTAACCATAAGTTCGATATTATATTCCATCTGTTTTCTGTATGCTTCGAAGAACTCTTCGAATGTCCGGAAACTTTCTACATCACCGGTCTGGATACTTGCAACTTCGCCCTTATCGTAACCATTAGAGAATACCATTTCTAACGGACGACACATATTGAAGAATGCTGAATCATGCCAACCTTCTGTTTTTCCCGGAACCTGAGGTTCTACACAACCAATAATGTTGTAGTTTCTTGCCTCTTCCATTTTAATTCCGCGGTTTACAAGAGCCGGAATAATAACATCATCATTGTAATATGCAGGAAGACCAATACCGGTTCTGGTAAGTTCTGCTGCACGGATTAATAAATCCTGACTGGAACCATGCCATACACGTACTGATAAGGATGGCATTGGTAAAAATACATGTTCACTTGCTGTGATACACATAAAAGATAAATCGTTTGTCGCATCTCTTCCTTTTACTGTCTGTCCACCAACAATTAAGTTCTGGAACAAGGAATAACCTGCAAAACCTTCTGCACTGGCTGCATCACGACATTTATTTAAATCATTTAACTTAACCCAGATACAATCAATTAATTCCTGAGCATACTCACGGGTTAAAGTTCCTTCTTTGATTCCCTTTTCATAATAAGGATACATATACTGATCGAATCGTCCCGGTGAAATAGAATGTCCGCTGGATTCAATCTGGAGTACCTGCTGGATGAACCAGAAAGACTGACAAGCTTCCTGGAAACTTTCTGCCGGATTTTCAGGAACTCTGCTACATACATCCGCGATAGTTAATAATTCTGCTTTTCTTACAGCATTACTTTCTTTATCAGCCATTTCCGCTGCTAATACAGAGTAACGTTTTGCATAATTAATAACTGCATCACAAGAAATAATGACAGCTTCCAAAAAACGCATTTTTGTGGAGTAGTTTGCATCACCAAATTGGCAGCTGTCCATTTCTTTCTGTGCTCTTGCCTTCACACCCTTTAATCCGACACTTAAAACTTCTTCATACTGAACTGTCACATGCCCTACACCGTTGTAGAAATAATTACCCGGTGTAAAGAAATTATGCTTCATGGCACGATGAGTTTCTTTTGCCATATAAGAAGAAGCTAACTCACTGGTAGTTTTTCCTTTCCAGTAAGCATTTGCTTTTAATAATCTTTTCTTAGTTTCATCTGCAATATAGAAAGGATCGGCACTACGTGTTTCCACGGTTTCGAATTCTGCCTCTAACCAATCATAGGAAAACTCCGGATAAGTCTGACATCCTCTTGGAGCAATCGTAGTACTACCTACAATTAACTCATCCGGTCTAATGATAATAGGAAGATGTTTTAAAATATGTTCAAAAGCACGAGCTTTTCTCATAATTACAGGCTGACCTTCTGTAGACTGATAGGATTCTGTAATAAGCTCTGCTCTTGCTGCTTCAATTTCCGGCATCTTTGCGTATAAATGATCTACCAATTTTTTTATACGGTCAGATTTTGCAATCGGAGTAGCATTATATGTATTCATAGCTTCCTCATTCCTTTCTTATATATCTTTTGGATACAAGCATTGGATATTTAAACGTTTAAAAGTATCCATCCACTTTATATCCGGCTTTTTATCCGTTACAATCACATCTATCTTGGACAGAGGACATATCGTAGAAAAAGCCACCTTATCAAATTTAGATGAATCTACTGTCAAATATACTTTCTTGGCAGATTCTATCATACTTTGCTTCACACTTGCGGTTTCATCATGACTTTCTGTAACGCCTTTCATGATATCAATACCTTTACAGGATAAAAAAACTTTATCTGCATTGTATCTTTCAATGGACTGGGTTGCTCTGTTTCCCAACAGTGACATGGAACCCGCTTTTAAAAGACCTCCGGTTGAGATAATGTCCCAACCGGATACGTCTGATAATTCTAATAAATTCTCGATAGAATTGGTAATTACAGTTAATTGTTTCTTCTGTTTAATATTCTTTGCAATGAATACTGCAGTTGTGGATGCATCTAAAAATATGCGTTCTCCATCTTTAATCTCTTTACTGATTAAATCTGCAATTTTTTGTTTTCCTACAGAATTTGTTTTCCATCGAACATTAAACGGAAGGTCAATACTACCAATTTCATTGATTACAGCACCGCCGTAACTTTTGATAACATGACCCTCATCGGCCAATTTATCCAAATCTCGTCGAATGGTTTCTTCCGAAACCTCAAATTCTTTACTCAGTTCACTAACGATTACCTTTTTCTCCGCGTGAACCTTCTCCAAGATTATTTTTCGTCGTTCTGCTGCAAGCATGCATTATCACCCTTTACATGATGTATTTAGCTAATTTATCAGATGGACGTGCAATTACAGCACTGTCTAAGAACATTCCTCTGCCTGCAGATTCAGCTTTTGCTTTTTCAATTGCTGCAGTTACTGCAGAAACACTACCTGTAAGAGTCATGTAACTCTTTCCGCACATACCTTTTGCAAGTCTTAATTCTAATAAATCTACAATTGCTGTTTTAGCTGCAAGGTCTGCTGCTACGATTAATGCTGCCACATCATAACATTCAAGGATACCTAATGCTTCAACTTTTTCTACTTTATTTGTGCCATAAATAGC
>JAFXGP010000064.1 GCA_017521195.1 Lachnospiraceae bacterium
CATGTGATTATCCTTTCATTTTTGCATTCGTCTCTGCGTCTGCATTTTCTCTTACTATTCCCAATTTACTTTACAATCACTTTGGAATTCATATCGTAATATCCTACCGTGTTTTTATCTGAAACAACAGTAAGGTTTAACACATCGTATAATCTGTGATAAACTTGGAATTTATCTCCCTCATAGCCGGTAACTCCAAGGGAAATCAAATATTCTCCCCCTTGTAAATCCAGATTCTGGGTAAAAGTGATTTCCTTTTCATCACCTTTCTTAACCGAATCCAAAAAAGCTTTTTCAATCATAGAATTCGTTCCGGTAATTTCCGTTCCATGTTTATCTTTCAATGTGAACGCAAAAATCGGTGCCGGAATGTCATTGTTGAATTTTACTTTCATATGAAGAGTAAATTCTTCACCCTTAATAATGGCACTGGTCTTGGTTCCTTTTTTGTCCGTTACATAAAATTCTGTAATCTCTCCATCTTTGGTGCCATATTCCAAAGCCTTTTCATTAATCCCCAGAACTTCCGCAGACAATTTTTCTTTTTTTCCGGAGGCTTGTTCAGCACTTTGGGCAGCTTTCTTATTTAATTCTTCATCCTGCAATAAAGATTCCTCTTCCTGTGGAATCTCGTACTGACCAACCAATACCTGTTTGTAGGCATCAATCATTTCCTTTGGAGAACCTTCTCCAAGTTTCGTTCCTTTGTTCAACAGAATTACTCTGTCACAATACTTCGCAATACTGCTCAAATCATGACTAACAAACAAAATGGTTTTTCCCATCTGCTTAAATTCTTCAAATTTATGATAACATTTTGCCTGAAAGAATACGTCTCCTACCGAAAGTGCTTCGTCTACAATTAAAATCTCAGGCTCAATGTTGATTGCTACCGCAAATGCCAGACGTACAAACATACCACTGGAATAAGTTTTACAAGGCTGATATACAAAATCACCAATATCTGCAAAATCCAGAATATTCTGCAGCTTAGCGTCAATTTCCTTTTCAGAGAATCCCATCATGGTTCCATTCAGGTATATATTCTCAATCCCATTGTACTCCATATTGAACCCTGCCCCTAATTCCAAAAGTGCAGAAATTCGCCCGTTAACATTTAAATTACCACCGGTGGGATTCAAGACCCCAGTAATAATCTTCAAAATAGTCGATTTTCCGGAACCATTGGTCCCAATAATACCAACGGTCTCACCTTTATATATGGATAAATCCACACCTTTCAGTGCATAATGTTCTTTATGAAGTTTTCCACGGCTTAATCCCAAAGCTTCTTTCAGTCGATCAGAAGGCTTATCATATAATTTATATACTTTCGTTATCTGCTCGGCACTAATCGCCAATTGTCTTTCTTCCATTTTCATCTCCATCATTATAAAACATCTGCAAAATGCACTTTTAACCGCTTAAATACCAACGCTCCAATCCCAAAAATAACTACCGTAAAAATCCAAAAATACATCGTGGAATAAAAATCTTCAAAAAACCATTTCTGCTCAAAAATCGTATTTCTGTATCCGTTAACGATATATACCAGCGGGTTAATTTTTACAAACATCTGTGCCTTTGGACTAATGGTTCCCATATCCCAGAGAATTGGTGTTGCCCACATGCCAATCTGTAATGCAATGTTTATAATCTGTCCCAGGTCTTTAAAAAATACCATAACAGCACTGGTGGTATAGCACATTCCCAGCACCAGGATAAACATACAAAAACTGTAATAAATCAACTGAATGGTATAGATACTTGGATAATATCCGTAAACTGCCGCCATAATCAAAAGTACGCATGCAAAAAACACGTGAATAAAAGTAGCTGCAATAATCTTAATAATGGGTAAAATACTAATCTTAAACACTACTTTTTTTACCAAATAGTTATATTCCAACATGGAATTAGTTCCATTTTGTAATGCTTCATTAAAATAGAACCAAGGCACCAAACCTGCTGTCAAAAACAGCACATAAGGAATGTCTGCATTAGAAGTAGGTCTTCCACTTCCCATAATGACATCAAATACAATATAATACATAACAACTGTTACTACCGGCTGAACCATAGCCCATACGGCGCCTAAGTAAGAACCTGCATAACGTTTCTTAAAGTCATTCTTTGCAAGTTTACAAATCAGGTGTCGGCTTTGATATAATTCCACCGGAAGAAGTGTAAACTTATCGTACCATTTAGCAAATACAGGAATACTTAAGAAAATTACCACTGCTGCAATTACCTTCTTAATTCTCTCTTCTCCCGGATTGGCTAAAGGGTTTCGATAAAACACAATAACAGCTGCCATGATTAACATGACAACTGTAAATAATGTGATACCCTGACGTTTAGTTAGCGTAAATTTCTTTTGCTTCATAGTGCTCTCCCTATTTCCCAAAAGAAGCGATTCCCGGCCACTTTGTATCCTTTTCGGATAAAGTCAATTCCATCTCCTCAGAAATCGGCCATTCAATTCCGATTTCCGGGTCGTTCCATAACAAACCACCTTCATCATCCGGATGATAGAAATCGGTACATTTATATGCAAATTCAGCATACTCGGATAATACAACAAATCCATGTGCAAAATTCTTAGGAATAAAGAACTGTTTTTTATTCTCTGCACTTAAAATAACTCCATACCACTGTCCGAAAGTTGGAGAATCTTTTCTTAAATCCACTGCAACATCAAATACTTCTCCACTGACTACACGAACAAGCTTGTCCTGTGGGAAATTTTTCTGAAAATGAAGTCCACGAAGTACACCTTTTTTGGATGCGGACTGATTGTCCTGAACAAACACTTCCGGAATTCCTGCTGCTTTATAATCATTATAGTTATAAGTTTCCATGAAATAACCTCTGGCATCTCCGAAAACCTGTGGAGTAATTACTTTTAATCCTTCAATGTGGCATGTTTCTACTGTTATTTTACCCATGTTTTTGCTTCCTTCTTACTCTTTTATGTTATCTTTATTTTCTTTGTCCGGCTCTTTAAGCCCGTTTTTTCTTTGTCCATTACTCTTCTTCAGGACCATCTCCATATTTAAGCTCTTCTTTGGTTTCTGGTTCCAGGAAACTTAAATTCAGATCCACTCTTCCTTCAATTCCCAAAACACGTCCTGAAGATGTATATTGCCACATATGATATTTATCTTCATATGTTACTGCATCTCCATACTCAGCCAGCCAAATATATACATCGTCTGTCAGAATCGAAGTGTCGATATTTTTCTTAAACCAGTTCTTGCTGGCATAAATTCCTGTTTCATATCCTGCCTTGCGGATGGTTTCGCAGAAAGCAAGACACACAGCCGTTCTGGTCTTTTTATCAAGCGTATCAGCTCTTCCATTTCCACCTGCACCTTCCGTATCAATAAAGATAGGATATGTAATATCATAGTCCTTACACAATGCAAGAACCATACTGGCTTCTTCCACTGCTTCCACTTCATTGGTTGCCTGTGTAAAAAAATACAAGCCCACCGGAATTCCTGCTGCAGTGGCACCTTCTACATTTTTCTTAAAATACCAGTCTTCTACCAAGGCTCCTGTAACACTGCCTCGATAACCGGTACGGATAATGGCATACTTAATTCCTGCATCTTTCACCTTGTTCCAATTGATTTCCTCATTCCAACGAGAAACGTCAATTCCAAGATTTGCAGTAGACGTGGTTCTAAGCTCTGTTGGTTCTGTAGGATCTGCCTCTTCCGTAATACGGCCGGCATCTTCCGCCATAGCATCTACTTCCTCTTCTGTTTTAATCAATAAGGAAATATCTCCAATAGCTACATATTCTACTCTGGCCTTAACCTTGACCGGCATTGGACTTGCAGGTACTACAAAGCCCGGTTGTTCTTCCAACATCACCTTATATTCACCGGCTTTCAGATCCGCTATATAAATAACGCCATCTCTGTCCAGATCTTTATATTCATCTTTTTCATCAACTATAACTTTAAAAAACTGACCCTTCACTGGTTTCCCATCAGGCCCCGCCACCAGAATACGCATATCTTTTTCTACAGAAGTAGCTATAAGGTTTACACGTATAGCTCCTTCTTCCTCTTCTTCTGTAACCGGTGCCTTGTCAAAAAAGTTCTCATCTTCCATCCAGCCATACAGATCATTTCCTATCTGTCCGGTGAGGATTTCTTCCTGAATCACTTCTTCCCTCACTTCCTGTGCTTCTTCCTTTTGTCCCGGTCCTACACCATTGGCATATAAAACTACAAAGAATATAGTAACCATAAACAAAAGCGAAACCAGAAGAGTCACCCTAAGAAACTTAGAGTCCATTTGCAACCTCTACTAAATACTGTCCGTATTCTGTCTTCATTAAAGGCTCTGCTAATTTTAACAGCTGTTCTTTGGTAATGAAACCTCTCTTATAAGCGATTTCTTCGATACAGGATACATATAATCCCTGTCTCTTCTGGAATGCTTCTACAAAATTTGCAGCTTCCAGTAAAGAATCATGATTTCCGGTATCCAGCCATGCGAATCCGCGTCCCATAGTTTCTACACGAAGTTTTCCTTTTTCAAGATATGCATTGTTTACTGCTGTGATTTCAATTTCACCACGAGCAGATGGTTTTACATTTTTAGCGATTTCAACAACATCATTATCATAGAAGTAAAGACCCGGTACTGCATAATTGCTCTTTGGATTCTGTGGTTTTTCTTCGATAGAAATAGCCTTACCATTTTCGTCGAATTCTACTACACCATATTCTCTTGGGTCTCTTACATAATAGCCAAAAATAGTTGCTCCTTCTTCTCTGGAAGCCACTTCACGAAGTAACTTAGAGAAACTCTGACCATAGAAAATATTATCTCCTAATACTAAGGCAACATTATCATCTCCAATAAATTCTTCCCCAATGATAAATGCTTCTGCAAGTCCTCTTGGATATTCCTGAACTGCGTAATGCATTTCAAGACCAAGCTGGCTTCCATCTCCTAAAAGTTCTTCAAATGTTGGAAGATCTCTTGGTGTGGAAATAATCAGGATTTCTCTAATACCTGCAAGCATCAGAGTTGATAATGGATAGTAAATCATTGGTTTATCATAGATAGGCATAATCTGTTTAGAAATTGCCTTTGTTAACGGATAAAGTCTTGTGCCGGATCCACCAGCTAAAATAATACCTTTCATTTGTAATACCTCTCGTTTTTGTAGATTTATATAATTAATTATTATTTATAATTTTTAAAA
>JAFXGP010000065.1 GCA_017521195.1 Lachnospiraceae bacterium
TATATATATGGACAAAATGCTTGAATATATTTCAATATATTGTAAAATGAAAATGTATGTAGAAATTTAAAGTGGAGTAAGTATGTCAATGAGTGACTATATTGTCAGAGGTCGTTCTTTTCGTACGGGCAATGATTATCAGGCTGCTCTTAGAGACGAGCGACGAATTGCTATTATTGAAAAGAAATATGAAAATGCAGACATGTCCGGGAAAGAACATATTATAAATGTCCTCAATAATGGTGAAATTAAATTTGAAACCCTTGTTGGCGAGGATTTTATATATGAACTGGAAGAAAGGTTCAATGAATTAAAAGAAACAAATACAAAACATAAAAAAAGCTCAGGTTCCAAAAAATCAATAACAAAGAAAAAAGAAGCTGTTGAAAAAAAGGAAAAAACTAACAAAAAACCTGAGCCAAAGAAATCTCTGGAAGATTATGACGAAGAGATGCAGGAATATATCAAAAAAGAACTCTATTTACAGGAAAAAAGTCGCAGAAGAACAGTTTTAATCTGTTCTTTGGTTGCTGTTCTTTGTATGGGGTATGTTTTCTTTTATTATTATTTATACGAAAGAAATTCTAATGAATACGAACATTTGGCTTCTTTGAAAGAAGAAACTGTGGCGTCAGATAGCCAAGTACATATTAATTACACAAAAGAAGAAGAAAATAAAGACTTAGTTGTTCTGGAAAAATATAAAAAAATATTTTCTCAGAATAAAAGTCTAATAGGATGGATAAAAATTGACGATACAAATATAGATTACCCGGTTATGCAAACTGTGAACAACGAATATTATCTGGATCATAACTACAATCAACAATATGATAAAAATGGTTCCATTTTCTTAGATAAGGATTGTGATATTACTAATCCGGGTTGTAATATGATAATTTATGGACATCATATGAAATCAGGAAAAATGTTCGGAAATCTTCAATTATACAGTAACAGAGAGTATTATGAAAAACATCCGTATATTCAATTTGATACTATATATGAAGAGGGACGTTATCAAATTATGTATGTATTCCGTTCCCGTATCTATAATGAAGATGAGATTGTTTTCAAATATTATCAATTTTTTGAAGCATCAACACCGGAAGAGTTTGATTCTCATATGAATGAAATGGCAAATTTATCGCTTTATGATACCGGTGTAAGAGCTACCTATGGAGATAAACTTATTACCTTATCTACCTGTGACAATTCCGAACAGGATGGAAGATTTGTGGTAGTAGCTAAAAAAATAAATTAGAGAAATTCCTTAAAAGGAGAGACTTGTATGGCTAAGAAAAAGAAGAAAAACTACAGATTACGTAAATCAGTACGAAGAACTCTTGGTGCTTTGTTTATGATGTCTGCAATTATAGTGGCAGCAATTCCATTTCCGGATGCAGCGGCGACGGATGGTAATCCGCTTTCTTCATCAACGATAACACCTAGAGATAAAGAAGCCTATGCCTATCAAGAAGTAACAAATTTAGAAGACTGTGAAGAATATGTTGCAGATGAAATGATAGATTTATCTGGTAAATTGGCAATTGAAGATACAGAAGGAAATACAAATAGAAAAGCCTTGATCATAAGACAGAATTCCAATAATTCTTATGTTTTATACAAACAGTTGGATTTCTTTGAGCAGGATTTTACCGACGGCAATGTTAGTGGAATTTTTGGTGTTGTAAGCAAATATAACAGTGTATACCAGGCAGGTACCATCAAATTACCAAGCAGTGTTTATAAAGAATACTATACTGTAGATCCTGATAAATTTAGAGATTTTTTTAACACAGATGGCGTTTTAGACGATTTATCTATTGGTGGAAATATCAATATTACACTGGATTTGGATAAAGGTAATCTGATCAAACTGTTTCAGGAGTTCAAATTATCTGACTATAATGATTATGTTGATGCAGTAACGAAATATAATAATTATCAAAACAATCCTGTTGGAGATCCCGTACCTGTACCAACCGCACCTTCTTTTAATCCAAAAGACTTAGACGATGACGGTGAGAAACAACGGTATTACTGTTATGTACAGCCGGATTTGGCCGGATGTGGTTATACGTTGGAATATGTAAATGATAAAAGTTCCGATTCAGCTACCAGTGATGATGTATATGTATACATAGCAAGAGGTGGTACACCACCATCTAATATGCAGAATGACGATTATGGTTTCCTGGTTCGAAAAACAGCTTCCATTATTGCTGTTGGAGATAAAACCTTTCAAAATGTCAGAAACGTAGATTTTTTAACTTTACCATCAGAAATTAAATACATTGGTGAAAGTGCCTTTGAAGGCTCTTTCCTTAAAGAAGTAACTTTAGAAGGTACGGAAAGCATCGGTCATTTTGCGTTTAAAAACTGTACGCAGTTACGAAATGTAGTATTGGGACCTGTTTCCAATATTGGAATCGAAGCCTTTCATGGATGTGTGGCTTTATCCACCATTAACTTCCCATATCAGGTTTCCAAAATTGGATATGGAGCTTTTGCAAAATGCACAAAATTAACCAATGTTGATTTATCCCAGGCAAAAACCAGTGGGTTAACAATAGGAAACGGTGCCTTTTATAATTGTGCTTTGGGAAATCTTAACCTGGGAGAAACAGGAGTTGAATTCTTAGGTGACGGAGCATTTGCAACCACAGCCCATGAAACAGATGCATTGACAGAAGTTAATATGCAGGCAAGTAAGATTACAGAATTTGGTGAAAATGTATTTTTTGGTCGTAGCAAACTGTTAAAAGTAATTATGCCGGCTGTTTTTGGTGTAAACACCACCGACGAACTGCCAAATACAACGTTCCAAGGCTGTAGCGGTTTGGGTATGGTAGAATTTCCTCAAGTTTCTGGACGTGTTACCTATAGCCCGGATATTTTTTCCAGCATAAAAAATGATCAGTTTGTCGTTAAAGGTCCTGCACAAGATATCGATTACGCAATTGCCCAGGAACGATTAGATACAAGAGAATGTACTAATGGAGTTGTCATTGATACGGATGAAAGTGGTGCTAACATTTATGGACCGGTACCTTATATGTATGAAGAAAATAAAGAGGTTTTCTATGAAGTAAAGAGTGGAAGTTATTTGTTAAGTTTAAAAGTTGACAATGAATCCAGAACCGCAAGTGTTGCAAAGTGCGATTTTGCGGATGATGTTACTTCCCCATCCGGAGAATTAATGATTCCAAAAAATGTTGGACCTTACAAAGTTGTTAAATTAGAAAATGATTGTTTCTCAGATGCAGTAAAAAACAGTTTGGAAACCGTAAATATTCAAAATGATTCCATTCAGGAAATCGGAGATTCTGTATTTGCCGGCTGTACCAATATTAAATCCGTAAAAATAGGGAACTCCGTAACATCCATCGGTTCTTCCGCATTTCAGGGATGTACCGGTATGACAGAGTTATCTATCGGTAGTGGAGTTACAACTATTAAGGACAATGCATTCCAGGGATGCCATTCCTTACAGAAGATTACTTTTGACGCGCCAATCGGCGGAGCTGCAAGTTTTCCAAGAGAAAATATTGGTACGAATGCTTTAAGTACCGGTAGTTCTAAATTAACCGTAACGGGTATTTTGGAAGTTGGATATGGTCCTTTTGAGTGGGCAATGGATCCTGCTAATTATGTGGATCCTGATTTGGGAATCCGCGTTTGCTACCAAACACCATCCCCTCAGAGTTTGACTGTAATTTTAGATAATCAGAACAATTTACCTACTCTTGTAAATTACCCTCATTATGGGGATTTGGCCGAAATTGAATTCGAAATAGAAGCTGAAGATGTAGTTACTCCGCCTGCTGAGGGTGAAGATGATTCTGATTCAGCCTCTTACAGTAGCAGAGCTACTACAACAACTACATTATTAAAACAATATGAATCTGGTGGTGAATTATCACCTTCCCAGGAAGCTTTAGTAAAAGCCACCTTATATATTGATATTCCTGCTGGAATTGAATCGATTGACGTTAAGGGATATTTGAATGATAGTTCTAAGACTTTTGAAGGAGTAGAACCTCAGACAAATGGCTATAATGTGTCTGCTTACTTTGCCGGATTACCATATAAATCAACCTATGAAGATTATGGCTTGTTCAACGGTTACTCTAATGATGATGCTTTTTTAGATACAAATGAAACAGAAACAAAAAAAATTGGTAATGATAGAATTAGAAGTATTACCATGCATACCGTAAAATATCTTCCTAATTCCAATGAACCGATTACCCAAGAAAAAGACATTTTATCTACTGAAAAATTAGCGGGTGGTGCTTTTTATAGCTGTGAAAATTTGGAAACAGTGGCCTTGGGAAGTGCAATGGAAGATATTGGTAACTTACCATTTTTAGGATGTCATAATCTTACTAGTGTAAGCTTTGGAAATCCTAAATATACTTGTGAAAACAAAATCATTTATGAGACTAAAGATGATGGTTCTCTTGGAATTGTACAAGTATTAGGTTCCAGAGGAAATGCAAATGATGGTACCGTAAACATTGATAATGATTCCAAACTTTCAACTATTTCAAGTATTGCAAAAGGCGCCTTCAGTGATCTGCCTACCTTACGAAGAGTAGATTTTACCGGCACCAATGATGCTTTAGTAGAATTACCGGATCATTGCTTCTATAATGATGTAAAATTATCTCAGGTAATTCTGCCTCAGCAGATGAGAACCATTGGTCAAAAATCATTAGGAGAATGTGCAGATAACGTTTCCTTAACCATTTTGGGTAGAGAAGTAAGTTTGGCAACAGATGCTTTCGAAGGAACAGAAGGCGCTGTCGTTTATGCATATAAAAATACCGCTGCATTCAACACAGCTGACAAAATTGCTGATATATATAAGAATGTTGAAGTTCTTCCTTTAGATGAAACATATAGTGTACAGTTCTTCGATTATGATGGTATTACAGCTTTAACAGATGTTCAATACGTTGAACAAGGTAAAGATGCCGAACCACCGGAAGAACCAAAACGTCAAGGCTTTATATTTAAAGGCTGGAACCGTTCTTACAAAGATGTAACAGAAAATTTGTCTATTATAGCTTTATATGATATCGACCCCAATACAAATAGCGGCAATGATGATAATAACGGTGACGGTGGAAATAGCGGCAATGGTGATAATAACGGTGGCGGCAGTAATAATGGTAATAATGGTAATAGTGGCGGTACCGGTGGCAATCTTGTATATGGTGGTATTGATACCAATGGTGACGGAATTCCTGACGTTGATAAAGATGGTAATAAACTCTATAAATTAACCGTAACCAACGGTGAAGGAAGCGGTTACTATCCGGCAGGAAAAACAGTAACCATTAAAGCCGGTAATGCACCAAGTGGAGCTGCCTTCGGTTATTGGAGTTGTTCCAACGAAAATGTAATTTTTAGTGATTCTACTGATTGGATTACGACTTTAACTATGGTTCCGTCTGATATTACGGTCATCTGTAATTTTGCAGGTCAGTATATATTGGAAGTTGAATACGGTAGTGGTAGTGGTAGTTATCCGGCAGGAGCAAAAGTAGCTATTTCTGCTGTTGAAGCACCACAAGGAAGAAAATTTGCAAGTTGGGTAACAAAGACAAGTGGCTTAACTATTGAAAATTCCAAAAAGGAATCCACGATTATTACTATGCCTTCAACCAATGCAAAAGTAACTGCTACTTATATGGATACCGGAAGCATTAGTGGTAACTCTACAAGCCGTCCTTCTCAGAATGGTACAACAGTAATGATTACTAAACCCGGAATCTCTGACACCGATAAGGCATCTGCTTATGTAAGCGGTTCTTCCGATAATTTTATTGTTAAAATTTCAGAAAGTATTGATGCTGCTGATCAGGTACAGAAAGCTTTACAGAAAAAATATCCTGACATGACAAGAATTAAATATTTTGCAATGGATATTAGTTTGTATGACGCCAAAGGTCAAAATAAGATTACTGATACTACCGGTTTAAAAGTAAATATTACAATACCAATTCCGGATGCCTTAAAAGAATATGCCGGGAACAATAGGGTAGGAGCTGTTGTAAACGGAGAATTGGAAACTCTTAATCCTAAATTTACAACTATTGATGGTGTTCCAAGTATTACATTTACTGCTACACATTTCTCACCATATACCATTTATGTGGATACCGGTAATATGATAGTTACAGATACTTTGGACTCCACACCAAAAACCGGAGATGGAATTCATCCAAAATGGTTCTTGAGTATCGGACTTGCATGTATTTCTATCATATTTTTCACAAAAAGAGATAAAAAATATGTAGGTAAGGCTTATAGATAAATTTTATATTAAAAATTTATAGTGAGAAATCCCTAACGGGTTTCTCACTATTTTATAAAAAACACCTTTTTAATGGAGATAACTATGAGAACAATCCACAAAGTTATTGGTGCACTATTTTTGGTTGCGGTTATACTTGCAACACAAATTCCAACTATAGAAACCGGTGCTGCACCTAATTCTGATTTTCAAATTGATAAAACTAAATTGGTAAAATATACAGGCACAGCAACTTCTGTGTCTATTCCTGATACCATAAAAACAATTGGAGCAGAAGCTTTTGCCGGAAATACAACTCTTACTTCAATTTCTATTGGAAAAAATGTTACGGAAATTGAATATGGAGCATTCAAAGATTGTTCTTACCTTACCAATGTTAGCTTACCTGATTCCTTAATCACCTTGGGAAATGCAGTATTTAGCAATAATACTTCTTTAAAAAAGATTATTTTACCCAAAAATCTTAAAACAATTGGTTCCGGTGTATTTGCAGGATGTGATAATCTAACCAAAATAGAAATTGCAAAAGAAAACCCTAATTTTGTATTTGATAAAAATGCTCTTTATGATAAAGAGAAAACCATTCTATATTGTTTCACAGAAGGTGCAAAATCAACATCATATTCCATGCCTGACAGTGTTATTGATATTGATGAATATGCTTTTTGGGGAAACGATTCTTTGAAGGAAATTTTGTTTAGTACAAACCTGAAAGAAATCCCTGCTTTTGCATTCTCAAACTGTCGTAATTTGCTGGCAATTTCCATACCTTATTCTGTGAAAAGCATTGATTCAAAAGCTTTTGAGAATTGTATCAACTTACAAAAAGTGATGATTCCGGCTTCTGTATCCTATATCCATACAACTGCATTTGATGGTTGTTCAAAATTAGTAATTTCTTCTGATTCCGGTTCCGTTGCCCATAGTTTTTATGAAACATGGAAAACAACTAACAATATTGAAGTAACTGATGGTAATGAACAAAATGATACTGTTATAGATTCCGTGGGAAACATTTATATTATAGGAAGTAATGGCAAATTAGAGAAAGTTGAATCCGGTTCAAATACGGCGACTTCTTCCGAAACAAATTCTGCATTGAATGATCCAAGCAATGTAGATTATATTCCTCAGTCTGATCCTATTACAACACAGGAGGAAGGTGTTCTTGGTAAAACCATGATTGTTGGATCCAGTGCTGTAGTAATTATGGATTCTCCGCAGATGAAGGTTATCGATAATATTGCCACTGATGAAGTATATGATGATGAAGATCCGGACAATATTACACAAATTACTGATAAAAACACGGATATTACTTTACCCAAAGAAGCCATAATTGACGATTATATAACAAATTATGCGTATTATGGTGATACGGACTTATATACATACACAATTCCTTCCAACATTACAAAAATAGGTGACTTTGCATTTGCCAGAAGCAATTTAAAAAGTATAAACATTCCACAGAGTGTCACAACCATTGGTTATGCAGCATTCTACCATTGTGACAATTTGACCGATATCAGTATTCCCGAAACAGTTACCTGGATTGAACCATCTGCTTTTTCTCACACAGGCTGGCTTAATTCTTGGGAATCTAATACCTCTGCAAGTGATTTTTTAATTGTAGGTGACGGATTACTAATTGCTTATAAGGGAAACAGTAAATATGTTAACTTACCGGATAATATAAAAACCATTGCTCCGGCTTGTTTTTTAGGTCATTCTGAGATTTTAGGTATCATGATACCTGATTCTGTAACCCTCATTGGTAAGGAAGCATTTAAAGACTGTACTTCATTACAGGAAATCCATGGTGCTAACAAGGTTGTAACAATCCAGGATAAAGCATTTGAAAACACTAAAATAAAATAATACATTTTACGACACATATAGTCATTTCTGCACATACCTTATTAAAAAAGCAGGAGTGAAAAGTGTGGCGCGTTAAGGAACAGATAGCTTGTACAAAAAATGTACAAAATAAATACAGCGGTAAAAATATTTCGGTAGCCATTCTTGATACCGGAATATTTTTGCATCCGGATTTTTCAGGCAGAGTTATTGCATTCCGAGACTTTGTTCATCAAAAGAAGTCCCCGTATGATGATTCCGGTCATGGAACGCATGTTGCCGGATGCCTTGCAGGAGATGGTTATCTTTCTGAAGGAAGATTTTGCGGAATAGCACCTTCTTGTCGTTTAATTATTGGGAAAATTTTAGATAAAAATGGTAACGGCAGCATCGATACTATGATTGATGCCATACAGTGGCTGTTAGAAAACAAAGAAAAATATAATGTAAAAATTTTAAATATCTCCATTGGTTTTGAAAAGCATGTTACAGAATATAAAATTAATAAATTAATTGATTTATTAGAAGATATCTGGTCCAAAGGAATTCTTGTGATTGTTGCTGCAGGCAACAAGGGACCAAAAGATAAAAGCATTTCACCTCTTGGGATGAGCAAGAATATATTTACTGTAGGTTGTCATGATCTGGACTACAATAAGGAAGGAATCACTTTATGTGAAGAATATTCCGGAAGAGGTCCCAGTTCTTATTCTTTAAAAAAACCCGATATTGTAGCCCCGGGAACTAATATCTTTTCTACATGTAATAAATGCAGAAGAAGTGGTAAATATTATACAGACATTTACGAATCTAAAAGCGGTACCTCATTTGCCACACCTTTGGTAGCCGGAGCATCTGCTTTATTATTAGAAAAGAAACCTAATTTAACTCCGGATGAAATTAGGTTCCGGTTATGTTATTCAGCCACAGATTTAAAAGAACCCTGGAACAAGCAAGGGTGGGGAATGCTTAATGTACGACGTGCTTTGGAACTTTAATTAAATAATATGTTAAATTATTAAATAAAACAATTGACATACCACGTATAATTGTATACAATTATACGTGGTTATTTTTATTAGAAATAAAACAATTTAGGAGGCGTTAAAAATGTCAAATCAGGATATTTTTATGAATAGACCTGTAACCATGAATCCCAAAAATCATCTTCTGGAAATAGAAGAATATATGTATATTTTGGATGATGTTAAAAAGCCTAATGTATTTCGAAATATGTTTCCTTATTCCGAAATACCCAAAATACCATTTAATGATAGAACTGTTCCGCATAATATGCCAAGAGAAATCTGGATTACAGACACTACTTTTCGTGACGGACAACAATCCCGTGCCCCTTATTCTACGGAACAAATCGTAACGATTTATGATTATCTGCATAAATTAGGCGGTCCCAATGGCATGATTCGTGCCAGCGAATTCTTTTTATACAGCAAAAAAGATAGAGATGCTGTTTATAAATGTATGGAAAGAGGGTATAAGTTCCCTGAAGTGACCAGTTGGATTCGTGCCAGCAAAGAAGATTTTAAACTTGTAAAAGATATAGGTATGAAGGAAACCGGAATCTTAGTAAGTTGTTCCGATTATCATATCTTTATGAAATTGAAAATGACACGTCGTCAGGCTATGGAACACTATTTAAGCATAGTTAAGGAATGTTTGAACGAAGGTATCAGCCCAAGATGTCACTTAGAAGACATTACAAGAGCAGATATTTATGGATATGTGGTGCCTTTCTGTCTGGAATTAATGAAACTGATGGAAGAATATAACATACCGATTAAAATCCGTGCTTGTGACACAATGGGATATGGGGTTAATTATCCGGGAGCTGTAATTCCACGAAGTGTACCCGGTATTATTTATGCATTACATAAGCATGCCGGCGTTCCTCATTCTCTAATTGAATGGCATGGACATAACGACTTCTATAAAGCAGTTGTTAACTCTACTACTGCATGGTTATATGGTTGTTCCGGTGTCAATACTTCTTTATTCGGTATTGGTGAGAGAACCGGAAATACACCTTTGGAAGCTATGGTTTTCGAATATGCACAGTTAAAAGGCGATTTAAATGGCATGGATACAACAGTTATCACAGAATTGGCCGAGTATTATGAAAAAGAAATCGGATATCAGATTCCGCCAAGAACACCTTTTGTAGGTAAGAATTTTAATGTTACCCGTGCCGGAATTCATGCTGATGGTTTGTTAAAAAACGAAGAAATATATAATATTTTTGACACTGAAAAATATCTTAACAGACCGGTACTTTGTGCCGTAAGTAATACCTCCGGTTTGGCCGGAATTGCTCATTGGATAAATGTATATTACAAACTTCCACCTGAAAAGCATGTTGATAAATCATCAGAACTTGTTAAAAATATTAAAATATGGGTAGATTCAGAATATGAAGCCGGAAGAGTAACTGTTTTGACTGATGATGAATTAAAAGAAGTATTAGATAAGGAATGTTCTAAATTAGGAATTTCCTTAAAATAGATAGAAACGGAGCATATATGACATGGGGAAATACAATGCAAAAAATGAAGCTTCAGACAAATTCTCTTTAAGAGGTAAAGTTTTTCACAAAATAAGAGACGATATTCTCAGCGGCAAATATAAAGATAATGAAGAATTAAAAGAAGTTGCCATTGGTGAGGAATTGGGTGTCAGCAGAACACCGGTAAGAGAAGCTTTTCGACAATTAGAATTAGAAGGTTTAATTAATATTATACCTAACAAAGGCGCATATGTTACAGGAATTACTGTAAAAGATGTGAAAGATATCTACATGATAAGATCCTTATTGGAAGGCTTATGTGCAAAATGGGCCACAGAAAACATTACTCCTGAACAATTAGAAGAAATGGAGGAAAATGTATATTTGGCAGAATTTCATGCCACAAAAGGTCACACCCAGCAAATTGCAGAATTGGACAATCGTTTTCACGAAATTCTTTATGAAGCATGTAACAGTAAAATGTTAGAAAAGCAATTACGCGATTTCCATGATTATGTTTTAAGAGTCCGTAAGAAAACTTTATCAGAAAATAATCGTGGCACCGCATCTAACAAAGAGCATAAATATATTTTGGAAGCTATCAAATCCGGCGATCCATTAAAAGCAGAAGCAGAAGCTAATAAACATGTGATGAGTGCTTTTGAGAACATGGTGAAAAACGGTCTTTATGAAGCTTATTCTACAGAATAAAAATAATGAGGAGATTTATATTATGGATAAAATAAAAATGACTACCCCCTTAGTTGAAATGGACGGAGATGAAATGACCAGAATTCTCTGGACAATGATAAAAGATGAATTATTACATCCGTTTATCGATTTAAAAACGGAATACTATGATTTAGGACTTGAATATCGAAACGAAACAAATGATCAGGTTACCATAGATTCTGCTAAAGCCACACAGAAATACGGTGTTGCTGTTAAATGTGCTACCATTACACCAAATGCTGCAAGAATGACAGAATATAACTTAAAAGAAATGTGGAAAAGTCCAAACGGTACCATCCGTGCAATTTTAGACGGAACTGTATTCAGAACTCCGATTATTGTAAAGGGTATTGAACCATGTGTTAAAAACTGGGAAAAACCGATTACCTTAGCAAGACATGCTTATGGTGATGTTTATAAAAATGCCGAAATCAAAATTCCCGGAGCAGGCAAAGCTGAACTGGTATTTACAGCAGAAGATGGAACAGAAGTACGTGAATTAATCCATAACTTCAAAGGTGCAGGAATTATTCAGGGTATGCATAATACTGATGAATCTATTTCCAGCTTTGCAAGGGCATGTTTTAATTTTGCAATTGATACAAAACAGGATTTATGGTTTGCTACTAAAGACACCATTTCCAAAAAATACGACCATACCTTCAAAGATATTTTCCAGGATATCTATGATGCAGAATATAAAGAGAAATTCGAAGAATTAGGTATCGAATATTTCTATACCTTAATCGATGATGCTGTTGCCCGTGTTATGAAAGCAAAAGGCGGATTCATCTGGGCTTGCAAAAATTATGATGGAGATGTTATGAGTGATATGGTATCCTCAGCATTTGGTTCCCTTGCCATGATGACATCTGTATTAGTATCTCCGACAGGCGTGTATGAATACGAAGCTGCCCATGGAACCGTTCAGAGACATTACTATAAACATTTGAAAGGTGAAGAAACTTCTACTAACTCTGTAGCAACCATCTTTGCTTGGACAGGTGCTTTAAGAAAACGTGGTGAACTGGATAATATCCCTGAATTAATGGCATTTGCTGATAAATTGGAAACAGCTACACTTTCTACCATTGAATCAGGAAGAATGACAAAAGACCTTGCTTTAATTACCTCTTTAAAAGATGTAACCGTACTTAACAGTGAAGGATTTATTAAGGAAATCAGAAAAGAATTAGAAAAAATTTTATAAGGAGGATTCTTATATGAAAAAGAAACTTTTAAGTGCACTTTTATGTGTAGCCCTGGTTGCGTCTATGTTAGTTGGATGTGGCGGTGGTTCTAAAGAAGTAGCTACTGATGCTCCGGCAACAACCGAAACCAGTAGTGATTCCTTAGAAGGAACACATGTATTCATGTTCAAATCTACAGATAACTCTTTTGGTGACCTTATGTACGAAGGATTTGCTGAATACATGGCTTCAAAAGGAGAAAAAACAGTTAACAAATCTCCATCTGAAACAACAGTTGCAGCTCAAGTACAAATGCTTGACGAGTTAATTGCTCAGAAAGTAGCTTCTATTACAATTTCTACCAATGGAGATGCCGGATACGATGAAGTATTCAAAAAAGCTCAGGATGCTGGTATTCCAATCGTTTCTGTAGACTCTGAAGCAAATCCGGCATACCGAATTTGTCATATAAACCAGGTTGAAACGACTGACATCGGTGCTTACTTGGTTCAAGCTGCAGTTCTCATTGCTCTTGGTATTGATTATCCTGACGAAGGTCCTGCTATGAGATATGCAGTAGAAAAAGCTCTTGCGTCTTACACAGGTGAAGAGATTGTTTTAGGTGTTCTTTCTGCTTCTATCGATACTCCGGTTCAGAATGTTTGGATCGCAGCTATGGAAGAAGAACTTACTGATGCTTGCTATGCAGGCAAAGTATCTCCAACACTTGACAAAAAATATGGTAACGACGATTTAATAGAATCTACAACCCAGGCTTACGCATTCGTAGTTGAAAATAAAGTAGACTGTATTATCGCCCCTACAACAGTTGGTATTGCAGCAGCTGGTCAGGTTCTTAAAACCTCTGACAGCGATATTATGTTGACAGGTCTTGGACTTCCTTCTGAAATGCAGTCCTTCATGCCTGCTACAATAGAAGACGATGCTTTCGCATCTGTTTGTCCTTACATGATGCTTTGGGATGTTATCCATTTAGGTGCTACCGCTGGTGCAGCTACATATGCCGCTATCAATGATGGATTTACCGGAGATGTTGGTTCAACATTTGAAATGGATGCTTTCCGTGATTACGAAGCTGAAACATATGAAGCATACCAGAGTGGTGAAGGTACAGCCATTCTTGCAGGTGTTCCTTACGTATTCTACAAAGACAATATGCCAGAATGGATTAATGTTCTGTAATATGGGGAAGTAATTCTGATAACAGAATTACTTCCTTAATTCTTCACTCAATTCTTCCCATCGTTCCATTAATATCATCATTTCTTCTTCGAGAGAATCTTTTTCTTTTTGTAATTCCTGTAATTTTACAGAATTAGAACAGATTTCAGGAAGCGCCATTTCATTATCAATTTTAGAAGTTCTTTCTTCTATATAAGATATTCTTTCTTCCGTTTTTGCCAATTCACGCTCCAGTTTTCTTATTGCAGCTTGTTGTGCTTTTCTTTGTTTCCATTCTGCATTCTTATCTGTAACAACTTCCTTAGTCATTTCATTAGCAACACTTGCTGTAGCAGGCGGAAAAGCAGAAGAGGAGTCTATCATTCCAATCTGTGGTTTCTTTTCCAGATAATAATCATAATTACCAAGATAATTAGTGAAGGTTTGACCGGATAATTCTAAGATTCTGGTTGCCGTTCTATTAATAAAGTAACGGTCATGAGATACATAGAGAACCGTTCCTTCATAGTGATTCAATGCTGTCTCTAAAATTTCTCTGGACATAATATCCAAATGGTTGGTAGGTTCGTCCAGAATCAGAAAATTACTTTCGGATAACATTAATTTAGCCAATGATACACGTCCGCGTTCACCACCGCTTAAGGTACTGATTTTCTTAAATACATCATCTCCGGTGAACAAAAAGGCAGCGAGAGTATTGCGTATCTGAGTGTTGTTCAGATTCGGATATTCATCAGAAATCTCTTCAAATAAAGTTTTATCTCCATGAAGTACATGATGTTCCTGATCATAGTACCCGATAGTAACATTAGTCCCCAGACGCATAGAACCTGCATCCGCATCTATAATTTGATTAATAATCTTCAAAATAGTAGTTTTTCCGGTTCCGTTATCCCCAATAATGGCTACATGTTCTCCTCGTTTGATTTCAAAACTCAAATCAGAGAAGAGGGGATGATTTGGAAAAGCCTTGGATAATCCTTCTACCTGAAGAACATCATTTCCACTGACAATTCTTGGAGTTAATTGAATTTTCATTTCAGAATTTGTTTCCGTAGGTTTCTCCAGTACCTCAATCTTATTAAGCATCTTTTCACGGCTTTCTGCACGTTTGATAGATTTTTCCCTATTAAATGATTTTAACTTTTCGATTACCTCTTCCTGATGCTTAATTTCCTGTTGTTGCTTTAAATAAGCATTTAATCTGGCAACACGGATTTGTTCTTTTTTTACAGCATAATCTGAATAGTTACCGGTAAATACCGTGGATTTTCCTTGATCAAGTTCAATAACCTTACTTGCAATCTTATCCAAGAAATAGCGGTCATGGGATACAATAAGTACTGCACCTTTGTAATTAAGAAGATAAGTTTCAAGCCAGGATATAGCCCCCATGTCTAAATGATTGGTAGGTTCATCTAAAATAATCAAGTCCGGCTTAGTTAATAATAATTTTCCTAATGCAACTCTGGTTTTTTGTCCTCCGGAAAGAGTAGACATTGGTTTGTTAAATTCTTCCTCAAGAAATCCCAACCCCTTTAAGACACCTACTAATTCGCTCTGATACTGGTAGCCGCCTTCCATTTCAAATTGATGTGTCATATTGGCATATTGATTCATCAATGCTTCCAAATCAGCACCTTCCACATATTTCATCTGCTTTTCAACTTTACGTATTTCCTGTTCCAGTACAAGCAGATGTTCTTTTACCTGCAGAAGAGTATCATAAATGGTAGCATCTCCTGAAATTTCCGTATTCTGTGCCAGATAACCATAGTTTTTTCCCTTAGCATAAGTTACAAGCCCTTCATCCGGTGCCATTTCACCTACAATAATTCGAAGAAGAGTGGTTTTTCCTACGCCATTAATTCCAACCAAAGCTGCTTTATCATAATCTTCAAGATGAAATGATATATTCTCTAAAATTATTTTTTCCGAAAAACTTTTACTTATATTAGATACTGAAAGAATCATAATAATTAATTTCCTTAATACAAATTTTGTTAAGAATCTATCCTTCTTAACACTTTCTACAGTTTAATTTTTTTTACAGATAATGTCAATTAATTCACTTATTTTAAGCCGTTTTTATTACTTATAAATATCACATCTCTTAAACACCATTAATTGACACAATTTTAACATACGAGTATAATGAGTATAGTTATTTTTGGTATCTTAATAATAAGATATAAAAAATGTACGGATATATATTTATGAGGGGATAATTAATAAATATATATATTACGTTTTGGGAGGTTTATAATGGAACGTAAAGAAATATCTCAGGCGGTTATCAGCCGTCTCCCCCGCTATTATCGTTATCTGGGAGAATTAAGAGATGATGGGGTAGAACGTATCTCTTCTCAGGAATTAAGTAAAAAAATGCAGGTAACTGCATCTCAAATACGTCAGGATTTGAATCATTTTGGTGGTTTTGGTCAACAGGGATACGGTTACAATGTTGAGTATTTGTATGTTGAAATTGCCAAAATTCTAGGTTTAGATCAAGAACACAATCTAATAGTTATTGGTGCCGGTAATTTAGGACAGGCACTTTTGAATTATAGCAATTTTTCCCGCAGAGGATTTATCTTCAAAGGAATTTTTGACCACAATCCAAAACTTCAGGGTACAAAAATCGGCGAATTGGAAGTTCGTCCCATGGAAGAAATGAGTGCTTTTATCACTAAAAATAATATAGATATTGCAGTATTAACAATACCCAAAACAGGTGCTGTTAAAGTAGCAGAAAAATTAGTAGAATGTAACATACGTGCAATTTGGAACTTTGCCCATGTAGACCTTCATGTCCCTGAATGGGTTCAGGTTGAAAATGTTCACTTATCAGACAGTTTAATGAAATTGTCCTATAACAGCAGCCGTTATCAAGACATTAAAAATGCAAAATAATATCGCGAGGAAATGAATATGTCTAAAAAAGGAGAAAGCTATAAACAGGCTTTAAGCGGTAAAAAAATTCCAATTCTGACTTTAGATAATAAATGGCATCGTCTGTTTACCATGATGGAACCTGACAGAGAATTAAAACGTTTGGAAGAAAATCTGAATGCTTTGTTAAGACAACAGGGAAAGATGAATACTGAAAGCAAAAGTATTAAAAAAATCAAGAAAAAGTTGATGGATGAAATCGTTCAGTTAATGGAACATGAGGATAAAGCTTCCCTGAAAAAGATTGATGAAAACAAACGTCTTATTGAAGAATGCAATGACAAATTAGACGAATATCAGGATAAATTATTGGATCTGCCAAAAGAAATTGATCAGGCCAATTATGCTTTAATGATTCGTACTATGGAAATGTGTTATGAAGTTCTTCAAAAGAATACCAAAGAAATTGATGAAATAGGTGAGTGGATTAACAAAGTCCGAATCGAACTCAAGAAAAATATTGTCCGTAAACAGGAAAAAGAAATTAAAAACCATGAATTATATGCTTTTATGCATGATATTTTTGGTGCTGATGTAATTGAAATTTTTGATGTAAATCAAGAACAAATGGACAGAATCATTCAGCAGCGTGAAAACGCGAAAAAATCAATTTAGTCATGGAGATTATAATGAAGTCTATTGAATACTTAGTTACCGGTGAAGAAATGCAACGATATGACGCCAATACCATAGAACACTTCAAAGTTCCCGGATTAATTTTGATGGAGCAGGCAGCTTTATCTGCTGTAACAGAAATTATTCGTCTGTTTCCTGATACCAATAAAAAGATTTTAATCTTATCCGGTAAAGGAAACAACGGTGGCGATGCTATGGCCGTAGCAAGACTTCTAAAGCAAAAAAATTATCCGGTTACGGTTTCCATAATTACGAACAAGGTTTTGGATTGTAAGGATTTCAGTGAATCTGCGGCTGTACAGTACAATATATTAAAAAGTATGAATGTTCCACTGGTTACCAATATGGTATCTGATTCATATGATATTATCATAGATGGTATCTTTGGTGTTGGACTAAATCGTGAAATTACCGGGATGGCAGCGTCTATCATCCAAGAAGCCAATTTATGTCATGGCCATAAAATTGCTTTAGACATTCCTTCCGGCATTGACAGTTCTACAGGAACTGTATTCGGTATCGCCTTCAAAGCAGATTATACAATTACATTTGCCTTTCTAAAGAGAGGACTTTATCTCTATCCCGGTGCAAGTTACTGCGGAACTATCATAAAAAAAGAAATCGGTATTACAAATGACAGTTTTTTAGAACATCCCCCTGAAATGTTTGCCCTGACCGGAGATGTAAAAGATTATCTTCCTGTCAGAAACCCTTGGGGACATAAAGGAACTTTTGGTAAAATTTTTTTGATTGCAGGCAGCAAGAAAATTGGCGGAGCTGCTATTTTATCCGGAAAAGCCTCTATGATGTGTGGTTGCGGAATGTTAAAAATCTGTATCCACAAAGAACATAAAAGTGAAATATTGACAACACTTCCGGAAGCCATGATTGACTGCTATGATACTAAGGAAACTGCCGTTACAAATGTAATGAATGGTATAGTATGGGCAGATGTAATAGCCATCGGTCCGGGTATCGATACTAATGATATTTCAAAAGCTATGCTGGAAACCGTTATTAAAAACTCAAATAAACCCTTAGTATTGGATGCAGATGCTTTAAATCTGTTAGCAAACCATGAATTATTTCGTTTATTAAAAGAATATCAAACCAATCCGGAAACAAGACGTCCCTTGGTTTTAACACCACATCCTCTGGAATTAGCACGCATTTTGGGTGTCAATAAAGAAACTTTAATTGCATCCGGGTTAGAACTTACGAATAATCTTGCTTGCAAGCTGAATGCAGTAATCGTAAAAAAAGATGCCCGTACCATTATTTGCGGCAATCAGAAACCTTATGCCATCAATCTGTGCGGAAACAGCGGTATGGCAACTGCGGGAAGCGGAGATGTATTAACCGGAATTATTACAGCTTTGCTGGCTCTGGGATTATCTGATTATGAAGCCGGTGTTATCGGTGTGTATCTTCATGCAAAAGCAGGTGACCTTGCCGCAGATAGAAAGAATGAACACAGCATGTTGGCAGGCGATATTTGTGATGCCTTAAGTACCATTCTTAAATAAGAGAATAAAAATAATATAAAATACGCAGAAAGAGAACTTCTCTTTGGAGGCTATATTATGAATAAACATTATGACAGAATATTTGCAGCTATTGATTTAGATGCTGTCTCTTATAATATGGATAATATTTCAAAGTTATTATCTCCCGAAACTAAAATTATCTCTGTAGTTAAAACAGATGGGTACGGGCATGGAGCTGTTCCCATTGCCAAAGAGCTGGAAAACAAAGAGTATATGTTTGGTTTTGCTACAGCAACAGCAGAAGAAGCTTTGATTTTACGTAAAGCCGGAATTCAAAAACCTATTCTTGTATTAGGCTATGTATTTCCTTATGCCTATGAACAAATGGTCCTGAATGAAATACGATTTACGGTTTTCAGAAATGATATGCTTCTGCAAATCGAAGAAACAGCCGCCAAATGTAACAAAACAGCTTTCGTCCATATCAAGACAGATACAGGTATGAGCAGAATTGGAATTCGCCCGGATGAAAGCGGATGTGAGTTTATAAATAACATTCTTCAATATAAACATATCAAAATTGAAGGAATCTTTACTCATTTTGCCAAGGCCGATTATGAAGATAAAAGTGATGCTAATAAGCAATTATTAATTTTCCGTAATTTCTGCCGGACAACAGAAGAAAAATTACAACTGCAAATACCAATTAAACATTGTGCCAACAGTGCCGCCGCACTGGAAATGCCGGAATCTCATATGGATGTGGTGCGTATTGGTATTTCCACATACGGATTATGGCCTTCGGATGAAATAAAAAAAGAGGTATGTTGTTTGAAACCTGCCTTTTCCCTTCACAGTCACATTGTATTTTTAAAAACACTGGAAGCAGGTAAAGAAATCAGTTATGGTGGAACCTATATCACAGAAAAACGTACGAAAGTAGCAACTATTCCTGTGGGATACGGAGACGGTTATCCCCGTACACTTTCCAATCAGGGTTATGTGTTGATTCATGGGAAAAAAGCACCTATTTTAGGTAAAGTATGTATGGATCAATTTATGGTAGATGTGACAGATATAGAAAATGTGAAAGAGGGCGATGAGGTTATTCTTATCGGAGCCTGCGGTCAGGAAACCATTACTATGGAAGATTTAGGAGAATTAGCCGACCGCTTTAATTATGAATTAGCCTGCGTCATTGGAAAACGTGTTCCACGAATTTATTATAAAGATGGAAAACAGTGTTACGCAAAGGATTACTTTAACGATTATACATTTGATAGAATTTGATATTTTTAGTATACCTTCGAATAATGTGGCAATACTTCTATTATTGAAAAGCTGACCACCAAAAGGGACACAGCAACAGCTATATTAGATGAAGGAAGTGATTTTTTGAAACGCGGAGACGTGTATTATGCAGATCTAAGACCTGTAATCGGTTCAGAGCAGGGTGGTATCCGACCGGTTTTGATTATACAAAATGATATGGGAAATAAACACAGCCCAACAGTGATTTGTGCAGCTATTACATCAAAGTTAACAAAACATAAATTACCTACTCATATTGATCTGGCATGTGCCAAATATGATATGGTTAAGGATTCAGTAATTTTGTTGGAACAGCTGAGAACAATAGATAAAAAAAGACTAAAAGATAAAGTATGTCACCTGGATGATTTCATTATGGAACAGGTCAATGAGGCTCTGAAGATAAGCTTGGAATTACATTGACGTTTTTTTTCTAAAGTGATATATTTTATAAGATACGTAGATTTTAAGCCAAAAAGGCTGGAAAGAGGAAAACAAATGTCAGGACATTCTAAATTTGCAAATATTAAACACAAAAAAGAAAAAAATGATGCTGCAAAAGGTAAAATTTTCACCATTATCGGTAGAGAAATTGCAGTAGCAGTAAAAGAAGGCGGACCGGATCCAACAAATAACTTTAAATTAGCAAAAGTTATTGAAAAAGCAAAATCCAACAACATGCCAAACGATACCATCGAAAGAGGGATCAAAAGAGCTGCCGGTGATTTAGGAAACGTTAACTATGAATATGTTACATATGAAGGTTATGGACCAAACGGAATTGCTATTATTGTAAATGCATTAACAGATAACAAAAACAGAACTGCTTCTAATGTAAGAAGTGCTTTTACAAAAGGAAACGGAAGTATTGGTACTCCGGGTTGTGTATCTTTCAGTTTTGATGAAAAAGGTCAGATTATCATTGATAAAGAAGAATGCGATATGGATGCTGATGATTTAATGATGATCGCGTTAGATGCAGGTGCCGATGACTTTAACGAAGAAGATGATAGTTTTGAAGTATTAACTGCACCTGATACATTTGATGAAGTAAAAAAGGCTTTAGAAGAAGCCGGTATTCCTATGGTAAGTGCAGAAGTTACCATGATTCCACAGAATTATGTAGAATTAACAGATGAAAATGCCATTAAGAGCCTTCAGAAAACACTTGATTTATTAGATGAAGATGATGACGTTCAATCTGTATACCACAACTGGGATGAATAAATTTAACAACTTTTAAAATGGGGAGTTTATTATGAGTAAAAAATATGCAAAAGAGACTGTTTGTATTCAGTCCGGATGGCAGCCAAAGAATGGTGAGCCTAGAATTTTACCAATTTATCAGAGTACAACATTCAAATATGAAACCAGTGAACAAATGGGTAGATTATTCGACTTGGAAGAAAGCGGATATTTCTATACCAGACTTCAGAATCCCACCAATGATTATGTCGCTGCAAAGATTTGTGAACTTGAAGGCGGAGTAGCAGCTATGCTTACTTCTTCTGGACAGGCTGCAAACTACTATGCAATCTTCAATATCTGTGAGACAGGAGATCATGTGATAATGTCATCTACTGTTTATGGCGGAACACACAATCTGATTACTGTTACCATGAAGAAAATGGGTATTGAATGTACGGTTGTAGACCCTGATGCTTCTTTGGATGAACTTAGAAAGACAATTCAGCCAAACACAAAATGTGTATTTGGTGAAACTATTGCCAACCCGGCATTAGTAGTTTTAGATATTGAAAAATTTGCCACTTTGGCTCATGAAGCAGGCGTACCGCTCATTATTGATAATACTTTTGCAACACCAATCAACTGTAATCCTTTCGAATGGGGTGCCGACATCGTAACTCATTCAACTACAAAATACATGGATGGTCATGCAATGACAGTAGGTGGAGCTATTGTTGACAGTGGTAATTTTAATTGGACTGCTCATGCAGAAAAATTCCCGGGACTTTGTACTCCTGACGATTCTTACCATGGTGTTACATATACTGAAAAATTCGGCAAGGGTGCTTATATTACTAAAGCTACCGTACAGTTAATGAGAGATTTAGGTTCTATACAGGCTCCTCAGAATGCATTTCTTTTAAATGTAGGCCTTGAAACCCTGCCTCTTCGTATGGAACGTCATTGCAGCAATGCACAAAAAGTTGCTGAATTTTTAGAAAATCATGAAAAAGTTGCCTGGGTAAATTATCCCGGACTTCCCGGTAACAAATATTATGATCTTGCACAGAAATACATGCCAAAGGGAAGCTGTGGTGTTATTTCCTTTGGATTAAAGAGTGGAAGAATCGGTGCCGGTAAAATGATGGATCATTTGGAGCTGGCAGCCATTGTAACACATGTAGCAGATGCAAGAACTTGTGTTTTACATCCGGCAAGCCATACCCATCGTCAGATGTCAGATGAACAGTTAGTGGATGCAGGTGTTGCTCCTGATTTAATCCGTTTATCTGTAGGTATCGAAAATGTAGATGATATTATTGCAGATTTAAAACAGGCAATTGAAAAGGCAGATTAATGAACTTAGAAAACATGGATGGAAATAAAAAAACAGGTAAAATATTATTTGAATTTGGAATCCTTATTCTGATTGGAACATTGTTAAGTTATTACGGAATCCAACAATGTATCATTCAAGGATGGAAAGTTTCTGCAGGCGGAGAATTATTTTCTAAAGCTTTTATACAAAATGGCGGCAGTTATGTCATTACATATTTAACTCAGGAAAGTATTTATTTGTCATTTTTATCTGTTTTATTTTCCTTTTTAGGTAATAAAGAAGAACTTGTTCTGTTTATAAACTTAATATTACAGCTTATAGGTATCTTATTTTTCTATTTGGGTATCAAAAAAATATCAACAATTACTTTCTCTGTAATTGTTGCAACCATCAGCGGTTTACTAAGCAGTTATTATTATACAATTACCATGGATTGCTCTATGCATATCATATGGTGCTTATCAGCAATATTGTTCTGGATATTAACAAAGTTGTATTGTGATTGCCATGGAAAATTCTTCAAATATCTTATTGTGGGAATTTTACTGGGAATATCTTGTTATGTAGATATAGCTGCATTTTTCTTACTGGTTGTATTTATAATTTTTGTATTTGCAGATGGACATTTTTCTTTCAAAGAAAAATTATTACAGTTATTATGGTTCCTTATCACTGTTATTGGTAGTTTCTTTACGATGTTTTATCTATGGAATAACTATTCATTTAATGACTTCTTATTCTATAAATGGCTAAACGAAAGATTGCTTTACTTTACAAAAGCTTCACACTTTAACCATTATGTATCTCTTGGTATTATTTTTATATTTAGTGTTATTTTCTTTGCGATTAATCGCCCTGAAAGTAATGCGGAACCTGTAGAAGATGCCGAGAAAGCAGTTGATGTAGTTGAATCTGTAGCTGAAGTTCCTGTCGAAACCGTAGAAGAGATTGCCAAACCGGTTAAGTTTATTGAAAATCCTTTACCTTTACCTAAAAAACATGTAAAAAAAGAAATGAATTATGCATTTGAACCAACTCCTGATCAAATGCACTATGATTTAAACAATTATAGTGTAGATGATGACTATGATTTAAAAGATATTTAAAAGATAAAAAAGAGCTGAATAAGCTCTTTTTTTTGTGCCATCCTATAGATAGGAAATGTATATCCAAATCACAAGTCATAAAATTAAAGGAGAGTTTCTAATATGTCCAAAGGCAAAAAAAACGAAAACAAATCCCATAATAAAGCTACAAAAAATAATACAGATAAATGCAAAACTTCTGACACAGAATCTTCAAAAATACAAAATACAACAGAAATGATTGAATCTGAAAAATGGCAACAAGAACAATTAGAAGAAGACGGGAAAGTAATGCTAAAAAACAATTCTAACAATCATAAAATCCAACTTTTATCAATTATTGGAGAAATTGAAGGTCATGATGTGTTAGGAAACAACACAAAATCTACCAAATATGAACATATTTTACCCATGCTGGCATCCATTGAAGATTCAGAAGAGATCCAAGGTGTACTTTTGTTATTAAACACCATGGGCGGCGATGTGGAAGCAGGTCTGGCTATTGCCGAAATGATTGCCTCTTTAAGCAAACCTACCGTATCTCTGGTTCTTGGAGGCAGTCATTCCATCGGGGTTCCCATTGCAGTCAGCAGTGATTATTCCTTTATTGTACCTACCGGAACTATGGTAATCCATCCGGTACGTATGACGGGACTGGTAATTGGTGCCCAACCTACCTACGATTATTTTAAACAGATGCAGACAAGGATTATTACCTTTGTAAGTAAACATTGCAATATTACAAAAAAAAGATTAGAAACCTTAATGATGCAAACCGGTATCCTAACTAAAGATGTAGGAAGTATTTTGGTTGGAAAAGAAGCTGTAGAAGAAGGTTTGATTAACGAAGTGGGGGGTATCTCCAAAGCTATTTCAAAATTGCATGAAATGATTGAAAATGAATAAAAACATATGATATACTATCCTAGGTATATTGTTGTCATGGACACAACACTATGTTGTGTCTTGACAATCTACATTTAATGATATTTAGGAAGGTTTGATAATTTATGGCTAGAACTTCAGGCACACAAAAGAAAAGCAGTGGGTCTAAAAATATAACAAAAAATACAACCGGAAGTGGTAGAAGAACCACTTCCCAGGCTGTAAAAACCACATCAAGACAAAAAAGCGAACAGGAAAGAATGATTAGCAACGAGATTACTTTACTGCTTCTTTTAGCTGTAACTATTTTGTTATTCTTATGTAATTTCGGAATTATTGGTCCGGTAGGAAATGCTATCTCCGGATTTTTGTTTGGTATGTTTGGATTGCTGGCATATATTGCTCCGATTTTTATTTTTGTAGCTATTGCCTTTGGTATTTCAAACAAAGGAAATGGTATTGCAATTATGAAACTTATTGCAGCCATTATACTGTTTTTATGCATAGGTTCTTTTTTACATATTATACAGGGTGACTTAAAAGGAACTATGGGATATTCTGTTTCCCAGCTTTATACTCTGGGAAAAGAAAGTAAACTTGGCGGAGGTATACTTTGCGGTTCCTTTGCCTATTTGCTTTATTCTTTACTGGATATCATTGGCTCTGTATTGATTTTAATCGTACTGACTATTGGTTCCATTGTCATAATTACAGAAAAATCATTTTTAAACGGAGTGAAAAAAGGTGGACATTATGTAGTTTCTTCTGCCAAAGAAGATGCTAAATACCGTCGTGAAAAGGCTGAATCGAAACGAGAAGCTATACGCTTACAACGAGAAAATCAGCAGCTTGAATCAGATGCAAAAAAACAGGAAGAACAGGAACAAAACATTCAGGAAGAGGCTGAAAAAATTCTTCGAAAAGACAAAAAAGTCTCCGGTGTAATATTGGATACTAAATTACCTTCAAAAGTACCTGCTCACGAATCAAACAGACATGACAACATCCATGAAATCACTTTAGCTGATTTAGAAAACGAAGTGGAAGTAACTGAAAAAATATCTGCTCCTATTACCTCTGAACCAAAATTTGATTTTGATAACATTCAAATTCATGGTGCTCATCAAATTGAATTAGATGAAACTGTCGAATTCCATTTGGAACAACAGTCACCGATGCAATCCGGTATGAAGGAACTGATTCCGACAGAGATTGAAGAAGATGCCGTCCAGGAAAGATTTGAAGAAATAACACCAACTCCGGCCAGACAGAAACGACCTGTAGCTAAACCGGTAGAATTATCTGAAAAAGAAAAAATTATGAAAGCTGCCGGTCAGGATATTAAAGCTATAAAAGAATCGGAAAAACAACCTCCGAGACCTTATATGTTCCCACCAATTTCGTATTTAAAGAAAACTGATCCTTCCAAAAACGGAAGCGGTATGGAACAATTAAAAGAAACAGCAATGCGATTACAACAAACTTTAAGTACCTTTGGTGTTAGAGTTACTATAACCGATATCAGTCAGGGACCGGCTGTTACCCGTTATGAATTACAACCTGAACAAGGGGTAAAAGTCAGTAAAATTGTAGGACTTGCAGATGATATTAAATTAAATCTTGCTGCTACAGATATCCGTATGGAAGCTCCTATTCCGGGAAAAGCAGCTATTGGTATTGAAGTTCCCAACAAAGAAAATGCCTCTGTAGGTCTCCGTGACTTATTAGAAAGCAAAGAATACAAAGATTTTCCATCTAAACTGGCATTTGCCGTTGGTAAAGATATTGCCGGTAAAGTTGTTGTGGCAGATATTGCTAAAATGCCTCATATGCTGATTGCCGGAGCTACCGGAAGCGGAAAATCCGTATGTATCAATACTTTAATCATGAGTTTACTCTACAAAGCAACACCGGATGAAGTTAAACTGATTATGATTGACCCTAAAGTTGTAGAATTAAGTGTATATAATGGTATTCCACACTTATTGATTCCTGTAGTTACCGATCCAAAAAAAGCTGCAGCAGCTCTCCATTGGGGTGTTGCCGAAATGACAGACCGTTATCAGAAATTTGCAGATTTAGGTGTACGCAATTTACAGGAATATAATGCTAAAATATCCCAGCAAACTTCTTCCGATGATACAGAGACACCAAAGAAAATGCCACAGATTGTTATCATCGTAGACGAACTTGCCGATTTAATGATGGTTGCTCCCGGAGAGGTAGAAGAGTCTATTTGTCGTCTGGCACAGTTAGCACGTGCTGCAGGAATTCATTTAATTATCGCAACCCAGAGACCAAGTGTTGACGTTATCACCGGTCTTATTAAAGCCAACATGCCAAGCCGTGTTGCATTTGCCGTATCCAGTGGTGTAGACTCAAGAACAATTTTGGATATGAATGGTGCCGAGAAATTACTCGGTAAAGGAGATATGCTTTTCTATCCACAGGGATTCCCTAAACCCGCCCGTGTACAAGGTGCTTTTGTCTCTGACGAAGAGGTTGGTAACATTGTCGACTTCCTCAAAAACCAAAACCTTGGAAATGTATACAGCGAAGATATTGAGGATAAAATTAAAAATTTGGGCACTTCCGGCGGTACGGCATCTTCCGGTAACAGTGCCGACGAAAAAGATTCTTATTTTATTGATGCCGGTAAATTTATTATCGAGAAAGACAAAGCTTCTATTGGAATGCTTCAACGTGTATTTAAAATCGGCTTTAATCGTGCTGCCAGAATTATGGATCAATTAGCAGATGCCGGAGTAGTCGGGGAAGAAGAAGGAACCAAACCAAGAAAAGTACTTATGTCTTTAGAACAGTTTGAACAATATATTGAAGAAAGTTTCTAATTTTTTAAATTTTACAAACAGATAACTATTAATAAGAGGACAAAAAATGAAATGTCAAAAATGTGGAGCGAAAATGCCCTCCGATCATTTGTATTGTGATGTTTGTGGAGCTGAATATCAGATTGTTCCTGATTTTGAACCGGAAATAGAAAACAGTATTGCCAAAAGCATGTTTGAAATCAGTGAAGTTATTGAGAAAGATAATTATAAAAAGAGTCCAAAAACTTCTAACATAAGAAGTATGCGCGTACCATCTTTTACTGTTATTTTCCTGATTGTTTTGCTATGCTCAATATTTGTTTATATTGGATATTCTAACTATACCAGTTCTACAAATTATCGCAACAAACAGGCCATAGCAGCAGTAAGCAATAATGATTATTACAAAGCTGCACAAATATACGAAGTTATACGCAAAAACAATCCTCAGGATGCATATTGGTATATTAAAGAAGCTGAGATAAGACTGGTTCTTCATCAACCTGAAAATGCTTATAATTTAGCAGTTTCGGCAATTCAATTAGATGAAAATCAGGAATTGGCATATGATTTCCTTATGTCTTATTTAGAATCAGTCCAAAACTATACTGAAATGAGACAACATCTGGAAAACTGCCCTTATAGTACAATTCTCGAAAAATACTGGGAATATATATGTGTAGTACCTCCTGTTAATTATGAGAGTGGCTCTTATGATAAATCTTTGGAACTTAGTTTCTCCAAAAATTATCAGGGTAATATCTACTATACTTTAGATGGTACTATTCCTAACACTAACTCACCGAAATATGAGGCATCTATTAAGTTAGGAAATGGAACCCATACTATAACTTTTATTTATGAGAATAAATATCATTTGGTTAGCGAACCGGCTGTTTATAACTATGTAATTTCATCGGATATACCTATGAATCCCCTTGTTAATCCTTCCAGCGGTAATTATGATTATGCCGAAATGATTGAATTAGATATCGAGGAAGGAACACAGGTCTATTACACTACAGATTTTTCCGAGCCTACAACAGAAAGTCCGGAATATACTTCTCCGATTCCTATGCCATTGGGCGAAAGCCATTTTAATTTTATGGCTGTTTCAGAAAAGGGATTTGCATCTGATATAGTACAACGAGATTACCTATTAAATATAAAAACTAATTTTACTATAGAGGAAGCGCATAATTTATTAGTTGAGAAATTAATTTCTACCGGACATATACTAAATTCTGTAGGTTCTGTTGAGAACAGATATGGTGTTTTACAATATTTTTATAAATTTCCGATTTCAGAAACTGAAATAAATTATTATGTTTTTGAAGAACATTATTTGGAGAATCAAATTAATAATCCTTTAAACAATTTTTATGCAATAGATGTTATTTACGGAACTATTTACAAATTAATCCCGGATGGTGACGGAAACTACACAAGAGTTGATTTTTAAAGGTTTTACTTGCCTTTTTCAAATGAATCTATTATTATTAACATTAAATGTTTTACCACATTAAAGTATATTAAGGACGCCTCATGGCGGATTGGAGGAAATATGTATAAAATCATAAGAGCAGAAGAATTAACAACCAACATCTATCTTATGGAAGTAGAAGCTCCAAGGGTCGCAAAAAAATGTGAACCCGGACAGTTTGTTATTGTAAGAATGGACGAAGATGGCGAACGTATTCCACTTACCATTTGTGATTACAATCGTGAAACAGGAACAATTACCATCGTATTTCAGGTAGTTGGTTCCGGTACTTTAAAAATGACATCCTTAAAAGCAGGGGATGCTTTCCACGATTTCGTAGGTCCTTTAGGAAGACCTTCTGAATTAATTGAAGAAAATATTGAAACCTTGAAACAGAAAAAAATTCTGTTTGTAGCCGGCGGTGTAGGAACAGCTCCTGTATACCCACAGGTAAAATGGTTACATGAACATGGCATTGATGCAGACGTAATTGTAGGTGCTAAAAACCGTGCTTTATTAATTCTCGAAAAAGAAATGCAGGCTGTTGCAGGAAATCTCTACATAACAACAGATGATGGTTCTTATGGAAGAAGCGGTATGGTTACAACAACTATTGAAGATTTGGTAGACAATGGTGCAAAATACGATCTTTGCATTGCAATCGGACCAATGATTATGATGAAATTCGTCTGTCTCCTTACCAAAAAATTAGAAATTCCTACTGTTGTAAGTTTAAATCCGATTATGGTAGACGGAACCGGTATGTGTGGAGCATGTCGTGTAACTGTAGGCAATGAAGTTAAATTTGCCTGTGTAGACGGACCTGAATTTGACGGACATTTAGTTGATTTTGATGAAGCCATGAAGAGACAGCAGATTTACAAAACTGCAGAAGGAAGAGCTTACTTAAAAGAAAAAGAAGGCGACACCCATCACGGTGGATGTGGTAACTGCAATTAATAATTGCTTGCTACAAATCAATGACGAAACTATGAAAGGTGAAAGAAAAATGGACGTTTTAAATAAAATTCCTGTTAGAGAACAGGATCCAATGAAAAGAGCAACTAATTTTGAAGAAGTATGTTTAGGATATAACATGGAAGAAGCTATGGCAGAAGCTTCCAGATGTATTAACTGTAAAAATGCACAGTGTGTAAAAGGCTGTCCTGTTTCCATTAATATTCCCGGATTTATTCAGGAAGTAAAAGAAGGAAACATTGAAGCAGCTTATCAGGTAATCAGTGAATCTTCCGCATTACCTGCAGTTTGCGGACGTGTATGTCCTCAGGAAAGCCAGTGTGAAGGTAAATGTATCCGCGGTATCAAAGGAGACCCTGTTTCCATTGGTAAACTGGAACGTTTTGTAGCTGACTGGGCTTGCGAACAGGGAATTAAACCGGAAGGTGCAAAAGAGAAAAAGGGCAAAAAAGTAGCAGTAATCGGTTCCGGTCCTGCGGGTCTTACCTGTGCAGGAGACCTTGCTAAAATGGGATATGATGTAACTATTTTTGAAGCTTTACACGAAGCCGGCGGAGTATTGGTTTATGGTATTCCTGAATTCCGTCTTCCCAAAAAAGCAGTTGTTGCTAAAGAAATCGAAAATGTAAAATCTTTAGGCGTTAAAATCGAAACAAATGTAGTTGTTGGTAAATCCGTAACTATTGATGAATTATTAGAAGAAGAAGGTTTCAGTGCCGTATTTATCGGTTCCGGTGCCGGACTTCCTAAATTCATGGGTATTCCGGGAGAAAATGCAAATGGTGTATTCTCTGCCAACGAATATCTGACACGCAGCAATTTAATGAAGGCCTTTGATGAAAATTCTACAACACCGATTATGCGTGGTAAAAAGGTAGCTGTAGTAGGTGGCGGTAACGTAGCTATGGATGCTGCCCGTACAGCATTGAGATTAGGTGCTGAAACACATATCGTATACAGAAGAAGTGAAGAAGAATTACCTGCAAGAGTAGAAGAAGTACATCATGCAAAAGAAGAAGGCATTATTTTTGACCTTTTAACTAACCCTGTGGAAATCTTAAAAGATGAAAACGGCTGGGTTTGCGGTATGAAATGTGTACAGATGGAATTAGGAGAACCTGATGCTTCCGGAAGAAGACGTCCTGTAGTAAAAGAAGGTTCTGAATTCATTATGGATGTAGATACTGTAATCATGTCCTTAGGTACAAGTCCGAACCCATTAATTTCTTCTACAACAGAAGGACTTGAGGTAAACAAATGGCAGTGTATTGTTGCTGATGAAGAATTCGGTAAAACAAGCAAAGAAGGTGTTTATGCCGGTGGAGATGCAGTTACAGGTGCTGCAACAGTTATCTTAGCTATGGGAGCCGGAAAAGCCGGTGCTAAAGGAATTGATGAATATTTAAACGGAAAATAAGGAGAAGTACTATGCCTTGGTGTCCAAAATGTGAAACAGAATATAGAGATGGAATTACTGTTTGTGCTGATTGCGGTTCTGTTTTAGTCGATGATTTATCCTCTTCGAAAACAGAATTTGAAACTGTACCTCAGACATTAGAAGAAATAGTTCTAAATATGAATGAAGAAGAAGCCCATGCTTTTTTAGAAGAAACTAGGAAAGAAGCTCTGGAACGCAGAAAACAGCTTGCCGAAAGTCCCGGTCTTTATGTGGAATCTTCAAAAAAAGCACAAGATTTTAAATCCGGAGGTTTTTCTCTGCTTTTTGTAGGTGGGTTAGGTTTTATTTTTGTTTTATTGGTATTGTTTAATATAATTCCATTACATATGAATCTTTTTTCCAAATATTTAGTTATTGGCGTTATGGGTACCATGTTCATTCTTTTTATTGTTATGGGATTTTTATCTATAAAATCTTATAAAAAGTTTGAAATTAAAGCTTCCGAAGAAGATAACCTTACTCAAAAACTGACTGAATGGTGTCAGGAAAATCTTAAAAAGGAAAAGATTGACAAAGATATAGAAGAAACTTCTGAAGAACTTCTGTATTTCCAACGTTCGGAAAAGATGAAAGAATTGATTTCAAATAAATTTATGAATTTGGATTCGGCGTTTTTAGACAGTTTTATTGACGATATTTATCCTGATATTTTTGGATAATACTAAAACAAATGGTACATGAATATCTAAATTCATGTACCATTATTTTATGCTGTTCTTTTGAAAGGATAATAAATATATGAAAATCACCATCATTGCTGTAGGTAAAATCAAAGAAAAATTTTATAGAGATGCCATCGATGAATATGCGAAACGACTTTCAAAATATTGTAAATTCGAAATCATTGAAGTGGCAGATGAAAAGACTCCCGATAAATGCAGTGAAACAGAAGAACAGCTAATTCTTTCCAAAGAAGCCGAGAAAATTTTGAAACATGTGCGTCAGGATATGTATGTCTATGCTCTTGCAATTAAAGGAAAAAAATTGGATTCGGTTGCCTTTGCAAATGAAATTAATCAGTTGGGACTAACCGGAAAGAGTTCCGTTGCTTTTATAATTGGCGGTTCTCTGGGATTACATGATTCTGTCTTAAACAGAGCAGACAGACATCTTAGTTTCTCTGATATGACATTCCCTCATCAGTTAATGAGAGTAATTTTATCAGAACAGATTTATCGCTGTTTTCGGATTATAGCAAACGAACCCTACCATAAATAATCACTTTCCCTCGAATAGTTTCACATTTTCAAGCATATATTGTGTTATGAAAAAGTATGAAAACTCCTTATCCAAAAATATAATTAATGCATGTCAGCTCCCAAAAGATGTTCTTGAGGGAGCTTTCATTATTTCCATGACCGGAAATCAAGAAATAATACTCGAAAACATGAAAAGTATTATAAATTTTCAATCAAATAACATCATCCTTCAATGCAAAAAAAATCGGGTACAAATATGGGGAAATGACTTAAAAATTGAAAGTTACTCTAATGAAGAAATAAAAATAATAGGTATAATAACTGAAATTAAATTTATATAACGGAGGCTGTTTTTGTTATTAAATAGTATCGTTGAACTTAAAATTAGCGGAGATCAGACAGAACGTTTTCTCAATATGTGTTCATATCATAAAATCAGACTTTTTGATATTCAAAGAAGAGAACAAAACTGTTTTATCAAAATTTATGCTGATGATTTTTTTAATTTAAAAGACATTTGCAGGAAAACACACGTAAAAATTAAAATCACCCATAAAAAAGGATTATATTTTTTAATCCTAAAATATACCAAAAAACAAATTTTTTTTATCACCGCATTCCTTAGCTTTCTTGTTTTATGTATAGCCTCCCGATTTTTATGGGGTATTAAAATTGAGGGGAACCAAACAATTACTAATGATTTAATCACAGACTACTTACAGGAAAACGGAATTCATTACGGAATGCCATTATCTCAAATTCCTATTTATGAATTAAAAACAAATATCAGAAATACTTATGATGAAATTAAATGGGTTTCTATCTATTTGAAAGGAACAAATCTTCATATAACTATAAAAGAAAATGATACTGTAAAACCTGATTCAAACCTTTCTTCTTATTCGGACCTGATTGCACCTGAAAACGGCGTTGTTGATTCTATTGTTGTCCGTCAGGGTACTCCCATGGTAAAAGAAGGAGATGAGGTAGCAAAAGGTGATATCCTGATTACAGGAAAAGTAGACATTATCGCAGACGATTATACAATCAAAGACACCTATCTGTGCAATGCAGATGGTGATGTTTACCTAATATATGAATATCCTATCCAAGAACAGTTTTCTCTTGAATATTTATTAAAAGAGTACACCGGTAACGAAATTCAAAGGAACAAATTATATTTTAATAATCAATTAATTCCTATTCCATATCCTCCAATACCATATATCAAATATGATTCCTTAACAGAAAATATTGATTATCCATTAAATAATATCCTTTCTATTCCTATAAGCCTAAAACAAACCACATACAGGGAATATCAGGTGATACGAAAAAAATACACGAGTATAGAAGCAGAAAAACTATTAAACAAAAAATTGGATAAAATATTCTTAAGTTTAGAGGAAAAAGGGGTACAAATTATTGAAAAAAATGTTAAAATAAATACTAATAGTGCTTACTCATCTGCAACAGGAACTTTAAAATTAAAAGTTCTTTGTAACAGATTTCAAGCAATGGAGGAAAATAAATGACAGAAAATGAAATATTTTTACCTATACCATTAGAGCATAGTAGAAATATATTTGGAAACTTTGACATGTTTGCCAAGAAATTGGAACGTGGTTTTCACGTTTCCATTGTAAACCGTGATGAAGGAATCAAAATCATCGGTCAAGAGCAGGATATCAGAAAAGCCGAAAAAGTATTACGCGAATTATGGGAATTATCCAGAAGGGGAAACCAGATACAGGAACAAAATGTGGATTATGCAATAGCTATGAGTATGGAAGAAAAAGAGGATACTTTATTAACTGTCGATGGTGACTTGATTTGTCATACCATCAGCGGAAAGCCAATTAAACCCAAAACATTAGGTCAAAAACAGTACGCAGATGCCATACGCAAGAATATGATTGTATTCGGCATGGGACCTGCCGGTACCGGAAAAACCTATTTAGCTATGGCTATGGCTATTACTGCCTTTAAAAACAATGAAGTAGAACGTATTATTTTAACCAGACCGGCTATCGAAGCCGGAGAAAAGCTTGGTTTTTTGCCGGGTGATTTACAAAGCAAAGTAGATCCGTATTTACGGCCGTTATATGATGCCCTATATCAAATTATGGGAGCTGAAAGTTTCGTGAAAAATATGGAAAAAGGCTTAATCGAAGTAGCTCCTCTTGCTTATATGCGAGGACGTACTCTGGATAATGCTTTTATTATTTTAGACGAGGCACAAAATACAACTCCGGCACAAATGAAAATGTTTTTAACCCGCATCGGATTCGGTTCCAAGGTAGTAATTACCGGAGATGCTTCTCAAAAAGACCTGGCCGCCGGTGTGCAATCAGGATTGGATGTGGCAGTAAAAGTCTTATCCAAAATTGACGACATTTCTTTTTGTCAGTTAACAAGCAAAGACGTTGTACGTCATCCTTTAGTACAAAAAATTGTAAAGGCTTATGAAACATATGAAAACAGAGAAAAAGCTCGAGAAAGACACTACACAGATAAGAGAAGTGGGTATTAGTTTTATAACCATCTTCCTATTAGCATTGATTGTAGGTTTAATTACCTATATTTTAAATCGACCCATTGCTGAAATTTTAAGAAATACCATAACTTTTTTATGGGGTGCGATAGTTATCGTATTTTTGTGGTACCAAAGTATCATTCACAACAATCTGGAATATGATAACAAAAATCATCCTCTACGTTTTTTAATTGTATTTCTAATTTGTTTTGCTATATCCATGGGAATGATATTTGCGCCTGTTTCCGTTTGGGTGTTTTTATCTATTATGGTTGTTTTAGCAATGTTCAGTAACACTGTTATCGGATTAACCGCCGGTTCTGTGTTACTCGTTATTACGACAAGCTTATCCGACACGGGTAATATGTATATTTTCTTCTTATATTTTATGACAGGGCTTATCGGAATATCCTTGTTTAGAAATCTGGATTTGGATTTTGAAGTTGCAGGACCTCTGTGTATCTCCGGAATCAGCTCCTTAATTCTGCAGACAGCATATATTGTTATTTTTGAAAATCAGCCCTTTTCATTAAGTATCATGTTTATGCCAATATTAAACCTATTTATTAATCTGGTACTTTTATTTATTATTTTGAAATATTTTAGCGGATTATCCATGTATTTACTTCAGGATAAATATCTTGATATTAATGATCAGGAATTTCCTGTTATGGCGGAATTAAAAAAGAATAACAAAGCTTTATACTTTGAAGCAATCCATACTGCCTATCTGGGTGAGCGAATAGCAAGAAAACTCAATATGAATGACAAAGCAGTGAAAGGATGTTGTTATTATTACAAAATTGCCTCAGATACAGTCGTAACAGAAGATGGTAATAAAATCCCTCTCTGTGATTATTATGAATTCCCTGAAGATTTAAAATCTTTAATAAAGGAATGTCAACAAGAAATATATGGTTCCAAAGAATCTTGTGTTGTTCTTACCTCAAACAAAGTAATACGAAGTATTACAAAAACACAAAAAGATAAAACTGAAGCAAACGTTTCTTTGGACCAACTTATAGATGCTATTTTTGAAAAAATGATATCTAGCGATATGTTACATCAATGCGATATCTCCATACGCGAATTAAGGATTATGAAGAAGACTTATATTGAGGAGAAATTATATTATGACTTTTTATGCTGAAAATGAAACATCATTTGAATTTGATTTTGACTGGGAAGCCGTATATCAGGAAGTTGCTCTTGCAGTTTTAGATAGCGAAGGCTGTCCATATGAAACAGAAGTAAATCTTTTATTAACAGATAATGAAGGAATTCATGAATTTAATAAAGAAACACGTAATATAGATGCACCAACAGATGTTCTGTCTTATCCTAACGTAGAATATGATGTTCCCGGTAACTTTGATGTTGCAGAAGAACAGGAAGCCGGTTGTTTTAATCCCGATTCCGGAGAATTAATTTTGGGTGATATCATAATTTCAGTTGATAAAGTAATTACTCAGGCCAACGAGTATGGTCATAGTCCCAAACGTGAATTTGCATTTTTGGTTGCACACAGCATGTTACATTTATCCGGTTATGACCATATGACACCGGAAGAAGAACAGGAAATGATAAAAAAACAGGAGTTAGTTTTAAATACACTTGGAATAACAAGAGACTAAACCAAAGAGAGGTTTTATGACAAATACTAAGAAACAAGAAACAAAACGCAATGGAAAATCATTATATATGGATATAAGCTTTTTAGGTCCCTTGATTTTCCTTTTATTCCGCATTCCAATTACCAATATTATAGGAAATGAAGGAAATGGATATTTTGCATTTTCCTGGGAATTATATACCGTCTTAGGGTTATTTTTCGGACATTGTTTTTCCTCTGTCATCAGTGAAATGGTTCGGAAAAGAGTACGGAAAAATCAATATCATAACAGCAGCAGTATACTTACCACTTCCCTGATACTTGGAATTATTGCATCACTTCTTGGATGCATAATATTTTATTTTGTCTCAGATGCTTTATTAGGATTTCTATCTATGAAATTATCCGGCATCAGTTTCAGATTATTAGGAATTTTATTAATATTCAGTTCCTTGTCAGGTATCTTTTGCGGATATTTTGAAGGTATCGGAACCAATGTTCCAACTACATTTTCAAAAATACTTAAAGGTTTTATCAGCGGTACGGGAGCACTTATTTTTACATCTGCCTTAACTAAATACGGTTCAAAAGTTGGTGCTTTGCTTTACAATGCCCAATATAAACCTGCCTTTGGTGCTACCGGAATTGTAGCCGGTTGTATCTGTGGTACTATTTTTTCTTTATTATTCTTAATTGTAATTAATCTGATATATCAGGTACCATTAAAGCAATTATTAAAAAAAGATACAATTACAGAACAGGATTCATTCCTTCGGATTTTCAAAGAAATGAGTAAATTATTCTTAATTTCATTCCTTGAAGTTGCCTTTTTTAACATCTTCCGCATTGTAAATATGTGGTTATATATTAAAACTACTGTACTTACCGATGGCAAGGATAAAATAGTTCAGTATTTAGGTTCTTATCACGGCAAAGTATTAGTATTCACGACCTGTATCATTCTTCTTATATTTATTTTCACAGGTCGTAATATCCGTAGAATACAAAAAAATTATCGTAGAAATAACATGGCTAATTGTTGGAATTTCTTTTGTGAAGATATAAAACAACTTTTAATGTTAACACTTCCTGCTGCATTAATTTTAGCTGTTTTCGGTAAAAATATTTTTACATTCATCTATAAATCTGCCGGAAATATTGAGATAACCATGTTACAAATAGGATGTATAAATATTATTCTTGTTTCTTTTGCGGTATATATGTATCGTGTATTAAAAAAATTGGATATGAAGATTTTGTTAATTCTGATTCCAACGATAGCATTTGTAATTCAAACATTGGTAATGTCCTTTATTGTTAAATTACCTACTATAGGAGCTTTATCTTTGATTATTTCCGAAATGATCTTTTGGCTATTGATTGTAAGTATGGAGTTACTTTTATCCATAAAAACACTCAAACCAAGAGTAAATATTAATAATTAAAGTATAAAATAAACATTTTAAGCTGATACTATTCAAAAAAAGAAAGTTGATGTAAATTAATGAAAATTTTGAAAAGTATTGGCTTATATTTTGTATATCCGTTTGCGACTTTTATTTTAGGTATATTAACACATATAGGATACCTGAACTATTTTTATCCAAATAAATATACCCTTCAGGAAAATCTGTATATAGAAGAGGAGCTTATCACTCACGAAAGCGCCTCTGTATCTCCCGGGATTACTTCCTGTGACACCGTATATATTCTCACAGAATATAACATTACTGATAATTCCAAGAGAGAACACCAGGAACAACTTCCGGATATGTATCTGGGGATGACTCGTGAATCCTTAGAAAGTGCTTTAAATGAATATCAACAAAATCCGACCTTAGAAGATATTGAAAAAGGATTTTGCAGCATCCAATTAGAAAGTTTTTCTTCTTCCGAGATACACATTAGTAAGATTTATCAACCAAAAGAAGAATTGGGATATTTTTTAATGGTTATGGATGGTAAAATTGTTGTAATGCATGCTGATAAAGAAACCATTTATCTTACTACAGACATTTATGCCGATGCATTATCCGACTCTTTAAAACAGGAATTACTTCTCGGAAAATATATACTTGATATAGACGAACTCTATGGATTCTTAGAATCCTATACAAGTTAATTAAAACAGATATCTATATTTATTCAAAATGAAATGGAGACCATAACATTATGAAAATCGGAATCATCGGTGGAGGCGCCTCCGGTCTTATCGCTGCAATAACAGCTACAAAAAATGGGGCAGAGGTAACGATAATTGAAAGAAAAGAGCGCGTTGGCAAGAAAATTCTTGCAACCGGAAATGGAAAATGCAATTTCACCAATCATCTAATGAGTTCTCTTGACTTCAATAGTCAAAAAGAAAATATTTTCGATGACTATATAGGTCAATTTGGTAAAAATGATGTTATTTCAATGTTTGAAAACATGGGAATGTTAACAAAAAACAAAAATGGTTATATGTATCCCCGTTCCGAACAAGCATCTACCGTTCTTGATTTATTACGTATCAAGCTTAAAGAATTAAATATTTCTATTTTAACTCAAAATTACCCACATTCTATTCAAAAGAAGAAAAAAACTTTTGAAATTATACTGGACAATCGGCAAAAGCTTTATTTTGACCGTATTATATTGGCTTGTGGCAGTTTTGCAGGCGAAAAGAACAGAGATGACTACACAGGTTATACATATGCAAAAAGTTTTGGACATACTTTAGTTCCTGTAGTACCGGCCTTAGTTCAGGTGCGCGCTAAAGGAAAAGAATTCAAATCAATTTCCGGTGTAAGATGTGATGCTAACATTTCTTTATATATAGATAACCGGTTAATCACTACTGAATTTGGGGAATTACAGCTTACAGACTACGGAATTTCAGGAATTCCCGTATTTCAATTAAGCCGTCATGTTTCTTATGGCATTTATAACAAGAATACAGTAACTGCAACTATTGATTTTTTACCGGAATATACACCGGAAGAATGGAAGAATTTTGTATCCGACAAATGGAAAACAGCACAAAAATCTATCACGGCAGAAGAATTTTTCCAAGGTTTTTTAAATAAAAAACTCAATTTAATGTTTTTAAAACTCTCCGGAATCAAAGCCGAAACACCTTTAAAAAACTTGAAGTTTTCTCAAATAGAAGAAGTAATCTTGCATATGAAGTGTTGGAAAATTGAAATTGAGGGAACTAATCCTTATGAAAATGCTCAGGTATGTGCCGGCGGTGTTTCCATGGATGAAATTACACTTCAAATGGAATCCAAACTTGTTACGGGACTTTACTTTGCCGGAGAACTTTTAGATGTAGACGGCAGATGTGGCGGTTATAATCTGCAATGGGCATGGACCAGTGGATATCTGGCAGGAATTGCAGCTGCTAAAACATTAAAATAAAAAGGATATTATTTATGATTCGAATTCAACAACTCAATCTGGAAATTCCTTCTTTTCAAACAGAAGAAGAATATGATAACTACCAGAAGATTCAAATAGAAAAAAAGATTATTAAACTATTAAAAATAAATACTAAGGATATACTTTCTTGGGAAATCATCAGGCGTTCTCTGGATGCACGCAAGAAACCCACTTTGTTTTACAGTTACATAGTTGATGTTTCCGTAAAAAATGAAGCTGAAATTCTAAAAAGATGTAAACAAAAGAATGTTTCTTCTGTTACTCCTCAAGAATATGTTTTCCCGCAAGTAAATTCTCCTTCAGACAATCCTCGTCCGGTTATTGTAGGTTTAGGACCGGCCGGCTTATTTTGCGGATATTATCTTGCAAAAAACGGCTATAAACCGATTATTTTAGAACGGGGCAAACAAGTAGAGCAACGTTTACAGGATGTAGAAGAGTTTTGGAATACCGGAGTGTTAAATACAACATCTAACGTTCAGTTTGGCGAAGGCGGTGCAGGGACCTTTTCCGATGGCAAATTGAATACCCTTGTAAAAGACAAATATGGACGCAACAAAGAAGTTTTGAAGGTATTTGTAGAAAACGGGGCTCCCGATAAGATTCTATATGTTCAGAAACCTCATATAGGAACTGATATCCTTATGGATGTAGTCCGTAATATGCGTAATAAAATGTTAAAATGGGGTGCCGAGATTCATTACGAGACAAAAATGACGGAAATATTGCAGAATAATGGCGAAATTGCAGGAGTTAAAACAGAAAAAGGAGATATTTTCCTTACAAATGCAGTTGTCCTTGCCATTGGACATAGTGCACGAGATACTTTTTATATGTGCCATAATGCAAATATCTCCATGGAAGCCAAATCTTTTGCTGTAGGATTCCGAGTTGAACATCCGCAAGAATTGATTAATATACAACAATATGGAGAACAATATCCTGATTGCCTTCCTACCGCAGCTTATAAAGTTACTGCAAAATCCGATAACGGAAGAGGAGTTTATTCTTTCTGTATGTGTCCGGGAGGCTACGTTGTTAATGCCAGCAGTGAAGAAGGTCTTTTGGCAATCAACGGTATGAGTTATAGTAAGAGAGACGGCAATAATGCCAACAGTGCAATTATTATTTCTGTTACTCCGGAAGATTTTAGTGGACAAGGTCCTTTATCTGGGGTAGAATTTCAACGTCAGATTGAAAAAAAGGCTTATGAAGCAGGAAACGGAAAAATTCCGGTTCAGTATTACAAAGATTTCAAGAACAAATCAGAACATAAAGGACAGATTCCGGATAATTTTACTCCTGCTATAAAAGGACTATATACTTTTGGTAATGTAAACGAAATCTTACCACCGGATTTAAACCAATCTTTTATTCAGGGTATGGAACATTTCCATAAAATTATTCCCGGCTTTGCAGACGATTTGGCTCTGATTTCAGGAATCGAAAGCAGAACTTCCTCCCCGCTGCGTATTCACCGTGACGAATACGGGCAATCTCCATCTTTGAGAGGATTATATCCCTGCGGAGAAGGTGCAGGTTATGCCGGCGGAATCACATCCGCAGCCATGGATGGACTCTATGTGGCAGAAAGAATTGTTTTAAATCAGAAATCTTAGTCTTTCATACAAAATACAATTACTTACAGACAAAAGAAAGGAAGTTTTTATGACTTCAGACATCAGAGAATTTATAAAAGATAAAAAAAGAATTGTAATAAAAATCGGCTCTTCTTCTCTGCAGCATAAAGAAACCGGCGATTTAGATTATACCAAAATCGAAGTACTTGTAAGAGAACTTTGTAACCTTAGAAATCAGGGAAAAGATGTAATCTTAGTTACCAGTGGTGCCATTGCTGTAGGAAAAAAAGCCATTGGTCTCAATAAATTAGAACAGGAAAAGGGGCACTTAGGTATCAAGCAGGCCTGCGCTGCTGTAGGACAGGCAAAATTAATGATGATTTACCAGAAAATATTTGCAGAATACAATCAGGTAGCAGCACAGATTCTTATGACCAAAGATACCATCGTAAACGAATTTAACAGGGAAAATGCAGAAAATACTTTTTCTGAACTCTTAAATCTTGGTGTAATACCTGTTGTAAATGAAAATGATACCGTTGCTACGTATGAAATTGTTATCGGTGATAATGATACATTGTCCGCCATCGTTACAGGACTTACCGGTGCCGACCTTCTGATTCTGCTGTCCGATATTGACGGATTATACACAGATGATCCAAGAACCAATCCTAATGCCGAATTTATTGAAGTGGTAGAACACCTTACGGAAGAACATTTACAGATGGGCAAAAAGAGTACCGGTAGCAGTGTGGGTACCGGCGGCATGAATACAAAATGATTGCTGCTCAGATTGCTACAAATATGGGCGCCGATATGATCATTGCAAATAGTTCTGATATCCGTATTGTTCATAGAATTATGGACGGAAGAAAAATAGGAACCTTATTTAAGGGTCAGAAAAACAAAGACTTTGACATGATTGAATATGTTAAAAATTTACATCACTAATTATCAAAGGAGATATTATGACACCTACTAACATGGAAGAAAAAATCAAACGAATTAATGAATTATATCATAAAGCAAAAGCAGAAGGTTTAACACCGGATGAAACAAAAGAACAGCAGGAGCTTAGAAGTGAATATATCGCTAATATCCGCGCAAGTTTACGCGGACAATTAAACAACATAGATATTCAGAATGAAGATGGCAGTGTGGAAAATTTAGGTGAAAAATTTGGACAAAAAAAAGCTCATTAGAAAAGAACTTTTAAATAAAAGGAATTCTTTACCACAGGAACAATGCCAAAAATATAGTAAACTGATAGAAAATCGTCTTCTGTCATTACCTATATATCAAAAAGCTGATGTTTTATTAATCTATGCAAGTTATCGGAACGAAGTATCTACTTACGGAATTATAGAACATGCTCTTAATAATTCCAAAAAAGTATATTGCCCTAAAGTTTTAGAACCGGGAATTATGAACTTCTATGAAATCCGTTCTTTAAAAGATATTGTTGCAGGATACAGAAATATTCCGGAACCTATTGATACAAGTTGTATCTACAATTATAAAATGCCGGCAACAACTCTTATGATTATGCCTCTGGTAGGATACGATACCAACAAAACGCGCTTAGGATATGGTGGCGGTTTTTATGACCGGTATTTACAATGTTTTCTTTCTATGCCTAAAATTGCTTTGGGATATGAATGTCAAAAATATGAAACCTTTCTTCCTTCTGAAACAACCGACATTAAACCTGATTATATCCTTACAGAAGAAAATATGTTTTAGACTTTACACAATATAATACATTTTAAATATAAACTTAATATATGGAGAAACAAATGTTAAAAATTAGAGATAATGCTCCGGTAACCGAACCGGAAAGACAATATTATTTTATGGATATCTGCGCTCAGTATGTTACAAAATTGGAAGAAGAATTAGGACACAAACCTACATGTTGTGTTACCACATTCGGATGTCAGATGAATTCCCGTGACTCTGAAAAATTAGTAGGAATTCTGGAAAAAGTAGGATACAAAGTAATTGAAGAAGAAACCAAAGCAGATTTTGTTATCTACAATACCTGTACTGTTCGTGACAATGCCAATCAGCGTGTTTATGGGCGTCTTGGTGCCTTACATCATCAGAAAAAGAAAAATCCTAATATGAAAATTGCTCTTTGCGGTTGTATGATGCAGGAACCTTCCGTTATTGAGAAATTGAAAAAAAGCTATCGTTTTGTAGATTTGATCTTTGGAACCCATAATATTTATAAATTTGCAGAACTTCTTACTGCCACTTTTGAAGAAGATGGTATGGTAATTGATATTTGGAAAGATACTGACAAAATTGTAGAAGATTTACCGGTAGAACGAAAATATTTCTTTAAATCCGGTATTAATATTATGTTTGGATGCAACAATTTCTGCAGTTACTGTATCGTTCCTTATGTTCGCGGACGTGAACGAAGCCGAAATTCGGCTGATATTATCCGTGAAATCGAAAACCTTGTAAAAGAAGGTGTCGTTGAAGTTATGCTTCTGGGACAGAATGTAAATTCATATGGAAAAAATCTGGAAGATGACATTACTTTTGCAGGTTTACTTCAGAAAATCGAAGCTATCGAAGGATTGGAACGAATCCGTTTCATGACTTCCCACCCAAAGGATTTATCTGACGAATTAATTGAAGTTATGAAGAACTCAAAAAAAATCTGCAAACATCTTCATCTTCCTATGCAGTCAGGTTCTACACGAATTTTAAAGGAAATGAACCGCAGATATACCAAGGAGTCTTATTTAGAACTGGCTGACAAAATTAAAAAGGCCATTCCTGACATTTCCTTAACTACAGATATCATTGTAGGCTTCCCCGGTGAGACTCACGAAGATGTAAATGAAACCATCGATGTGGTCAGAAAAGTCGGATTTGACAATGCCTTTACGTTCATTTACTCCAAAAGAACCGGAACTCCTGCAGCAGCCATGGAAAATCAGGTTCCCGAAGAAATTGTTAAGAAAGAATTTAACCGTGTACTGGAAGCTGTTCAGGAAGTTTCCAAGGAACGCACCGGCGGATTAGAAGGACAGGTAGTGGATGTATTATTTGAAGAAATCAATGACCATGACAGTTCCATGTTAACCGGTCGAATGAGCAATAATACACTGGTTCATGCAGTAGCAGACAAATCCTTAATCGGTAAGATTCTTCCTGTAAAACTTGTGGAATCCAAAGGTTTCTATTATATGGGAGAACTTGTTTTACAATAAGCAAAAAATATGATAAACTTTTAGCGGGTATGCCCTTGGACATACTCGCTTTTTTAGTCGTATTTAGAAAGAGAGAAAAACAAATGGCTGAATTAACACCAATGATGCAGCAATATTTGAAAACCAAAGAAGAATATAAGGATTGCATCTTATTTTACAGACTCGGCGACTTCTATGAAATGTTTTTTGAAGATGCTCTTACCGTAACCAAAGAACTGGAAATCACATTAACAGGTAAAAGCTGTGGTTTGGAAGAACGCGCTCCTATGTGCGGAGTTCCTTATCATTCTGTAGACGGATATTTAAATAAATTAGTTTCCCGCGGATATAAAGTTGCCATCTGTGAACAGGTAGAAGATCCTAAGTTAGCCAAAGGACTGGTAAAAAGAGAAGTTACAAGAATTGTAACTCCGGGAACCAATCTTAATATTACAGGAGACGAAAGCTGTAATAACTACCTAATGAGCATCGCTTATTTTGATGGAAGAATCGGTATCTCCATCGCTGATGTTACTACAGGTGATTACTTTCTTACAGAAGTTGATTCCAACAAAAAATTGTTGGATGAGATTATGAAATATGCTCCTAAGGAAATCATTTGTAACCAGGCCTTTTATGTCAGCGGCATTGATATTGATGATTTTAAAAGCAGACTTGATATCAGTATTTCAGCTCTGGAACCTTATTTTTATGATGAAGACAACTGCCGGAAATGTCTTATGAATCACTTTAAAACCAATACATTAAGTGGTCTTGGCATGGAAGATTTTCCCAGCGGTTTGATTGGTGCCGGTGCATTAATGCAATATTTGTATGAGACACAAAAAACTTCTCTGTCTCATTTTACCCACATTACTCCTTACGTCAGCAGTGCATATATGTTATTAGACAGTTCTACCAGAAGAAACCTGGAGTTATGTGAAACATTAAGAGAGAAACAGAAACGCGGTTCTCTTTTATGGGTTTTAGATAAAACCAAAACTGCCATGGGGGGACGTCAGCTTCGTACCTGGATTGAACAGCCATTGATTCACAAAGAACAAATAGAGAAAAGACTGGATGCCGTAAGCGAACTTTGTAAAGATGGTGTCAGCAGAGATGAGATAAGAGAATATCTGAATCCGGTATATGATTTGGAAAGACTTCTCGGTAAGGTCAGCTATGGCTCTGCTAACCCAAGGGATTTGATTGCCTTCCGCAATTCTTTGCAAATGCTTCCTGCCATTAAGACCGTAGTTTCCGGATTCGAAAAAGAATATCTGAAAGAATTAGCTGAACAAATCGATGAATTAAGAGATTTATGCGGCTTAATTGAAGCTTCCATTCTGGAAGAACCTCCTATTGCAACAAAAGAAGGAGGGCTTATTAAGGATGGATTCCATCCTCAGGTAGACAGTTTAAGACAGGCAAAAACCGAAGGAAAGAACTGGCTTGCCGCTCTGGAAGAAGAGGACAGGGAACGTACCGGAATCAAAAATCTGAAAATTAAATATAATAAAGTATTTGGTTATTATTTTGAAGTTACCAATTCCTTTAAAAATATGGTTCCCGAGGATTATATTCGAAAACAGACTCTGACAAATGCGGAACGTTATACAACTGCCAAATTAAAGGAAATGGAAGACACCATTTTAAATGCAGAAGACAAATTGTATGCACTGGAATATGAAATATTCTGTTCCATCCGAGATAAAATCGGAGAGGAAATCGAACGTATCCAGAAAACAGCTAAAGCACTGGCTGTATTGGATACTCTTTGTTCATTCTCTTTAGTGGCAGAACAAAATCGTTATGTAAGACCTAAATTAAACGAAAAAGGAATCATTAATATCAAAGAAGGACGTCATCCGGTGGTGGAAAAAATGATTGTAAATGATATGTTCATTAACAATGATACATATCTGGATAACAATAAACATTGTGTTTCCATCATTACCGGTCCTAACATGGCAGGAAAATCAACGTATATGCGTCAAACAGCCTTGATTGTACTCATGGCTCAGATTGGTTGTTTCGTTCCGGCCACTTCTGCTAATATTGGTATTGTAGACCGTATTTTTACCCGTGTAGGAGCTTCTGATGACCTTGCCAGTGGTCAGAGTACCTTCATGGTAGAGATGAATGAAGTTGCTAATATTTTAAGAAACGCAACTTCTAACAGTCTCTTAATTCTGGACGAAATCGGACGCGGAACTTCCACCTTTGATGGTCTAAGTATTGCCTGGGCGGTAATTGAACACATCAGCAATACCCGTATTTTAGGAGCTAAAACATTATTTGCAACCCATTACCATGAACTGACAGAATTAGAAGGTAAAATTAACAACGTAAATAATTACTGTATCGCTGTAAAAGAACAGGGAGACGATATTGTATTCCTCCGTAAAATTGTAAAAGGAGGGGCAGATAAGAGTTATGGTATTCAGGTAGCAAAACTTGCCGGAGTTCCTGATATTGTAATTAATCGTGCCAAAGAAATCGTCGAACAATTAACCGACAATGATATTATTGAAAAAGTACAGAATATTTCCATTAATCCTACTTCTGCACAAAAAACTAAAACAAAGACCTATGATGAAGTAGATTTAACTCAGATGTCTTTATTCGACACTGTAAAAGACGAAGATATTATCAAGGAATTGATGGATATAAACATTTCAACTTTAACACCTTTAGATGCCTTAAATACCTTATATCAATTACAAAACAAATTAAAAAACCGTTGGTAGAACTTATCCGGAGTTCTGCCGATTCTTAAAGGAATTATGAAAATTATGTCACGAATTCAATTATTAGATAATGCAACTATAGATAAAATTGCTGCCGGTGAAGTAGTGGAACGACCTTCCAGTGTCGTAAAAGAACTTGTAGAAAATGCTATTGATGCAGGTGCAACCGCAATCACTGTAGAAATAAAAGAAGGCGGTATTTCTTTTATCCGTGTTACCGATAACGGAAGCGGAATCCCTGAAGATCAGGTAAGAGAAGCCTTTCTCCGCCATGCCACCAGCAAAATCCGTACTTCAGAAGATTTAAATAATATTCATAGCTTAGGATTCAGGGGCGAAGCTTTATCCAGCATTTCCGCCGTAGCCCAAGTAGAAATTATGACAAAGACCAAAGATTCCCTTATGGGGGTTCATTATGCAGTCGAAGGCGGTAAAGAGACTGATTTCTCTCAGGTTGGTTTACCAAACGGTACTACAATTTTGGTAAAAAACCTTTTTTTCAATACACCTGCACGAAGAAAATTTTTGAAAACACCTACTACAGAAGGAGGATATATTGCAGATTTATGTGAACACCTTGCCATGAGTAAACCGGAAATTTCTTTTCAGTTTATCTCTAACAATCAGGTGAAATTCCATACCTCCGGCAATGGTGATATGCGGGAAATTATTTACCGTATTTTCGGAAAAGATTTTATAAAAGAAATCATCCCTATTGATTGCAAAGATGACCACATTCACATGTACGGCTATCTCGGAAAGCCATCCCTGAACCGTTCTAACCGCAATTTTGAAAACTGCTTCATTAATGGAAGATATGTAAAAAGTAATTTTTTATTCAAAGCCGTGGAAGAGGGCTACCATGCTTACCTGATGCAGCATAAATTTCCTTTTGTGGTTCTGTATTTTGAAATCGACACCGATAAAGTTGATGTAAATGTACACCCTACAAAGATGGATATCCGAATTACTGATAGCCGGAAATATTATGATTTTATTGTAAATTCCGTTTCCCGGACTTTACAACAACAGGAAATGATTCCTGATATAGATCAGGATGAGGTGTTAAATCAAACTCCCAAAAAGGAAATCACAGAACGTACTGCTGTGCCGGAACCCTTTGAACAAAAGCGAATGGAAGAATACAAGGTAAAGGAAGATTTTTCTTATATCACAAATCGCTTATTTGGCGAAGAATCTTCTGTGCCCAATATCAAAACTCCTGTTTCTGCGCCGGACATCCAACCTCCTATGCCGGATATTAAAGCTCCTGTACAGATGAATTTCTTTGAAGAACGTATCTTAAAACAGGAGAATAAAGATAAATACGAAATATTAGGTCAGATTTTCCAGACTTATTGGCTGGTATGTTATGAAGACAAATTACTATTTGTAGATCAACATGCTGCCCACGAAAAAGTAAAATATGAAAAACTTATGAATAGTCTTGAAAACGGAGAAATTTTATCCCAGACGTTGCAACCTCCTTTAGTCTTACATCTAACCCAAAAAGAGGAAGCGGCTCTGGAAGAATATCACTCTTATTTTGAAACTCTGGGTTTTGTATGGGAAGATTTTGGAAGCCATTCTATTGCCATGCGTGAAATGCCTATGGAACTTTATGGCAAAAGCGAGAAACGTTTTTTTGAGGAAATATTAGATGAGCTGATAGAAAACGGATGTAAAGGAACTCCGGAAGCAATTCAGGCAAAAATTGCTTCCATGGCATGCAAATCTGCTGTGAAAGGGAATCAAACATTCACCGTTATGGAAATGAATGCTTTATTAGAACAACTTTTCGAGTTAGAAAATCCTTACCATTGCCCACATGGAAGACCAACTATGATATCCATGAGTAAAACCGATTTGGAAAAGAAATTTAAACGAATTGTTTAAGGAGTCATTATGGAAAAGAAGAAACTTATAGTTCTTACCGGACCTACCGCCGTAGGCAAAACTAAATTATCCATAGAACTTGCTAAGAGAATCGGCGGTGAAATTATATCTGCGGATTCCGCCCAGGTTTATAAACACATGGATATCGGTTCTGCCAAAATCAGACCGGAGGAAATGGAAGGAATACCTCATTATCTTGTAGATGAGTTAGAACCTTCGGAAGAATTTAACGTGGTGATTTTTCAACAGAAAACCAAACAATATATGCAGGAAATATACGAACGGGGTCATATTCCCATTCTCGTTGGCGGTACCGGTTTTTATATTCAGGCAGTTCTATACGATATTAACTTTTCCGTAGATGATGATAATCATCAAATCCGGGCAGAATTAGAATCTATTGCAGGAGAAAAAGGTGCCGAGTTTCTGCATGAAGAATTACGTAAAATAGATCCTGCTTCCGCAGATGCTATTCATGCAAATAACGTAAAGCGAGTCATCCGTGCTTTAGAGTACTACAAACTGACCGGACAAAGGATATCAGAACACAACGAAGAACAGCGAAAAAATGAAAGTCCTTATGATTTTTCTTATTTTGTCTTAAATGATCATCGTGATCTTTTATACGAAAGAATTGATAAAAGAGTAGACGAAATGGTAACAGAAGGTCTTATCGAAGAAGTTAAATACTTAAAAGAATTAGGATACGACCGTTCGTATGTCTCCATGCAGGCATTGGGATACAAAGAAATTCTCAGTTACCTGGATGGTGAAATTTCTTTGGATAATGCTGTTTACGTTATAAAAAGAGATACAAGACATTTTGCCAAACGTCAGATTACCTGGTTCAAACGAGAAAAAGAGGTTATTTGGGTAAATAAACCCGAATTTAATTATAACAACAAAGAAATATTAGATTTTATGTGTCAACATATAAATCCTCAAAAATAAATATTAATTTACTTTTTTAATAACCGGAAAGGAAATACTATGTTACAGAAAATATACGAAGACTTAGGAATTACCCCTGAGGTATATGTTTTAGGCGAAGAAATTTTAAAAGAACTCAACCCCCGCTTTGACGAAATTGATAAGGTGGCAGAAATCAATCAATTAAAAGTTTTAAAAGCTTTGCAGGATTGTAAAGTAAGTGAAGCATGTCTCCTTGGAACCACAGGTTATGGTTATAACGATATTGGCCGCGATACTTTGGAAGAAGTATATGCTAAAGTATTCCACACGGAAGATGCTCTGGTACGTCCTCAGATTACCTGCGGAACCCATGCTTTGGCGCTGGCATTAATGAGTAATTTACGTCCCGGAGACGAATTATTAAGCCCTGTCGGAAAACCCTATGACACTTTGGAAGAAGTAATCGGAATCCGTGATAGCAAAGGTTCTCTGAAGGAATACGGAATCAGCTATTCACAAGTAGATTTACTTCCTGATGGTGGTTTCGACTACGATAATATTGCAAAAGCCATTAACGAAAAAACAAAACTGGTTACTATCCAGCGCTCCAAGGGATATCAGACAAGACCTACTTTGTCCGTAACACGCATCGGAGAATTAATTTCCTTTATTAAAAAAATCAAACCGGATGTTATATGTATGGTAGACAACTGTTATGGTGAATTTGTAGAGACCATAGAACCCACTGATGTTGGTGCTGACATGGTAGTCGGTTCCCTGATTAAAAATCCGGGGGGCGGCCTTGCACCAATCGGCGGATATATTGCCGGGAAAAAAGAATGTGTAGAAAATGCAGCTTACAGACTTACCAGCCCGGGGCTTGGAAAAGAAGTAGGTGCATCTTTAGGAATTTTATCTTCCTTCTACCAGGGATTGTTTTTAGCACCTACGGTAACTGCCGGAGCTTTAAAAGGTGCCATATTTGCTGCTAATCTATTTGAAAGAGCAGGTTTCAGTGTGGTTCCGAACAGTATCGAATCAAGACATGATATTATTCAGGCTGTAACATTCGGAACACCGGAAGGTGTTGTATCTTTCTGCGAAGGAATCCAGAAAGCAGCACCTATTGACAGCTTTGTGACTCCGGAACCTTGGGATATGCCCGGATATGACAGTAAAGTAATCATGGCTGCCGGAGCCTTTGTTTCCGGTTCCTCCATCGAACTCAGTGCAGATGGTCCAATCAAACCTCCCTTTGCAGTATATTTCCAAGGCGGTTTAACCTGGCAACATGCAAAATTTGGAATTTTAACAGCTTATCAGTCTGTAAAAAATGCAGGATTAATTGATTAAGCTGTCGATTAAGGCGAAAAAAAATACCTTAACTTTATATACAGAAAGCACGAATTATGTTAATATATCTAAGATAAAAATACAAACGAGAAAGGATTGGAATACCAATGAAACACAAAAATAATTGGACCTGCCTGTTACTTATTTTGGCCGGGATTGTTTTAGGTGGCTTTATCGGTAATATGTTTCCTAACAGCTTTTTAAGTTTTGGACAAACCTTTGGTTTGACTTCTCCTGTAGTACTTGATTTGGGAATTTTGTGTATCACCTTTGCCTTAACCATAAAAATTACCATTGCCAGTATTATTGGTATTATTTTAGGAATCATCATCTATCGTTTACTGTAACACTTTTAGGGGCAATATTTTCTTGCACGGAGAGAAGAGAAAGCAGGAATTATGAATACTACCCCGAAAAATTGGGAGGATTTACTTCCCTATGAAAAATTTGAAATTTTCGGTGCCCAGTCACTGACTGACTCCGAATTATTGGCAATTATTATCCGTACCGGAACTAAAGATGCTAATTCCATCGAACTCGGAAAAAAAATTCTTAACCTAAGTAACGGACGCGGCCAAACTAACGGACTTCTTTCTTTACAACATCTGACACTGGAAGAGTTGATGAAGATAAAAGGTATAGGAAAAGTAAAAGCTATCCGTATTAAATGTGTGACGGAGTTTTCCAGAAGAATTGCCATGGAAACCTTTAAGAAAGGTATCCGTTTCGATAAACCGGCAACCATTGCCGATTATTATAAAGAACAAGTCAGACATCTGGAGGTCGAACAGGTTATTCTGGTTATGACTGATGGAAAAAATCAATTTTTAAAAGACTGTGTTCTTTCTATCGGAACCGTAAATATGTCTCTGATATCTCCTCGCGAAATATTCATGACTGCCTTAAAAGCACATGCAGTACATATTTTACTGGTTCACAATCATCCCAGCGGAGATCCGACTCCCAGCAGAGATGATATTGAAATCACAAAACGAATTCATGAAGCATCACAATTAATGAATATTCCTCTGGTAGATCATATTATTATCGGGGATAATACTTACATGAGTTTAAAAGAATTAAGATACATTTAACAAAGAGAAAGGAGCTTGACCATGGCAAACAACGTATTTGGTATTGATCTTGGCACAAGTAACATTAAAATTTATAATCGCGCAGACGATTCCGTGATGGTAGAAAAAAATATGATTGCCATCGAAAACAAAAAGACATTTTTCGCTTACGGTGACTCTGCATTTGATATGTATGAAAAAGCACCCGGTAATATTGTAGCATCTTATCCCGTATGCAATGGTGTAATCGCAGATATTAAAAATATGGAAACATTGTTAAAATATTTTATCAATGACCTTTCCGGCGGAAATATCAAACCATCTGATTACTATGTAGCAGTTCCTACAGATGTTACGGAAGTAGAAAAAAGAGCTTTCTATGATCTGATTAAAGATGCCAATGTAAAAGCAAAGAAAATTATGGTAGTAGAAAAAGCCGTAGCAGATGGCTTAGGACTGGATATTGATGTAAAAAATTCTCAGGGTGTTTTAATCGTAAATGTTGGTTATGACACAACAGAAGTATCTATTCTTTCATTAGGCGGAATCGTTTTAAGCCGTTTAATCAAGATAGGCGGATTAAAATTTGATGAAGCTATAAAAAACGCGGTACGAAATGAATTCAGTCTTTTGATTGGTGGAAAAACAGCCGAAAAAGTAAAAATCAATTTGAAGGAATTGGAAAAAGCCGGTAAACCTGCTGTTGTTTACGGACGTGACATTGTCAGCGGACTTCCGGTAGAACGTGAAATTCCTACAGCATTGGTTAATAAAGCTTTAATTGAAAGTTTCAACACTATTATTGACAGTATAAAAGTAATTCTGGAACGTACTCCACCGGAATTAGGTGCTGATATTTACAAACATGGTATTTATCTTACCGGCGGTGCTTCCCAAGTGAGTCACTTAGCTGAATTAATGGCAAAAGGCACCGGACTTAAAGTAAATGTCTGTGACAATCCTATCGAAAGTGTAGCCAGAGGTATCGCAAAAGTAATTAAAGACGATAACTATAAATCTGTAGCGTATTCCATTGAAGGGATGGGAAGATGAGTCCTGTATTAAAAAGACCAAAGGAGAAATTTACGCTGCCAAGTAAATATCTCCTTTTTCTATTAACATGTGTATGTATTGCCATTATGATTTTATCTTTTAAAACACCGGCACTGAATACACCATTAAATTCCATAGCCGGAGTTCTTCTCGTTCCATTTCAGAATGGTATATCTGAAGTTGGTGGCTGGATATCCGATAAATCAGACCAACTTATGGAAATTAAAGATGTTTTAGAAGAAAATCAACGTTTGAAAGCAGAAGTGGACCGTTTAACAATTGAAAATACCAAGTTCCAACAGGAACGTTATGAATTAAACCAGTTACGTCAGCTTTTAAAGTTAGATGAAGAATACTCAGAATACGAAAAAATCGGTGCACAAATCATTGCCCGTGACTCCAGCAACTGGTTTTCTTCTTTTACCATCAACAAAGGCAGTAATGATGGAATTCAAATTAATTGCAATGTTATGGCCGGAAGCGGTCTGGTTGGCAGAGTTACCGATGTAGGTCCTAATTATGCGAAAGTAACCAGTATTATTGAAGACAATAACAATACCAGTGGTTTATTGCTGTCCACAGGAGATCATCTCATTGTAACCGGTGATTTAACCACTATGCCCAAAGGTATGATTGCCTTTAACAAACTTGTAGATAATGATAATAAAGCTGCAGTAGGAGATAAGATTGTTACCTCCAATATCAGCAATCACTATCTTCCGGGAATTTTAATTGGTTATATTAGTAGTATCGAAACAGATTCCAATAATCTTACAAAATCCGGCACCTTGACAACTGCGGTGGATTTTGAACATTTAGAAGATGTATTGGTGATTATGGAATTAAAACAGACCATTCAGTAAACAGGAGGATTTGATGCTTAGTGTATTAGTATGTATATTCTTTGTATTCATATGCTTTCTATTGCAAAGTACTGTTTTTCCCCACCTGGCTTTTGGTGGAATTATTCCTAATCTTATGATTGTAGTAACTGCTTCTTATGGTTTTATGAGAGGAAGGAAATCCGGGCTTTTAGTAGGTTTTTTTTCCGGACTTATCATGGATATCTTTTCTAGCGGTGTTCTTGGATTTTATGCCCTGATTTATATGTACATAGGATATTTAAACGGTGTTTTCAAAAAAATGTTTTTTCCGGAAGATATTAAACTTCCGATTGCTTTGATTATCGGAAGTGACTTCCTCTACAACATTATCATTTATGTTTTAATATTTTTATTAAAAGGAAGATTCCAATTCTCATACTATTTTCTTAATATAATTATTCCGGAAATGGTATATACCATTATTGTAACTTGCATACTTTATCCGCTTCTTTTATTGTTAGAAAACCTTTTGGAGCGGAGAGAAAAAGAAGGAGCTTCAAAAATTGTATAACAGTACAAATAAGCCTTCCACGAATGTAGAAAATTCCAAATTAATAATTCTGGCAATTATAATTCTCTTTCTGGGAAGTATTTTAATTTATCGAATATTTAATCTTCAAATTGTAAACGGTGCTGAGGCTTTGGAAGATTTCACTTTGAAAATACAAAAAGAACGTTCAATCCCCAGTTCCCGTGGAAATATATATGATAGAAACGGTAAAATTCTTGCCCACAATAAACTAGCTTATAATGTCACCATTGAAGATGTTTATGAAGCTAAAACCGGTAAAAATGAAGCACTTAATGAAACGCTTTTAAAAATGATTCATTTAATCGAAGAGAGCGGAGATAGTATTGCCGGCAATTTTAATATTATTATTGATGAAAATGGTAATTATGCTTATACCGTAAGCGAAACAAAACTTCGTCGATTTAAAGCAGATGTTTACGGCGAAGCAGACCCCGGGGACATGTCCTATGAACAGGAGACTGCAACTGTCGAAGAAATGATGCAATATCTGGCAGGTTATTCCCGCTATGGCGTAGGAAAATCTCCCGATCCTGCTAATCCACGAGATAGTTTTATTCTTGGGGAAGGATTTACTAAAGAGGAAATTTTAAAAATTGTCACTTTACGTTATGCTATGAGTGCTAATAGTTTCCAAAAATATATTCCAACCATTGTAGCTGCAGATGTCAGTGAAGAAACAGTGGCACATATTCTGGAAAATATTGATGACCTTCCCGGTGCTGCCATTCAGGAAGACACAATCCGTGTGTATGAAAATCCTGAATATTTTGCTCACATCCTTGGATATACCGGTAAAATTGACAAAGAAGAAATGGAAACTTTAAATACGCAGCTTTCTTCTTCTTTAGGATATAAAGACGAATATACATTAAATGATGTTGTCGGAAAAACCGGAATTGAAGAGACTATGGAAAGTTATCTTCGAGGTGTTAACGGGAAAGAAACGATTTATGTAGACAATATGGGGAAAATCATCGAAACAACTGATCGTGTTGATCCCCTTGCCGGAAATGATCTGTATTTAAATATAGATGCCGATCTCCAAATGGCAACATATGATATTCTGGAACAAAAATTAGCCGGAATACTGGTTGGTAAGATTATTAATAACAAAAATTACGTTGTTCCGGAGCATCCTTCTGCAAGCTCCTTATATATTCCTATTGATGATGTTTATTTTGCTTTAATCAATAACAATGTTATTAATATCAAAGAATTTGACGATGTTGATGCATTACCCAATGAAAATGCAATCTATTCTGCATTCTTAGGAAAGCAGCAAAAGATTTTCGATTATATTAATCAGCAGTTGTATGAGAAATTCACCCCATATAACCGCTTATCAACTGAACATCAGATTTATCAAAGCTATATCATTTCTATGTTAAAAGAATATGATGTGTTGGTTTCTGATAAAATCGATAAAAATGATGAAACATACATTGCCTGGACCACCGAAGAGGTCATCAGTATGGGGGAATTCTTAAAATATTGCATTTCCCAGAACTGGGTTGATGTTTCCAAAATCAATCTTGAAAATAAATATGCCGATGCAGATGAAATCTACGATAGTCTTGTTCAATATATATTTGAAAAATTAGAAAACAATACCACTTTTGCAAAAAAAATGTACAAATATATGATTAAATATAATGATATCAGTGCAAAACAGGTATGCTCCGTTCTTATAGAACAGGAGGTTATAAATATAACAGAAGAGGAAAAGGAAAAATTTCTTTCCGGACAGATTTCTGCTTATAATTTTATGATTTTTCTTATAGAAAACCTATATATTACACCGGCTCAGCTGGCATTAGATCCCTGCTCAGCTTCTGTAGTCATCACCAATACCCAAGGGGAAGTTATCGCTTTGGTAAGTTATCCAAGCTATGATAACAACCGCCTTGCAAACAGTATTGATAATAATTACTACGCATGGTTACAGACTGACCTTACCAGACCTATGTGGAATAGTGCAACACAGCAAAAAACAGTTCCCGGTTCCACTTTTAAGATGGTTTCCGCAACAGCGGCTTTGGAAGAACATGTAGTAACAACTTCTTCACATATTTTATGTCGCGGTATTTTTGACAGATTTACTACCAACCAATATAAATGTTGGATATATCCGTCTGCCCACGGAAATCTGAATGTTGTTGGTGGTATTGCCAATTCCTGTAACTGTTTCTTCTATGAAGTAGGTTATCAGTTGGGTATTTCCGGTGATACTTATTACAGTGATCTTGGTATTGATAAATTATACAAATATGCTGATATGTTTGGACTTAGTGAAAAATCCGGTGTTGAAATTGAAGAAGCTACTCCGGAAGTTTCTAAAGACTATTCCGTAATGTCAGCCATTGGTCAGGGTACTAACAACTATACTACTGTAGGTCTTTCCAGATATGTAACCACCATTGCCAATAACGGAACTTGCTACAATCTGAGTCTCATAGACAAAGTTACTGATTCCAATGGTAATCTGTTAAAAGATTTTTCCCCGGAAGTCAGAAATAAAGTAGACATTTCCTCTTCTACATGGAATGCCATTCATGAAGGTATGCGCCAGGTAGTAGAAAAACGTAGTGATTATAGTATATTAAGAACTGCCGGTATCACTATTGCCGGAAAAACAGGTACCGCGGAAGAGACCCGGAAGCGTGCCAACCATGCACTTTTTGTCAGTTATGCACCTTATGAGAAACCTGAAATAACCATTACTACACGTATCGCAAATGGTTATACCTCTAACTATGCCGCAAACCTGACACGTGATATTTATTTATATTATTTCGACATCCAGGACGAAGATACCATTCTTTCCGGTACTGCAACACGACCAGATGCTTCTTCTGCCGGAGGAGATTAAAAGGAGAGTTGTTTATTATGAAAGACAACATTATGATTAAAAAATTTCCTAATGGAATTACATTACATTTAAATCCAAAAATTGACTTTGAACAACTATTAGAGGAAATCGGTGCAAAATTTAACCAAAGCCGCAATTTCTTCCGTGATGCCAAAGTTGCTCTCGCCTTAGAAGGAAGAGTATTTTCTGATGATGAAGAACGACTTATTGTTAGCAGCATACACGCGAATTCTGATTTGGAAATCATTTGTATCGTTGGTAAAAATGAAGAGACTGAACGTAATTTTGTAAAAGCAATTCAAAAAGTAGAAATGCAACACACTGATAATTACGGACGTTTTTATCGAGGTACTCTTAAAAACAATCAGAAAATTGATGTTGAGGATTCCAGCATTGTAATTCTCGGTGATGTTTATCCCGGTTGCGTAGTTACCGCTTCCAAAGATATTATCATTTTAGGTGGTCTCTATGGAGAAGCCCATGCAGGTGTTGGAAATGATGAAAGCCATTATGTTGTTGCGCTTGAAATGTCGCCCGAAAAATTAAGAATCGGAGACTTTCGATATAAACCAAAAGACAAGCCCCGTTGGGGAATCAAACCCAAAGTACAACCGAAAATTGCATATGTAAAAGACAAACATATTGTAACAGAACCCATTACAAAAGATTTGCTGGAATATCTTCCGTTTTAGAAATGGAAGACCTGTTTTATCTCAAAACATAATTTCTCTGGCAGGACAATATAATATATATTTTCGAAAGGAAGTAAAATATGTGTGAAGTTATTGTCATTACAAGTGGGAAAGGCGGTGTAGGTAAAACAACTACCACCGCAAACTTAGGAAGCGGTCTGGCTGCTTTAGGAAAAAAAGTAGTTATGATTGATACCGACATCGGACTTAGAAATCTGGATGTTGTTATGGGACTTGAAAATCGGATTGTTTACAATCTGGTAGACGTAGTAGAAGGTGTATGTCGTGTGAAACAGGCATTAATCAGAGATAAACGTTATCCCGGGTTATATCTGTTACCCTCTGCACAAACAAGAGATAAAACGGCTGTTAATGAAAATCAGATGATAAAATTAATTGAATATTTACGACCTCAATTTGATTACATTTTACTGGATTGTCCTGCCGGAATAGAGCAGGGATTTAAAAATGCAGTTGTCGGTGCCGATCGTGCTATTGTTGTAACAACACCTGAGGTTTCGGCTATCAGGGATGCCGATCGTATTATTGGTCTGTTAGAATCCCATGAAACGAAACAGATTGATTTATTGCTAAACCGGATGCGCTTAGATCTTGTAAAAAAAGGAGATATGATGTCTCCGACAGATGTCGTTGATATTCTCGGAATCCCTCTGATTGGAGTTATTCCTGATGATGAACAGGTTGTAATTTCTACAAATCAGGGAGAAGCTTTGGTTGAAACTCCTTCCCTGGCCGGACGGGCTTATCGAAATATTTCTTTGAGGATTACCGGTGAAAAAATTCCTATCGAACTCTTTCAGAGTATATCTTTCTGGACCAGAGTCAGTAATATTTTTCACAAAAATTAATAAAGATGTAAAAATCCCAGAAATAGAGTAGAAAGGCCGGTTATATGAAAAAAATTCAAATTTTTAAGAAAAAATCTTCAGGCGACATTGCAAAAGACCGCTTGAAAGTATTATTGATTTCCGATAGGATTAACTGTTCTCCTCATACTTTAAACCTGATGAAGCAGGATATCATTAAATGTATCTCCAAATATATGAGTATCGATGAAGAACATATGGAAATTGTACTAAAAAAGAATAACAAAAGAGGAAAAAACAAAAAGCCATCTTTATATGCCAACATTCCGATTTTGGATATTCACGAATAAATAAAGAAGGAAAAAATGTTACGACAATATAAACTCAGAGACTATGATTTTAAATTAATAATACTAGTAATTACCCTCTCTGTTATAGGAGTATTAGCTGTCGGTAGTGCTAAATCAGACCTTTTAGACCGCCAACTGATAGGGGTGTGTGTCGGAATTGTAATCATGCTTATTGTATCTTTTATTGATTACAGTCTAATACTGTTTTTTTACGGATATCTATATATAATCAACATAATTTTACTGTTATCTGTTACTTTTTTTGGTATAGAAATCGGTGGTGCAAAGCGCTGGGTAAATATCGCCGGAATCCAATTCCAGCCGTCTGAAACAGCGAAAATTTTATTGATTTTATTCTTTGCACAGTTTATTATGAAGTATAGGGAAAACATAAATTCTTTTAAATTTTTAGTAATTTGTGCTGTATTACTGGGGGTTCCGCTCTTACTGGTACTTGACCAGCCCGATCTATCCACCAGTATCATGATTATAGTAATCTTTTGTGTTATGCTGTTTGTCGGCGGATTAAGCTATAGGATAGTAGGGACTGTTTTGTTAATTGCTGTTCCTGCAGTTTCCCTATTTCTTTTTCTGGTTTTACAACCGGGACAACAGCTTATACATGATTATCAGGTAAACAGAATTCTTGCTTGGCTCCAACCGGAAAAGTATGCCGATACCATTGCATATCAGACAATTAATTCTATGACTGCCATTGGTTCCGGACAACTTTGGGGTAAAGGATTGAATAATAATGTTATTGCATCCGTAAAAAACGGTAATTTCATTTCCGAACCACAGACAGACTTTATCTTTGCTGTTATTGGAGAAGAATTAGGATTTGTTGGTGCCTGCGGTGTAATTGTTCTGGTAATACTTATTGTATTTGAATGTATTAATATTGCCCGCTTATCCAAAGACCTCGCCGGTTCTATTATTGCTTGCGGAGTTGCCGCACTAATAGGATTTCAGAGTTTCTTAAATATGTCGGTTGCAACAGGATTATTACCTAATACAGGGATTCCGTGTCCCTTTGTCAGTTACGGTCTTACTTCACTGGTAAGCTTATATGCAGCTATAGGTATTTTATTAAATATTAGATTACAGGCAAAAAAATATTAATGTATCACTTTTGGAGGGGTAAAACACAATGAACATCGGACTTATTGCACATGATGCCAAAAAGAAGTTAATGCAGAACTTTTGTATAGCTTACAGAGGAATTTTATCCAAAAATGAATTATACGCAACCGGAACTACCGGAAGATTAATTGAAGAAGTTACAAATCTAACAGTTCATAAATATCTTGCAGGTCATTTAGGCGGAGATCAGCAGCTTGGGGCACAAATTGAACATAATCAGATTGATCTGGTTATTTTCTTACGCGATCCATTAACAAGTAAAGCACACGAACCCGATGTACACAATATTGTTAAAATATGTGACTCTCATAACATTCCTTTTGCAACTAATCTGGCAACTGCAGAACTTTTGATAAAATCTTTAGACAGAGGAGATCTCGAGTGGCGTGAAATGTACAAATAGATTATTCTTAAGTGTAGTATTATTATTCGCCGTTTTTCTGAATGCCTGTGGTTCTGTGAATATTATGGTTCCATATACTTTAGATAGTAATGTTTCTGCATTTTCCGTTACCGAACATACTGAAGACATTAAAATTGATTCATTTGCATCCAGTCTCTGTGTCGGTAATGCAAATGTAACAAAGAATACCTCTGTAAATATGGCAGATGCAACCGCAGCGGCTCTTTTTGATGTTAACAATGCAAATATTATATATGCTAAAAATATTCACGAAAGACTGGCACCTGCCAGCCTTACGAAAGTCTTGACAGCTGTAATTGCCTTAGAACAGGGTAATTTAGATGATATCATTACTGTCACAAAGGATGTAAAAATTACAGAATCCGGTGCAACTTTATGTGGCTTAAAAGAAGGAGATACCTTAACTTTAAACCAAGCACTTCATGCATTGCTTATTAATTCTGCCAACGATGCAGCCAATGCTATTGCCATCCATTTAGGTGGTTCTTTGGAAGGTTTTGCAGCATTAATGAATGAAAAAGCAAAAGAATTAGGTGCTACTAACAGTCACTTTGTGAATCCACATGGCCTTTCGGATGATAATCACTATACAACTGCTTATGATTTATATTTAATATTCAACAAAGCTATCGAATACGAACTTTTCCGTGAAATAATACATATGGAACGGTACAGCACTGTATATAAAGATAGCTCCGGAAAAGATAAAGAATTAAGTTTTTCCACAACCAATCTGTTTTTACGTAATGATTATAAATCCCCTGACAAAGTAACAGTAATCGGTGGAAAAACAGGAACAACAACAGCAGCCGGCAGTTGTTTGATTATTTTATCCAAAGATGCGTCCGGAAATCCATATATTTCTGTTATTTTACGTTCTAAAGAAAGACCGCTTATGTACGAACAAATGATAGATTTATTAGAAGAAATATACAATTAGAGGTTGTAATTTTCAGGTATATAAACTATAATATCTATAAGTTACGAATGAGCCTTATAGATTGCCATGCGCAACAAAATTTTTACTGTAGGAGGGATTACCAATGGTTCAATTAATTGTAGGTAAAAAGGGGAAAGGCAAAACAAAATATTTATTAGACAAAGTTAATAGTGAAGTTAAAACTGTTTCAGGAAATATTGTTTATTTGGACAAGAGTACAAAACACATGTTTGAACTTAATAACAAAGTTCGTTTAATTGATGTTTCAGATTATGATTTTGAAAACAGTGCAGAATTTGTAGGTTTTGTATGTGGAATTATTTCTCAGGATCACGATTTACAGCAGATGTATTTTGACAGTTTCCTTAAAATTTCCAAATTAGAAGATACTTCTATTACAGATGTAGTTAACAGATTAGAAGTTCTTGGTGAAAAATTTGGTGTGGATTTCATTTTAAGTGTATCCTGTGATGAATGTGAATTAGATGATAGCTTGAAATCAAAAGTTATTGTTGCTTTATAAGCAAAAGAAAAAGATTTCGGATATTGAATACATAAGGGGGCTGTGTAAACAGCTCCTTTTTTAAAGATATTATTTAGGAGGAACCATCTTGGCAAAAACAAATTATAGAAGTGGAGTAACTGAAAAAAAATCATCCAATTTAAATATCGGTATGGTTATTTTCGGTATTATTTTTTTATATCTTCTTATATGTATTTTTATGTTTTTAACAACTAAACATGTCGCCGGTTATCAGGTTAAAACCGGTTCCTTATTTGTAAATAATATTTATACCGGACTTGCCTTACGTGAAGAAACCATTATTAACAGCAATTATTCCGGTTATTTAAATTATTATGTAAGTGAAGGAAGCCGAATCGGTGCCTATAAGATGGTTTGTACTGTAGATGAAGGTGGACGCCTTCAGGATATTATGAACGAACAAAACATGGGAGAAAATTCTCTCTCTGAATCTGCTTTAATCGACTTACGTGATGATATTATGGACTTTGCTCATGATTTTAGTACACGAAATTTTTCAACAACCTATGATTTTAAATATGCCATTGAAGGTAATGTTTTAAAACTTGCTAACTCTAATATTTTAGATAATTTGGAAAAGCTTAACAGAGCAGGAGACAGTGGTCTTATTAATATCTGTAATGCTCCTGATTCGGGTATCGTTGTATATTCTTATGATGGTTATGAAAATTTCAATCCTAATGATATTACCTCCGAAATCCTGGAAAAAGAAAACTACCAGAAAACACAGCTGATTGCCAACGAATTAATCAGTGCCGGAGAACCTATTTATAAATTGATTACAGATGAAGCTTGGTCCATAATTATTGAAACAGATGCCGAACGTGCTGATTATTTGGTAGAAAAAGAGTATGTTCAGGTTAAATTTCTAAAGGATCAAACCATCTCATGGGCCGAAGTTAAACTACTTACCAATAGTGACGGAAAACATTTTATTCAATTAATATTTAATAATTCCATGATTTCGTTCTGTTCTGATCGTTTCATAAAAATTGAGTTATTAATTGAAGAAGAAGAAGGATTGAAAGTACCAAATTCTGCTATTGTAGAAAAGGAATTTTTAATTGTCCCTGAAGACTATGTCAACAAAGGTGGCGCAGATGGTTCCAGCGGTGTTTTAAAACAGATTTATGATGAAGATGGTAACTTATCCAACAAATTTATTCCTGTCACAATATATAGCAAAGAAGATAATTGCTACTACATTGACAGCCCTGAATTGGAATTGGGTAACACATTACAATTAACAGATTCTAATACTACAACAGAAATTAAAGAAAAAGGCAGTCTTGTCGGAGTTTATAACAAAAATAAAGGCTATGCTGATTTCAAGCAAATACAAGTTTTATATCAAAATGAAGAGTATTCTATTATAAAATCCAATACAGAATATGGTCTTATTGAATATGACTATATTGTCTTGGAAGCAGAAAGTGTAGATGATGATGAATTCCTTAATTAAAAACAATATTGAATCCGTACAAAATAAAATCAAAGATGCTTGCATCAGGGTTAAAAGAGCCGATTCTGATGCTCATTTGATAGCTGTAAGCAAAACGAAACCTGTTTCCATGCTGCAACAAGCCTACAATGCCGGAATTCGTGATTTTGGCGAAAATAAAGTTCAGGAAATCCTTGAAAAATATGACAAACTTCCTACGGATATCCGCTGGCATATGATAGGACACCTTCAACGTAATAAGGTGAAATATATTATTGATAAAGTATGTCTAATCCACAGTGTAGATTCCCTTCGTCTGGCGGAAGAAATCAGCAAGGAAGCAGCAAAACATAATCTGGTAATGCCTATTCTTATAGAACTCAATATCGGTGAAGAAGCTTCTAAATTCGGACTTTCCCTAGACCAATGTGAAGATATGATTCGTGAAATAAGTGCTTTACCAAACATCCAAATAAAAGGGCTTATGACCGTTGCTCCTTTTGTGGAAAATGCGGAAGAAAACCGCCATTATTTTAAAGCAATGAAACAATTATCTGTTGACATAATGACAAAAAACATTGATAATGTTTGTATGGATATTTTGTCCATGGGTATGACTGGTGATTATGAAGTTGCCATAGAAGAAGGCGCTACTCATGTACGTGTGGGTACCGGGATTTTTGGAGAACGTAATTATCAGATATAACGATAGAATAGGAGTTATGTAAAATGAGCGTAATGGATAGATTTTTAAACATCATGAAATTAAATGATGGTGAAGACGATTCTTACTACGATGAAGATGATGGTTATTTAGACGAAGAAGATACCAAAGAAGATAAAGTATTACCAATGAAACAGCCTGAAGTTAATGAAGAGCCTAAAAAACAGCCTTCACGTATGGTTCCGGTTAGACAACAGCCTCGCAGATTAAACTCTACAGGTATGGAAGTGTGTGTAATTAAGCCGACTTCAGTAGAAGAAGCCAGAGAAATTACAGAAACACTTTTAGAAAACAGAACAGTAATCTTAAATCTGGAAGGTCTTGATGTTGATATTGCTCAGAGAATTATAGATTTCACATCCGGTTCCTGCTATGCGATTCATGGAAATTTACAGAAAATTTCTCATTATATTTTCATTATTACACCGGCAAGTGTTGATATTTCCGGAGATTTTCAGGAAATCTTAAGTGGTTCTTTTGATGTACCATCAATACATAATTAATTAAGAATACAGATACTATAAAAACAAATAAAATATCTTCCTGTTATGTATTATGGAGCATTTTTCTTATAGTACTTTACAGGAAGATTTTTTAATATTATACACAAAAACTTTGCTTATTATTTAGGAGAAATAAAATGAGCCAACGATTGGAAGTTCTATATAACCGTAAACCTTGTTATGATATTGTTATCGAACAGGATTTTAACAATTTGAGTGATGAAATAAGTAAACTGGAATGTTCTAACAAAAAGATTTGTATAATTACCGATTCCATAGTATCACCTATTTACAAAAACGAACTATTAAATGTATTAGAACCGGTATGTAAAAATGTATATTTCTATTGTTTTACATCCGGAGAAGAACAAAAGAATTTATCTACGGTAAATAATATCTACAGCTATCTGATAGAGCAGCATTTCGACCGCAAAGATATACTTCTTGCTTTAGGTGGCGGTGTTGTAGGTGACATTACCGGATTTGTAGCCGCTACTTACTTAAGGGGTATCGATTATATTCAGGTTCCCACAACTCTTTTATCTCAGGTAGACAGCAGTATCGGCGGTAAAACAGGTGTTGATTATGAACAATATAAAAACATGGTTGGAGCATTTAAAATGCCCAAATTAGTCTATATTAATGTTCATACCTTGTCTACCTTGGATGACAGACAGTTTTACAACGGATTTGCAGAAGCCATGAAACACGGTCTTATCAAAGATGCGATGTATTATGAATGGTTACTTTCAAACATGTATGAAATCTGCGAACGCGAACCGGAAACACTGGAAGAATTAGTATACAAAAGCTGTCAGATTAAGAAAGCTGTCGTGGAAAAAGATCCATTAGAACAGGGCGACCGTGCACTTCTTAATTTTGGTCATACCATCGGACATGCCATTGAAAGATATAAAAATTTCAATTTACTGCACGGAGAATGTGTTGCTTTAGGCTGTGTCGCTGCAGCTTTTATTTCCTGGAAAAAACAACTTTTATCCATGGATGAATACTATGAAGTAAGAGATATGTTCGTTCCGTTCAATCTTCCAATCAGTATTGATGAACTGAACGTAGCGGAAGTAATTAACATTACTAAATCCGATAAAAAGATGGAACAGGATACTCTTAAATTTGTCCTTTTGAAAAAAATAGGAAAAGCTGTTATTGACCGGACCGTAACAGTAGAAGAATTAAGAGCAGGAATAGAGGAGATTATTTATAACGATGAAATGGAGTAAACATAAAAGAAATTTTCTTATTTTTGATTTCATATCAATTATCATCTTAATTGCCATAGATCAATACACAAAATATCTGGCTGTTTTACATTTAAAAGACAAACCTGCTTTTTCTGTTATTGATGGAGTATTTGAATTAAATTATCTGGAAAACCGTGGTGCTGCTTTTGGTATGCTTCAGAATCAAAAAGGGTTTTTTATTCTGATTTCCTGCATAGTTTTACTGGCAATTTGTTACATTTTAGTCAAAATACCGGAAGAAAAAAAATACAATATTTTACACATTTTGTTAGTTTTGATTGCTTCAGGTGCTGTGGGAAATATGATTGACCGTATCCGATTGGAATATGTTGTTGATTTCTTTTATTTTGTATTAATTAATTTCCCTATTTTTAATATGGCTGATATATATGTTTCTGTCGCATGTATATTGTTGACAATCGTAATGTTATTTATATACAAAGAAGAAGATTTAGATTTCTTAAGTATTCGTCCTAAAAAAGTACGTGAAATCAAGTAAATATAATGGAGATATTTCAATGGATATTTTCAAATTCCAAATAAATGAAGAATGGGAAGGACTTCGAATTGACAAATATTTAAGTTCCACTCTGGATTTTTTATCCAGGTCTTACATTCAAAAAATGATTCAAGATCAAAATGTTACCGTAAATGGTAAAGTAGTAAAAGCTAACTATAATCTTCGTTTGGAAGATGAGGTTCAGTTCTGTCTTCCTCCCAATGTAGAACCTGATATCTTAGCAGAAGATATCCCTTTAGATATCTTATATGAAGATTCTGATGTTATTGTAGTCAACAAACCTAAGGATATGGTGGTACATCCTGCTGCAGGGCATTATAACGGTACTTTGGTCAATGCCCTTATGGCACACTGCAAAGATAGTTTATCAGGTATTAATGGTGTTATGCGTCCCGGAATCGTACATCGAATTGACAAAGATACTACCGGTTCTCTTATCATCTGTAAAAACGATGCATCCCACGAGATTATTGCAGAACAATTAAAAGAACATTCTATTGTTAGAAAATATCGCGCAATATGCATGGGTGTATTAAAGGAGGATGAATATACTATAGATGCTCCCATAGGAAGACATCCTGTTGAACGTAAGAAAATGGCTATTAACCCCAAAAATGGAAAAAATGCCATTACGCATATCAAAGTGCTGGAACACTTAAAAAATGCAACTTATATAGAATGTAGATTAGAAACAGGGCGAACACACCAGATACGTGTTCATCTATCATCCATGGGACATCCCTTGCTCGGTGACGAATTATATGGAGATACTAAAAACAAATACAAATTACAGGGCCAGACCCTTCATGCCTATATTTTAGGCTTTAAACATCCCGGGACAGGAGAGTATATTGAAACAATAGCTCCTATACCTTCTTATTTTGAAAAACTTTTAAAAACTCTGCGAAATTGATTGAATTTTCCTGTATTTTTATGTAAAATGTTAACATAATTCAAATTATTCAAAACAAAACCTACAAATAATATATGAAAGGGGATTACATATGAATACAATCATTACAATCGGAAGACAGTTTGGTTCCGGAGGCAAAGAAATCGGAGAAAAAGTTGCAGCACATTATGGTATCAAATGTTTTGATAAAGAACTTTTAAGCCGCGCAGCAAAAGAAAGTGGATTTTGCCAGGAAATGATTGAAAATCATGATGAAAGACCAACCAGTTCATTTTTATATAATCTGGTTATGGATACATATTCCTTTGGATATAATTCTTCATCATTTATAGATATGCCAATCAGTCATAAGGTTTTTTTAGCCCAGTTTGATACAATTAAAAAAATGGCTGATGAAGGTCCATGTGTTATTGTAGGACGTTGTGCAGATTATGCTTTAAGTGAATATAAAAATTGCTTAAACCTATTTATCTATGGTAACGAAGAAACTAAAGTTAAACGTATCATGGAAAAATATGATTTAAATGAGACCAAAGCTTTGGATATGATTATCAAAAAGGATAAACAAAGACAAAGTTATTACAATTATTATTCCTCAAAAAAATGGGGACGCGCTGACAGTTACGATTTATGTATTAACAGTTCCAAATTTGGTATAGACGGAACCGTTCAATTAATTATTCAAACAATTGAAAGTTTTGAAGCAAATACTTTAAAATAAAATGTAAAAGGCATTTGGAGAGTAGTCAAATGCCTTCTGTTTCGCACATCCAACTATTCGCAAAACAACACTTTAACGAAAGGTTACTATATTATGAAATTACAACAAGTATTAAGTCATGTGCGTAAAGCTATTGATGATTTTCACATGATTGAGGACGGCGACAAAATTGCCGTAGGTATTTCCGGAGGCAAAGACAGTTTATGTCTTTTATATGCTTTACATGGACTAAAACGTTTTTATCCTAAAAAATTTGATATTATTGCCATAACTGTGGACTTAGGATTCGGGAATTTGAATCTGGACAAAATCGTAGAATTATGCAAACAGTTAGATGTAGAATATCATGTGGTTAAAACAGATATCGGTAAAATTATTTTTGAGGACCGTAAAGAAACTAATCCTTGTTCTTTATGTGCCAAAATGCGAAAAGGTGCCTTAAATGATGCCATTAAAGCCTGCGGATGCAATAAAGTTGCTTATGCTCACCATAAAGATGATGTGGTTGAAACCATGTTATTATCCTTAATTTTCGAAGGTAGATTCCATACCTTTGCACCGGTAACATATTTGGATCGTATGGACGTTACCGTAATCAGACCTATGCTTTATATGAATGAAATTGACGTTGTCGGATTTATTAATAAATATGAAGTTCCTGTAGTAAAAAGTCCATGTCCGGCAGATGGACATACCAAACGTGAATATGCCGGTAATTTATTGAAACAACTTAATATAGATCATCCCGGTGTTAAAGAACGAATGTTTACAGCCATCTGTCGCTCTAATATTAACGGTTGGAATACTGATACCATATAGTTATTTATTTAACAATTATATATACAAATATATTTATTAAAAAAATTAAATTTTTAATATAAGAGGTTTTTATTTTGGAACAAAACAATTATCATGATGAACTAAACAAACAAAATATAAGAAAGCTACGCGAGATTCTTACCACTCTTCCACCCTTTTGCAAACAATTTTTCAGAGGTGTGGATAATATCTATGGTAGCCGCACAAAAATCGCATATGCATACGATTTACGGATATTCTTTGACTTTCTTCATCAAAATCATCCATATGGCCAAACTATGGATATACTAGAGTATCCTTTGGAGATTCTGGATAAAGTAAAACGTGAAGATATTGAAGATTACTTAGAATATTTATCTCTTTACAGCAAAGAAACTGAAGATGCGGAAACAGATATCACCAATGAAGAACGTGGGAAAAGCCGTAAATTGGCTTCTTTAAGAAGCTTCTATAACTATTTCTTTAAAAATGAAATGATTAAAAGCAATCCTGCCGCATTGGTTTCCATGCCTAAATTACATTCTAAAGAAATTATTCGTCTGGAACCTAATGAAGTAGCACAATTATTGGATCAAGTGGAAGCAGGAACCAAATTAACAGAAAAACAAGCTTCCTATCATGCCAAAACAAAGGTCCGTGATTTGGCTCTCTTAACACTGCTTCTGGGAACCGGAATCCGTGTATCCGAATGTGTAGGACTTAATATTTATGATGTAGATTTCGATAATATGGGAATTCGTGTCCGCAGAAAAGGTGGTTATGAAGATATTGTCTATTTTGGAGAAGAAGTCGAAAAAGCACTCTCAGATTATCTGGATCAACGAGAACATATTATCCCTGTTTCCGGTCATGAAGATGCATTATTTCTATCCATGCAGAACCGAAGAATTACTGTAAGAAGTGTAGAAAATCTTGTAAAAAAATATTCTTCTTTAGTAACCAGCTTAAAGAAAATTACACCTCATAAACTACGAAGTACCTACGGTACCAATCTTTATCAAGAAACCGGCGATATCTATCTTGTTGCTGATGTTCTGGGCCATAAAGATGTAAATACCACGCGTAAACATTATGCTGCCATGCAGGATTACAACAAGCGTAAAGCAGCTAAAACTGTAAAATTAAGAGAACCATAATTAGCTAAATGAAAGGAGTAAAATATTATGTCACAACTTAGTATGACCCAATCCGGTACCTATTATTTTAAACGTTCAAGCTATTATATCAAGGCTGCTTGTTTTCTCATTTCATTATTATTATTGATTGCCTTCCCAATCGCTGCTTTCTATATTGACTGTTGGGACAAAATACTTATAGATTTTTTTCATATTCTCACAATGCCTTCTCCACTGGTAACCGATTACTATAATTTAGGTAATCTGGCATCCACTTTCCTAAACGCAGGACTATGCGGTATGGCTTGTACCATGATTATGATTATCAATAAAACAAATTGTCCTCCCAGCTTTTTGGCCGGATATTTTTTGGTAATTGCACATTGTTTTTATGGACTTAACTTCTTAAACATGTGGCTACCTATGTTTGGAATTTATTTGTTTTGCAAAGTAATGAAAATTCATTTTAATCAGAATTTTGACATGGCAATGTTTTCAACAGCCTTTGGACCATTTATCAGCGAAATGCTATTCCGTTATCACGTTAATGAAAATTATATTGCTTGGGAAACACAAATTAGTTATTGGGGCTTTCTCTATGCTCTTATATTTTGTATTTTCTTGGGTTTTGCTATTCCGGCAATGCTACCCGGTGCCTTACGCTTACATAAAGGATTTAACTTATTCAATGGTGGTTTAGCTTTTGGTTTATTAGGTTTGTTCCTCTATTCATATATGTATAAAACCTTCGGAGTCAATGCACCTGAACCAAATAGAACACACAATATAACATATAATTTACATGATCAATCTTATGGATTGTTTGTAATTAGTTTTTTTGTAATTTTATTTTTATCCTTTATAATCATAGGATGGTATATGAACGGAAAATCTTTTAAAGGATACGATGAATTATTGACATCTACCGGACACCGTGTAAATTTCTTTGATGAATATGGACCTGCATTAGTATATATCAATATCGGTGTTTATGGACTAATGATGCTTTGTTATTTTATTCTTGTAATTGCACTGACCGATGGAGCCGGATTTACAGGAGCAACTACAGGAATTATTCTGGCATCCATTACGTTTAGCGCTCAAGGACAACATCCCAAAAATGTTTGGCCAGTATTACTTGGCTACATTGTTCTATTTGGTATTGTTGCTCTTAGTAAATCCATTTTTGGATTACCACTTCCATGGACATTATCAACCCAGACATACATGAACGGAGCAGCTTTTGCTACCGGATTATGTCCTATTGTGGGTTGTTACGGACGAAGATACGGAGTCATTGCAGGTATGATATGTGCTACTATGTGTGCTTCTACAAGTGCTATTCATGGTGGATTTATGTTATATAACGGTGGATTTACCACCGGTATCACAGCACTAATCCTTATTCCGTGTTTAGAATATTACTATAGAAAAGAAATAAGAACGAAAATGTAAAATATACATTTTATAGAAAATCCCTAAGTGATGAACCGACCTCCCCATCGTTAGATTTTTAATTTTATGAGGTAGTTTACGTACAAACTTAGGGATTTTTAGATTTAAATATTATCTTCCATATATTTTTACTTAAATTCTACGGAATAATAGGGAACAATTAAATAACTCCCTGCTGAAACTTCTTCACTGTATAATCCATTAATCTGCATCACTTCTGCAATATAATGTTCATAGTTATTATACTTTTCTTCACAAAAATAAGTATCTGCTATATCCCACAAAGTCTCCCCATATTGTACCTCAATATTAGTATAATACTTATATAAAATAATAGCATCTTTATCCTGAGCCTTAGAACCAATTGCAAATCCGCCGATAGAAAGAGTTAATACTAAAATTACAGTAAATACAGTCATAATAATGTTTCTTCTTAACTGACGCTGTCTTCTTATTTTATTATTACGAATTCTTTTTTCACTTGCTGTCATGTCTTTAATACCTCATATGTAATTCTTTATATTTATTTGATATTCCAAATCCCTAATAAGTTTCAAAATCAAATAATTCTTTCAAACTTTTTAATATGCAAACATATTTTCCGAACAGTTGTTCTATGTTTGTATTATATCGAACAGACATTCTGTTGTCAACACTTTCGAGCAAAAAATCGAACAAATATTTGGAATATATGTTTGCTTTTTACAAATACATTTGATATACTATTTACAAACGATACGAAAGGGGTTTATATACATATGGCAACCGGCAAAATTAGTACAAAACAAAGAGAAATTTTAGAATATATAAAAAGCGAGATTTTAAGTAAAGGTTATCCGCCTGCCGTAAGAGAAATTTGTGAAGCAGTTAATTTGAAATCTACTTCTTCCGTTCATTCACATTTAGAAACATTAGAAAAAAATGGATTTATCAGACGTGACCCAACCAAGCCACGTGCTATTGAAATTTGTGATGATAACTTCCAGATGGTACGTACTGAAATGGCAAGTTTGCCTGTTATTGGTACTGTAGCTGCCGGAACACCTATTTTAGCTGAAGAAAACATAGATTCTTATTTCCCTGTTCCTGCAGAAATTGTACCTAATGGAGCTCCTTCTTTTGTGTTGAAGGTAAAAGGCGATTCCATGATTAACGTAGGAATTTTTAATGGCGATCAAATTTTTGTTCAACAATGTAATACAGCCAGAAATGGAGATACTGTTGTTGCTTTAGTCGATGATTCTGCCACTGTTAAAACTTTTTACAAAGAAAAAGACCATATTCGTCTCCAACCTGAAAATGATGATATGGACCCTATTATTGTTGATGACTGCCAGATTCTTGGTAAAGTATTTGGTGTTTTCCGTTATTATAAGAACTAAAAAAATTCGGTTCTAAAATAAATGTTGGGGTGTATGATTGAAAAATCATACATCCTGACTTTTTTCTTTTATAATAAAGAAAAACCTCCCAGTGCCAGTCTACCAAACAAACCACTAGGAGGTGCATAAATGCATAATCATTGTATCAA
>JAFXGP010000066.1 GCA_017521195.1 Lachnospiraceae bacterium
ACTTCGCTAATGCCTACCCTACATATATTTATCTGTCCCATCTGAAATACGGTGCATTCAGATGGTCTATTAAAGTTACCCTTTTTATAGCTTAATATTTTTATCAAAAACCTCTTGACTATTTATAGTTTGACACCTCCATCATTTTATATAGATAGTATATCGCTTTGTCTAGGATAAATTCAACCTATTTTATTAAATTATTTCAATGCTACTTGCAACACCACTTTCAATTAGTCTAATATGCGTTTCTTTATCGCCCTTGCCATAAACTACGCATTCCCGCTCAGAAAAATCTATGTCATCAATGTTTAATCTTACCAATTCACCCACTCTGATTCCTGTCGAAAGCAGAAAATCAATCATCGCCCTATCACGAAGATTATTACAATTATCTCTAAGAATTTCAACTTTCTCATCCGGAATGGTATCTTTCACAATAACCGCAGTCTTCACCTTATGAATTCTTTTCATCGGACTTTTAATAATATAATCTTCTTCCTCTAACCATGAAAAGAAAGTGGAAAGGCTTCTACGAATATTATCAATAGTTACCTTTCCACAATTATTTATCGCTTGATATTCCACAAGATATTTTCGTAGCATTTCGGTTGTAATCTTTATCACCGGAACATTTATTGTATCCAGCATTTTTTCAATATTGCACCTATAATAGCATATTGTTTTATCAGAACATCCTTCTAAATGCTTTGCGGTTAAAAACATATCTAGAAACTCCACGTTCGTGGTCTGTAAATAATCAGACACAGTATTTTCAGATAATCGTTTTACCAACACCTCTTGTAATTTCTGCATCTGCAATGCGTTTAATACTTCTGCCATGTCATTGATGATGTCATAAATTTCTCTACCCATAAAAGTTTACTCCTTTTTAATGGAGTATATCGCAGAAAAATGGGTACAACAACGGAGCATATTACTGAAATTTATCTTTTCTTATAAAGCAATAATTCCGGATTCTTTCCTTCAAATTCATAGGCACATATCATAATAAAGTCCATATTTGCAAGAATCCCGAAGCACTGTCCATCTACAATTTCTGATTCCAATTGATTACCCAAATATGTTGTCTTGTCATCTAAAAATTTTACCAGCTTACCATTTGGAAGAAGATATTCGAGATTTACATATTTACCAACTAAAGCATTTAATTTTTGCAGTTTAGGCATCCCTTCAATAGCTAGTTCATTAATCTCATTTATCAATTGTTGCTTAAATTCCTCGAACTGTCCATTATCGCCAAGTTCTTCATATCTTTTCCAATAATCCAGTTGAGGAAGCAGTTGGTTCAGATATTCTCTAGCCTGTTCTTCTGAAAAGTCCTCACTAGCCATATGTCCGACACAGACATTAATCAAATCATCCATATTGCTGTACGTATATGTTCCATCAGCATAGCACCATTTACAATAGTCTTCATTTGGACTACCATCAGCATCTCTTCCAATAATATCATCATCTTTTAACGGCATACCGCAACACTGGCATATCAATTCTCTTGGCGAACCCAAAAGTGTATTAATTGAAACGTCAAACAACTTCGATAATAATTTCAAAGTGTCCGTATTAGGTGTTGTTTCTCCATTTTCCCATCGTGATACAGCTTGACGAGTTACAAATATTTTTTCTGCAAGTTCATCTTGAGACAAACCTGCTTTATTTCTAAGTTCAAATATAATATCCTTTGTTTCCATATAGATTTCACCTCCAACGATATTATAAAACCGAATGAATCTTTTCCCAAGCAACTCGCTGTTGCCTTATGATGGACGAAACTGAAAGTTAGCATTATTGTTCTTTATAAAACACACCTACTAATGCACCCATTATATCGTTTGGAGATACAATCTGTTGAAGTTCCCAACCTTTTGAAATATACTCATTTATAACATCTTGAGCCTGTTCCAAGTCTTTCTGACGAGATATTTTTATATCTTTGTTTAAATAAACCAGTTTATATTCTTTCATTTTGATACCTCCGTAAATTCAAATAATCGCATGCTTTCATTCTCTCCGTGAGACTGAAAATTTCAATTGTGCTGTCAAATTTTTTTACTGAATCCCCTTTTTCTTCTCTACGTGAACTGTATATAGCATAAAGATTATGCATAATGCAATTTGGACTATTGATGAAATAGGCGTTGCCAAACCAATATGGAATAAGGTTGTATTTGTTAAATTACTCATCAAAAATACAACGGGAACTCTGATGCAGAATGCTCCTACCATTCCTTGAACCATAACAAACAATGTATTTCCACATCCATTATAATATCCTATATAACAAAACAAAATCGCAGTAAGAAATGTATCAATAGCATAGGCTCTTAAGTATTGAAACGCCTGTTCAATCACTTCAACATCCTTTGTAAAAATATTTGCTAATATGTTACCTTTGAAAAATGTAAATGAGCCTATAAAAGCAGCAATGCAAAGGGATGTTATAACTCCACATTTCAATGCTTTTAATGCTCTGTTTTTATATCCGGCACCTATATTCTGTGCTACAAAAGCTGACATTGCTTGCGAAAAAGCAGAGGGAACCAACATAATAAATGCACATACCTTTTCTGCAACCCCTACCCCTGCTGATGCAGTTACATCTATAGAATTAACAACTGTTTGAATTACCATAAATGATACGCCTACCAGAAACTCTTGCAATGCTATAGGTGTTCCCAATCTTAATTCCTGCATAAGCAACCGCCTGTTAAAACAAATATATTCCTTTTTAAAGGTAAACGGAAGCGGTTTCTTAATAATTATAAGTATAGAAACAATCACACTAATCGCTTGTGCAAGGATGGTTGCTAATGCAGCCCCCATGGCTCCTAATCCCAAAACTGCTACAAACAATAAATCACCAACAATATTGACGATACACGCAATAGCTACTGTAAGTAGGGGTGTTTTTGAATCTCCTATCCCTCTAAAAATAGCTCCTAATAAATTATATAATCCAATGAATATTGTTCCGATTCCACAAACCAAGATATACTCACAAGTTTGCACATATGCTTCACTTGGTGCATGAAGTATATGTGCTAACTGCTTTGTAAAAACAACTAACAAAATGGACAAAACCGTTCCTATCAAAAAAAAGAGAACAATGCCGGTATTGTAAATTTTATAAGCGAACCGAGAACCCCTCCGCCTGTAAAACTTTTCTTATTATCCATGATTACCTCCTAAAATTTCTTTATAGGTGGCTTTGCTTTCAGCCCTTGTTAAATCAAGTTCTGACATTTACAAATCAATCTCAATAATTGCATCTGGAGTTTTTCGGGACAAAAGAACAACCGTTTCCACATGCACACTCTGTGGAAAATTGTCAAAAATTCTCGCCTTCCTAAGTTTATATCCTTGCTCTTCCAGATACTTCACATCTCTTGCCAAAGTAGCGGAATCACAACTTACATACACAATACGTTTCGGCTGCATCTGTACCATGGTGTTAAGGCAGTCTTCGTCACATCCTTTTCGTGGCGGGTCTACTACAATAACATCTGCAAAGATTCCTTCTTTTTCGTATTTTTCCGGTAATACTACTTCTGCTTTACCTACATAAAAATCAACATTTTTAATACCATTTCGGACAGCATTCTCTTTGGCATCTTCAATAGCCTGAGGTACGATTTCCACTCCATAAACATGTTTTGCTTTTCCGGCTAAAAACAGAGAAATCGTTCCGATTCCGCAATACAAATCCCAAACCGTTTCATCTCCATTTAAATCTGCATATTCCAATGCCTGAGAATAAATACGTTCTGTCTGCACAGGGTTTACCTGATAGAAAGAAAGTGGGGAAATCTTAAAAGTAATACCATCTATCTCATCTTCAATCTGTTCTGTTCCATATAAGAGACGGATTTCTTTTCCCATAATCACATTGGTTTTTTCCGTATTTATGCTGACACTGATACTGGTCATACCTTCTACTTCCAATAATGACTGTATCAACTTATCTTCAGAAGGTAATTTCTTGCCATTGATTACAAGACATACCATCAACTGTCCTGTAGCAAATCCTTTACGGATTAAGGCATGGCGAAGTAATCCTGTATGAGTTTCTTCCTCATAGGGAGTTACTTTCTCTTGTTCCGTATATTTTAAAATCTTTTCCAGAATGATTTTATTTTCAACTACTCCGAGAGCACAATCCGTATTTTCTATAATGCTGTGGGTTCTTCCTGCGTAAAAACCGGTAATAGTTTTTCCCTCTTTATTTTTCCCAAACGGAAACTGGGCTTTGTTCCTATAATAAAATGGAATATCCATACCAACCGGTGCTTCCATAATGCTGTCCACATATTCTGCATCCAGACCACCAATACGAATTAGGTTATTACGCACCTTGTTATGTTTGAATTCCAACTGTTTGGCATAGTCCATTGCCTGAATCTGGCATCCGCCACATTGCTTATGAAACTGACATTTTGGTTCTACGCGAAAAGGAGAAGGTGTCAACACCTTCTCTAATTTTGCATACGCATAAGATTTTTTTGCTTTCATAATCTTTGCTTCTACTTCATCTCCAAGAACTGCATCCTTAATAAATAAAGTAAAACCATCTATTTTTCCAATGCCTTCACCATCAGTTCCGATATCTTCGATGGTAACACAGCATATATCATTTTTCTTAAATTCCATAATTTAATCCACCTTGGTCGCTTTTACATTAGAGTCAAACAGTCTGTTGAATCCAAGCCATCCTGTTTCCTTGGTTGACTGAAGAAGCTCTGTAAAGGTCTGCATTTTTGCATCGGTATTATCTGCAAAATTAAGAGCCACTGCTTCGATAATGGCCGGTTTCTTAGGAGAACCATATTCATATTCTCCGTGATGAGCGAGAATACAATGTTTCAACTGAGATGCTAACCCCACCGGGAAACCTTCAATTTTACGGATGACTTCTCCCACCATTTCCGTACCAATTATAATGTGTCCCAAGAACTGACCTTCATCAGTGTAATCATTTTCAGGGAACAGGGAAAGTTCTCTTGTTTTCCCGATATCATGGCACATGGCTGCTGCCAACAACAAATCTCTGTTAAGCATCGGATATGCTGTACAATAATAATCACAAAGTTTTACCACACTTAAGGTATGTTCCAAGAGTCCACCCACAAATCCATGATGTACACTTTTGGCAGCAGACGACTTTTTAAATGCAGTTACCAGTTTTTCATCCTTCACCAACATTTCTTCCAATAAAATTCTTAAGTGTTTATTTTTTACACCGGAAATGTATTCCAATAATTCCGTATACATTAATTCAATATTTTTAGAACTCACAGGAAGATAATCAGCAGGATTATATTCGCCCTCCCGGCATTTTCTCACACGTTTGACATTTACCTGCAATGCCCCCTGGAAAGAATTCACTTCTCCATATACCTCTACATAATCCAAGGCATCAAATTCACAAATTCCCGGATTGTTAGGATCCCATATCTTGGCATCCATAGTTCCTGTTTTATCCTGCAAAATTACATTTTCATAAGGTTTTCCATTTTTTGTCACTGCAGACTGTTTAAATTTACATAAATAAATATCAAAAAATCTGTCGCCATCTCTATAATCTTTAATATACTTCATTTTCTCTCTACACTTTCTATGATTAATATTCTCTTCATTTGTTAAAACAATTTAACTCAATATCTTCTTTTTACTGCAAGCTTTCTATCACAACTTCTACTTTTGCAGTTTTATATACCTCCTGACTCTGACGCATCAGAACCACTTCTTTTGTATCTCCGGGTGTACATTCTGACAAAATCTTTATATAATCCGCAAAAGAGGAGATTTTCTTCTTATCCATACTTACAATAATGTCACCGCTTTGAATTCCTCCTCGCATAGCCGGTGAATCCATTACTATTTCTGTTACATAAACACCTGCCGGTATGTCTTTTGTTGTAACTATTTTGGCAGGTACATTTGTTCCCATAATACCTACGTAATTATTTTCCAAACCATTAGACATTCTCTGCAAAGCAGATTTTATTTCTGAAATACCCAAAGCTGAAATCAAATTTGCAGTCTCTTCTTCATTGAAATTCTGATTAATAATGCCTACTACTTTTCCATTCAAATCTATCAGAATTCCACCTGCATTTTTACTTCCATAAATATCCGTAGTCAACAATTTGTAATTACAATCCGCCATATTAATAACTCTATCTATCGAAGTAATCATGCCATAAACCACGGAACTATTCCCCAAAGGGTTCCCCATAGCTATTACGGGACTGGCAAGCAATGTAGATAAATCGGAACTTCCCAACTCTAAAAATTCAATCGTCTCTAATGTATTTTTTGACATGTTTTGTTTTTCCACAACCAAAACAGCCAGACCGGTATTTTTATCTTTTCCCCGAATTTTCCCTTGTACCTTACTTCCGTCTGCAAAGGTTACTTCCAAATCCTCAGAATCCGATACATTTTTACTTTCTGCCATAATCATTATCTCTGTACTGTTCTGAGCAAAAATATATCCCAAACGTTTATCCCGATTTTCATAAACCGCATTAAACAAATCCACTTCCCGGGTTACTCCGGTTACCGTAACTTCTGCACCCTGAATTTTACGGACCAGACTGTGAATATTCCGATATAATTTCTGATACTCAGCAGTTCCCAGTTCTAATTCATCCTTTATAGTTTCAATCACTTCCTGAGTAGGCTCTAAAGTTGTTTCATCATGTACCATCATGTCCTGCGGAAGGATTTCTTCCGAAACCACAGGAATTTCTATCTTTTCTATTTTATCCTGAGGATGAAGCCAGTTACTGATAATCGGCTCCAATAAGGAAAACGTAAGGCATGCAATTAATCCAAATATTACAGCCATAGATACGGTAAGTATGGTCCGACGCATAAATTTTTTCTTATTTATGGGACGTTCTTTTACCTTTTCCGTTATAAATTCAAATTTCTGTTGGTCTTCCATTTTTTCACCTATATAAGTAATAAATTTATTAAAAGTATTATTCCTTAGTATAGCTTATGAAAACCATGATGTACATAGTATTTTCCCATAATTTATGGTATACTAACTTAATTCAGAACTTTATGAAAGGTCTATATCCATGAATCAAAAAGCATTACAAATTTTAGAATATCATAAAATTATAGAACAACTGACCGACAAAGCATCCTCCCTTCCGGGAAAAGAACTTTGTCGAAATCTCCTACCGGAAACAGACATGGAAGTTATTACCACCAATCAGGCTCACACCAGAGATGCCTTAAGCCGTCTGTTTAAAAAAGGAGGAATCTCTTTTGGAGGGAACAAACCGGTTGGACGAGCTCTCAGCTCTTTGGAAATCGGCAGTTGTCTTTCTGCTGCTGAATTACTTACCATCGCAGGTCTTCTGGAAAATGCTAACCGCATTAAAACTTACGGCCGAAAAGACAGGGATGATTTACCGGCTGACACCTTGGACGAACTTTTCAATGCTATTGAACCTTTAACTTTTATTTCTGAAGAAATCCGTCGTTGTATCCTTGCAGAGGATGAATTTGCAGATGATGCAAGTCCGGCATTAAAACATGTTCGCCGTTCCAAACTTTTAATTAATGAACGTATTCACAGCCAGTTAAATCATATGGTTAACGGCTCCTTAAGAACATATTTACAGGACGCAGTTATTACTATGCGAAACAACCGTTACTGTATTCCTGTAAAAGCGGAATATAAAAGTCAGGTTTCCGGTATGATTCATGACCAGTCTTCCACAGGCTCCACTCTTTTTATTGAACCCGCAGCCATTGTTGAGCTGAACAATCAGTTAAAAGAGTTGGATTTAAAAGAAAAGGAAGAAATTGAAAAAATTCTGGCAACACTCAGTGCCGATACCGCAGAACATATAGACTCCATTGCCGGCAACCAGAAGATTCTTACACAGTTGGATTTTATTTTTGCCAAAGGTTCCCTTGCACTGGAACAGAATGCTACAGAACCGATTTTTAACACTGACCATTATCTGAATATCCGCAAAGGTCGTCATCCTCTTTTGGATAAGAAAAAAGTAGTTCCCATTGATATTACTCTGGGAAAAGATTTCGATCTTTTGATTGTAACCGGCCCTAATACCGGTGGTAAAACTGTTTCTTTGAAAACTGTAGGATTATTTACTTTAATGGGACAGGCCGGACTCCATATTCCGGCAGCTGACCGCAGTGAATTATCCATTTTTACAAATGTATTCGCAGATATCGGTGACGAACAAAGTATTGAACAGAATTTAAGTACTTTTTCCTCCCATATGAAAAATATCGTTACAATTCTGAAAGAAGCAGATGAGAATTCTCTCTGTCTTTTCGACGAATTGAATGCAGGAACCGACCCTACAGAAGGAGCTGCTCTGGCTATTGCTATTTTATCTTCACTACACGAGCGCGGTATCCGTACCATGGCAACTACTCACTACAGTGAATTAAAAGTATTTGCCCTTTCCACTCCTTTTGTGGAAAATGCATGTTGTGAGTTTGATGTGGAAACCCTAAGTCCTACCTACCGTTTGTTAGTAGGTATTCCCGGAAAAAGTAATGCCTTTGCTATTTCTTCCAAATTGGGATTGAGCGAAGATATTATCGACCGTGCCAGAGAACAAATCAGCGAAGAAAAAGAAAGTTTCGAAGATTTATTAACTTCTCTGGAACAAAGCCGTATTACCATTGAAAAAGAACAGGCTGAAATTGCAGCTTATAAGGCTGAAGTTGCAGCCTTAAAAGAAAAACTGGAAAAGAAAACCGAGAAAATTGACGAAACCAGGGAACGAATCCTCCGGGAAGCCAATGAACAGGCCCGGACCATTTTACAGGAAGCTAAAAATACCGCAGATGAAACCATCCGTGTGTTCCAAAAAGCCGGTCCTAATGCTTCTATGAAAGATTTGGAAAAAGCCCGTGCCGGACTCCGGGATAAAATCAGCCAGAAAAATGAAAAACTGGCAATGAAATCCGAAAAACCTAAAGGAAAAGAATTGAAACCGGAACAGTTAAAATTAGGTGACACCGTTAAAATTCTTTCCATGGGCATGAAAGGAACTGTCAATTCTCTTCCGGATGCCAAAGGAAATTTATATGTTATGTGCGGAATCATGCGTACACAAACCAATATTAAGGATTTAGCTCTTGTGGATGAAGCAACCATTACCACGCCGGCATTAAATCGTACCAACACCGGCAAAATTAAAATGTCCAAATCCTTTAATGTATCCACAGAAATTAATCTTCTCGGAAAAACCGTGGATGAAGCTTTAGCTGAATTAGATAAATATCTGGACGATGCTTATCTGGCTCATCTGCCCAGTGTACGAATTGTACACGGAAAAGGAACCGGGGCATTAAGAAATGCTGTGCAAAATCACTTACGCCGTACCAAATATGTAAAATCCTTCCGCTTAGGAGAATTTGGTGAAGGGGATGCAGGTGTAACAATTGCAGAATTTAAAAAATAGAATGGAGTTATTATGGTAAACAAACAAAAAATCTTAATTGTAGATGATGATAATAACATCGCAGAATTGATTTCTCTATATCTTGCAAAGGAATGTTTTGAAACCATGATTGTGAATGACGGAGAATCCGCTCTTGCTTCCATGGACACCTTTGCTCCCAATTTAATCTTACTGGATTTAATGCTTCCGGGCATTGACGGATATCAGGTTTGCAGGGAAGTCCGTTCTAAATATGCAACACCTATTATTATGCTGTCTGCCAAAGGTGAAGTTTTCGATAAGGTTCTTGGCTTGGAATTAGGTGCTGATGATTATATGGAAAAACCCTTTGATACAAAGGAACTGATTGCCCGAATCAAGGCTGTTTTGCGCCGTTATAAGGCAGTGCCTTCCGCATCACAAAATTCCTCCATAAAATGTGTAGAATACCCTGATTTAGTTGTAAATCGTACCAACTACTCCGTTGTGTATATGGGAAATATCATAGACATGCCACCAAAAGAATTGGAACTGTTATATTTTCTTGCATCCAGTCCCAATCACGTATATACCCGCGAACAACTTTTGGATCAAATCTGGGGTTATGAATATATTGGTGACACACGTACCGTAGATGTTCACATCAAACGTCTTCGTGAAAAAATTAAAGACCATGAAGAATGGCGTATTGCTACTATCTGGGGTATTGGTTATAAATTCGAAGCAAAATCTTCCCTGCTTTAAACCAATTCCGGGAGAGTACCTATGAAAAAGACTTTATACTTAAAATTTTGTCTGGCTTATCTGATTTTCGGAATTTTTGGCTTTATTATTATTGCAGTATTCGTATCCAACCTCACTTTGGAACATTTGCGACGTGAAAAATCAGAATCCCTATACCGAGAAGCCACTTTAATTGCCAATACTTATGCATCGGATTTGTATAACAATGCTATTTCTTTGGATACCGTGAAAAGACAGTTGGATTCTCTGGACACCTATCTGTCGGCCCGTATCTGGATTATCAACCCCAGTGGACGAATGATCTTGGATTCTTCAAAGCCCATAGATATCCAAAACGAAATTATAATTGAAAATTTTGATCCTACCATTGCCGTAGGAACCTACTACACTATAGGAGATTTCTTTCACACCTTTGATGAAGAAATGCTAAGTGTATTCGCTCCCATTACCAACGATTATGAATTAAAAGGGTATGTTGTAATTCATAGCAGTATGCAGGAATTACAGATTTCAAAAGAGAATTTGTTAAAAATATCTTATATAACTTTCCTCATTCTCTTTTTACTGTCCGGCATTATCCTGCTGTTTTTTACGGAAGTCGTTTATAAACCCCTTCGTAAAATCACAACGGCAACGGAACAATATGCCAGTGGAAACATGCATTATGAACTACAGGTAGAAAGTGATGATGAAATGGGATATCTGGCTGCAATCCTGTCCTACATGGCGGGTGAAATTGCCAAAAGCGAAGACAATCAAAAGAAACTGGTAGCCAATGTATCCCACGATTTCCGTTCTCCTCTGACCTCCATCAAAGGATTTTTGGAAGCCATGCAGGATGGAACCATTCCAACGGAATTATACCCTAAATATATCGGCATTGTATTAAATGAAACGGAACGACTGATTAAACTGACCAATTCCTTACTTACCTTAAATAACTTAAATACTAAGGGCATGATTTTAGAAAAAAGTGAATTTGATATTAATCAGGTTATCCGCAACACAGTTACTGCCTTCGAACCTTCCTGCATTAATAAAAAAATTGCTGTAGAATTGATTTTAACCGATGATGTTATGATTGTGGAGGCTGATATGGGGAAAATCCAACAAGTTCTGTATAATCTTGTGGATAACGCCATTAAATTTTCTCCTTCCAATTCCATTATTAAAATTGAAACTTATGAAAAACATAACAAAATTTTTGTATCAGTAAAAGATAATGGCATCGGAATTCCAAAAGAAAATTTAAAACAAATCTGGAGCCGTTTCTACAAAACGGACCTATCCCGTGGCAAGGATAAAAAAGGAACCGGATTAGGACTTTCCATTGCGAAGGAAATCATTCAGTCCCATAACGAAAACATTAATGTAATCAGTACCGAAGGTGTTGGTTCAGAATTTATATTCTCCCTTCCTATTGTGGAAGATGAAGACGATATAATCTAAAGACTATAAAAGGATGTTGTAATTATACTCACAACATCCTTTTTCATCTACTCTTTCCACTGCAGGCGGTGAAGTTCTCCTTCTGTTTTCATTCCTGCAAAATCGTTCTGTCTTAAAGCTTCATATAATACTATCGATACAGAATTGGACAAGTTCAAAGATCTGATTTTATCCAACATTGGAATTCTGACACAGGTGTCTTCATAATCCACCAGAATCTCTTCCGGAATTCCCGCACTCTCTTTTCCAAACATAATATAATCATCAGGACCATATTTTACATCAGAATACACGTGTTTTGCTTTTGTTGTTGCCATCCAGATTTTGGCATTTGGATTCTTTTCCAAAAATTCTTGAAAATTCATATAACGTCTTACATCCAAATGTTCCCAGTAATCCATACCTGCTCTTTTTATTGCTTTTTCACTCAAACTAAAACCCAAAGGCTCAATCAGATGAAGTACCGTTCCTGTTGCCACACATGTTCTTCCAATATTTCCTGTATTTGCCGGTATCTCCGGCTGATGTAATACAATATTCATATTTGTCTCCTGTCTGTTTACTTGTAACTCTGCTTTTGTCCATTCTTACACTTCATCATTACGAAGCCATGGCTCTATGGAATCGTTCTTTGGTCTGTCCAAGAAACGTACTTCTTCACCGTTCAAAATAACTTTTCCGTTTTCTTTAGTAATTTTTCCGATAATGGATGCGGGAATCTGCTGTTTTTCCAATTCATGAAGTAATTGATTACCCTTATCGGTTACAATCAGTAATGCACCTGCTCCGTATAATTCATAAGGATTTACACCTAACACCTCGCAGATTTCTATAGTCTCCTGACGTACCGGAATCTTTTTCAAATCTACTTCTATTCCCACATTTCCTCTTTCTGCCAACTCCCATAACGCAGAAAAAACTCCGCCTCGGGATACATCATGCATCCCCTTTGCACCTATCTCCATAGCAATACGACTTTCCGGAAGAACAGAAATTTCTTTTTCCAATAAAATACCATTTTCCACAATATAAACAGGAAGTCTCTGTTCTAATTTCTTCTGTTCTCTTTCGGATAAAATAGCAGTTCCTGCAAGTCCTGCATACTTCGTCAGCAGTATATCCTGTCCTGCTTCATATTCGTGAAAATCACGATGAGATATCACATCTTTTTTCCCTATCACAGTTATATTTAAAACCGGTTTGTTTACGGCTTTGCTAATCACAGTATTTCCGCCGGAAATCTGAAGATTCAGATTGTGGCAGGTTCTTTCCAACTCTCCGGATAATTTTTGAACCACCGATTCCAAAATTTTATCCGGCAATATGGAAGATACCATTATCCCGATCGGCTCTCCACCGGCTGCCGCAACGTTATTCACAATCGCTGTCAGCTGCATAGCTATACTTTGAAATTCATCTACTATAATGGGAGCTGTTGTAACCAAAGTCCCTTCCTTTTTCTCTAATGAAAAAAAGGCGCAGTCTTCCCCAACTTCTGCTCCTCTGTTCACTTCATCTCTTTTGGTTTTAATTTGTTTTAAAACAGATCTTTTTAAAACACTCTCACTAAATTTACCGGGTCTCATGTTTTTATCCTCGTACCTTGCTAAACCATACAAAATATGCTAAGGTTCTACATAACTAAAGATGCTAAGGTAGGAATTACCATCGCAAGAACTAAAATAATAATGATAACGGAAGAAACCACTTTTTTTGTTTTGGAATTATGAAAATTAAACATAGTTACCACCTTTCTTATCGCTTATTTCTGAAAGGACATTATATATGAATTTAGCCTTTTTTGCAAGCCTTCTGGTATTTATACTGGTATTACATCACAACCTGAATAAGGCAGACAGAACCCAGACCAAAGAGGAAGATGCCTATTGGGAAAATGAACTTTCTGCTAACCGCACCCGAAAAAAAGATTTGAATGATTTGGTTTATATTGATTTCCATGCGGAACCCTTTTATCCCGTAAATCTTCTGGATGCTAAATCTTGTCCGGAATTTTTTCAAAAAAATCCGGAGGTACCGAATATTCTGTCCCGTTTTCTTTTTTTGGAAAAACAAAAAATTGTTAACCTTACCCAATACAGTAATACTGATTTAAAATATAAATACGGAGTTGCTAATTTAACTGCGTTAACGGAATACGATACTAATTACAACGAATTAATTACTTTATTGCATAACTATGGAAACATTCTGGAAAAGGAAGGTTATACAGCTCAAGCTCTTACTGTCTTGGAATATGCCGTTTCCATCGGCACCGATATCAGCAATACATATATGCTTTGTGGCAAAATCTATAAGGAAAATAACAATACAGAAAGACTTACGTGGTTAAAAAAAGAGGCTGAAAATATTTCAACCTCCCGTAAAGAATCTATCGTCCGTAAGTTGCAAGAATTTGGTCCATGTAACGACTAGCTTCGTTTTTTGTCATGGATGAAATCTCACATTTTGGTTCCAGATTATGTTTTGCCAAAAGTAAAGTCAAACGTTCTTTTTGAGCCTTAGTAATAGGGCTCTCTTTTTTTACCTTAAATTCCAAAGGTTTCGGCATAAACACATCTTCTTCATAATAACTTTCTACTAATTTTTCATATAATTCTACCGTTGCAAATGCATCTCCCAAAGCTCTGTGTGCCTGATGTTTTATTCCATAATGTTGACACAGACTCTCCAACTTTTTACTTTCTGAATCTGTTACAAACTGCCTTGCCAATTTTAGGGTATCAATTCCTTTTCTTTCAAAAGAAATCTTTTCATTGGTAAAAGCTCTTTTTAAAAAGGAGTAATCGAACAATACTCTGTGTCCTAACAACACATCTTCTCCCAAAAATTCTTTCAAAACAGGAAGTACTTCCTGAATGGTTGGTTGTCCTTCCAATTCCTCAGAAGAGATTCCTGTAAGAAGCTCTACTCTTTCTTCCAACTGTTGTTTTGGGTCTATTAACTGCTGAAAAATTGCTTCCTTTTTTCCGTTTCTTACTTTAACAGCTCCTATTTCTATGATTCGGTCTCTTTTAGGATTAAGTCCCGTGGTTTCCAAATCAATACATACAAAATCTTGTAAGCCTTGCATACTTATCTATCGACTCTTTCTTTATCTATTTTTCTCTCTGTTTCTTTTCTTATAATCCGGACAATACTCCTGTAAAAAGCATTCGGAACATTTTGGTGTAGGAGCCTTACAAATGGTTCTTCCAAGACGGATAATATGAATATTCCAAAGAATCCACCAATCCTTAGGCAATTCTTTCATAAGATCAAATTCTACTTTTACGGGATCATCATTCTTGGTTAATCCTAATTTTTTAGAAATTCTTTTCACATGAGTATCTACTACTACACTTGGTTCATGAAAAATATTTCCTCGAACCACATTTGCCGTCTTTCTCCCTACTCCGGCCAGCGAAGTTAAGGCTTCCAAGTCATTTGGCACTTCGCCGTTATATTTCTCTACCAACTGCTTACAACAGGCAATGATATTCTTTGCCTTATTATGATAAAAGCCCGTAGAGTGAATTTCCTGCTCCAATTCTTTTAAATCAGCATTGGCAAAATCCTCAGCTGTAACATATTTCTTAAAAAGACTCTCTGTTACAATATTCACTCTGGCATCGGTACACTGAGCACTGAGCATGGTCGCAATCAAAAGCTGCAGTGCATTTTCATGATTCAGATAGCACACATAATCGGTTCCATATTCTCTTTCCAGTGTTTCTAAAATTGCTTTTGTGTTTTTTTTCATTTTAGTTCCTCGCTGAATTCGACGATTTTTAAAGAGTTTTTCAAGAAATAATAAGTACCTTTAAAAATCTGTCATTCTTTTCATAGAGTAAATCATAATAAAATAATCTTAGCTTCTGCATTCAATGGATTACGTTCATTATAATCAAAAATAATTAATTGATTCTCTGTTAATTTCTTACAATCACTCTGCTTCCACACAGAATATTCAAACTCCTCCAAATGTGTCATTTTAGAAAGTTGTTTACTATTGTACTCGGCATATGCAGGTAATAATTCTCTGGTTTCTTCCTCCTTTTGATAAATCTCGCGACTTATATCTTTTAACGGGTCCTGAGACTTTGCAAAAGCAGGTCGTGTTTTCATTTTCTCTCTAAGATAAATATCAAAGGTAAGAAGTTCCCGATACATGTTTTCCTTTTCGGGTGCTTTTTCTATACAGAAATCTAACAGAATCTGATAGCGGTAGCTTCTGGCAGGATTCTGAAGAGCATAACCTTTTTCTTCATAGTAATCAGCTAAGGTCTCATATAATTTAAATGGTGTTTCAAATTCCTGTTCCAGCATAGCAAGTGTGTAGGTAAACTGATTACTGTTATAATACATTTCTACCATTTCTTCTACCTGTTTTAACTTGAGAATTTCTTCATAAGTAATCCAGTTGGTAAACAGGACCTCATATGGCGGCTTCTCAGTATAGGCGATTCCATACTCTTGCGCCTTTTCCCACATTTTAGCACCTTTTAATACTTTTAAAAATCCAAGCTGCAACTGTTCCGGTTTCATGGAATAGACATCATTAAAAGATTTTTGGAATGTAGTAAAATCTTCAAAAGGAAGACCTGCAATCAAATCTAAATGTTGATGAATGTTTTTAAAGCTGTGAATACGGGCCACTACTTCCCGTAGTTTATCTACATTCATAACACGATTAATTTCTTTGATAGTTTCCGGATTAGTAGACTGTACACCGATTTCCAACTGCACCAGACCGGGCCGCATTTTTTCTAAAATTGATAATTCCCTGTCTGTTAAAATATCTGCGGATATTTCAAAATGGAAGTTGGTAATTCCATTATCATTATCTAAAATATACTGCCATACTCCACATGCATGGTCACGGTTACAGTTAAAAGTTCTGTCTATAAATTTTACCTGAGGAATTTTTAAATCCAAGAAAAACTGTAATTCCTTTTTTACCAATTCCAAATCCCTTAAACGCACAGTTTTATCAATAGAGGATAAACAATAACTACAACGATAAGGGCATCCACGACTGCTTTCGTAATAAACAATTCTATGCTCAAAGGATGCCATATCATCATAGAAAAATGGAATATCATTGATGTTTACAAGACCCCTGGGCTGACCATTCATTCCCGGAATCAAATTCACCTTACTCTTTTCAACATTGGAACCGCTTCTGACAATCATATCATCTACAAAATCCATATGCTGAAATCTATTCCCTGCCGGCTCTTCTTCATGAATAAACACTCGGCATAACTCTAAGAAGGTTTCCTCGCCTTCTCCAATCATTATTCCGGAAAGAAACGGATATTGTTTTAAAATCTCTTTCGATGTAAAAGATACCTCCGGACCACCTAAAAAAATAGGAACTTTAGGTAATATTTTATAAACTTCTGTCATAACCTCCTGCACATATTCCCAATTCCAGATATAGCAGGAAAATGCCAGTACATCCGGTTTCTTTTTATAGATATCTGCGATAATGGTTTCGGTTCTATGATTAATGGTATATTCTGCAATCTCAATCTGGCACTTCTCTTTTTCTTCTTCCGTTAAATTTCCATTTGCGTATGCCGCCAGTGAATACACTGCGGGATTGGAATGTATATATTTCGCATTGATTGCGGTAAGTAGTATTTTCATGTTTTTTCCTCGCGAGTTATATTTTGAGAGAAATAAATTGGTTTATATTTTATGTTAATTATAAAAGAAAAACAATATAATATTTATAATTTTATCGATTATAATCGATAAAATTACTTAAATTATTTATTCATGCAAATATCATTATGAAGACTAATATCCGGAATAAAATTATATGAAAGAGTTCATATTTTGTATGTAATATGAACTCTTTTCACAGCCTGTTTCCTTTATCTTTTGTACATGATATCATATTCCTCAGAAACTCCGGTGTAATACCAGGTTTCTCCCAAATCTTCTGATTCAAAATACACACAGCAGCAATCATATTTTTCTAACCCCAAAGATGTTTTCAGTACATTTCCTTCCATATATGGCATAGTTACATAGTCATATTCCGCTAGATCAGGAATTTCTACCTCCACAAGTTCTGTCGGAAGATTTACTCTGGAAAAACTAAGACCTCCATCTACTGTATGATACAATTCGGAGTGAGTTTCTGATGCTCCGCCCATCAAAACAAATCCGTTTTCTTCATTCAAAAACCAGATAGAATCCGCAACACCAAACAATTCTTCCGGAAAGGGATCTGGTTCTGTTCTTATCCAGTTTTCTCCGCCGTCAGATGTGGTTTCTATCCTATACCACCGACTTCCTGCTGCAGCATCCACTACTACCAATCTCCATCCTCGTGTTTCATTCAGGAAATAGTATACGATTCCATCTTCCTCCGTACTTTTTCCAACTTCATACACCTCTTCAGGTTCCATTTCTTCTGGAACTGCAATTCTACGAGAGCCATCCATATACCGTGCCACTAATTCTTTGTCCGATGTATAAACTGAAATCTCATATCCATTATAAATTCCTTTTTCTGACGTTACCACATCCAAAGGAAGCCTAGTGCCATCACTATCCATTACTGTCATTTTTTCATTGGTATAAATGTCCGAATATCCGAAATATTTCAGATAGTAACTCGAAGCCAAATTATCCTTTTCATATTCTTTAATAGTCTCCTGCAAATTGATGTGTTCCATCATTTCAAATAAAGAATCCATTTCTTCTGACTCTTTATACTCCGACACCACATTGCCGTCCAGCCAAACTGTCATTTTGTCACTTTTACGACTATCATAGTCTAATAAAAAGGAACGCCTTTTTCCTTCATTATCTTTTCCATAGAAAAAACTGTAAATATTTGTAATGGTTCCATCCTCTAAAAAGTCAACAGAAAACTGATTTGCTAAATATAATTCCTCCGGAAAATCTATTTTTGTTTCTAAATCCTCAAAAATACCCTGAATTCCGTCTTCAAATATGTTATTATGTTTTAACTTTACTTTTCTGCTATCGGTCCATTCACGAATTTTATCGGAAAGCCTGCCGGAAAAAGGACTGGCACTTTCCACAATTTGTTTTCCATAATATCCCGCAGTCATTGCCAACAACATTACTTCCACACAAAGTACTAACCCCCATATGTATTTAGGAAATCTCTTTTGTTCCTGTGATTTTCCTTTACGATAAATAGTTGTCCATATCACAAACCAGACAAGTAATAACATACCACATCCTACGATGATTGGAGTTCTTCTTCGAAGTCCACCATACATGCATAATGCTGAAAGTGTTTTTATACATTTATAAAAAATTATGAGAGCAATTGGATTTAAAAGAATTGTCCAATAGTAAATTAAGTTCTTTTTGTTTTCTTTCATAACAGTTCTCCTTGTACATCTTTACTAAATACAATTAACTAATTCATCATTTCCAAAGCTTTTTCTTTTATTATGGTACTGTTTCCATTTTTCAAAATGAAATCTATATACATCTTCGCTTTCTCATAGTTGCCCAATTTTATGTAACATTTTGCAAATCCCCAATATTGAATAACTTTTTCATAGCCTACTCTTGGCTTCATACCTTCCAACATCTCTATTGCTCCATGATAATCTTAGCAAGCTCTCCCTTTTCATTAAAAACAAATTCCCACTTTTCCGGTTTAGTCATATAGGTCAAATAAGCTTCTTCGCCGGTATAAACTACTCCATAATCTATTCCATTGCTTTCCAAAAACTCCTTTAACTCCTTTTCTGACCACAGTAACTGTACTTCTTTTAAAGAGGTACGATTATATTCTTTTATTTTTACCTGACGTAAATATTCTGTAGAAATAATCTCCACATTTTCATACACCTGATCATCCACTCTGTTCACAAGTCTGCTCTCACCGATTCCTTCGCCACATGCCAGGAAACTTCCGTCTTTTTTCAAAACAACCAGATTATCATATTTCTTCACCACATCCGTAGTATTAAATCCAATTCCTCCCATCCAGACACATTCTACATCTTCCATAATTTTTTGTGGTGATGGCACATTACTACTGTAAACCCCTATACCACATTGTCCCAACTCATTATGTCCCCATGTCCATAAATCATTGTTTTCATCAATCGCTGCATAGCTATGATAAAACAATGTTACATATTTTGCCTTTTCCATAACTTTTTGGGGAGCAATGTATTTCGTATTACTGATCATAACGTGGTCATTATTTCCCAATACATAAACATCCCCATTTTCCAATAACGTAATAATGGAGGTCTCACCCGCTCTGGCATAAACCACATTCTTCATCAGTAACACCGGCTCTGTAATCATCTCTAAATCTATAACATTAAAATTCCAGGAACCAAACTGTGTCAGGATTCCTGCGGGACTTGCCCCTAACCCATATAGTTCATGGTCTTTCGTCAGATAAATCACAAAATACTCTCCGGAGAAATCAACGTGTATTACATTTTCTGCAATTTTAACAGGCTCTCCTACAACACTTACATCTTTTTTTATGATCCCCAGCTGCCCGTATTCGCTGGTCCCTTCTCCCCAGAGAACACCATCTTCATCAATCCAGTAATGGTTGCTTCCTCTTTTCATATCGGTAATATAACAGTTAGAATAATGCAGGTTGATACCTCTCTCCAGATCTTTTTTATTTTCCACTAATATTTCATATTCTTTTTCTATAGCCTCTTCTACAAAATCAGAAGTGAGCATATCAGAGTTATTCTCTTTTTGCGCCTGCTCTATTTTAGCTCCTATCCCTGCTACTTCCTGATTTGCCAACTCAGCTCCATTTACTTTTTGCGGTATTTCCTGTGCGATGGTTGGCTGTACAAAAGCTAATATTGTCACAATACAGGTTACTGCGAAGGGAACCAGATAAGCTTCTGCTTTTCTTTTCTTAAAAATGCTTTTTATTCTCTTTTTTATTAAATTCTTTTCTCTTCCCATAGAAGATGCCATAGATACCGTTTTCTGATTAGTTTCCAATATGTGTAACAGAGCTTTTCCATAGATACTTCTTTCTTCCTTCTTCAATTTTGAAAGCACTCTGTAATCACAGGCTAACTCGCAATCCTCCCGCATTTTAAAATACGCAATCCAGACCAAAGGATTAAACCATTGTACCGTTACACATACAGTTCTCATCAAAAGCCAAAAATTATCCTTTGTTCTATGATGTTCCAACTCGTGCATCACGACATATTTTTTATAAACCGGATTATTTGCAATCTCCGGTGATAAAAATATCCGGGATTTTCTGATTCCATATAAACAGTTGTAACCTTGTACTTCAAAAACTTCGATATTCCCTTCTATACCAATTTTCTTCTTTTCAATACCTTTAAATAAATTCCTATTGACTATAAAAAAGTATAATGCAAAAAATAAACTCCCTGTAAACCATGTAGCCAGAAACACCGCTTGCTTATGTACTATATTTTTCATCACGGTAATAAATTTTGCAAAAAAAGATACTCCTGATTGATTACTTGTTATTTCCTGGCTTGGCAACTCTATATTGTTTTTATTGCTTTCATTCGAAATTACCTGAAATTCATTCCCGGTATGTTCCTTGATTTCTTCTCTATCCTCAACCTGTGTATTTTCTTCTGCTTCCTTACTAATAACTACATCTTCTTCTCCCGAATAACCTTCTTCCGGACCACTTTCTATATCAAAATCCATTACAAATGTCTTAGCCAAAGGATACCCCGAAATCTCCAATGGTATATTTACCGGAAGTAATATTCTGAAAGCTACAAATATCCATAAAAAATAAATTACATTAGGGCTACATTTTTTCCAGAATATTCTACGTATTAAAAGAATCACCAATATTAAAATACTGGTTCCGACTATCATATTAGTCACGATCTTCTTCCTCCAATTTCTCCAAAAGCTGCCTCAATTCCTGAATATCTTCTCCTGTAATCTTTGTTTCCTTTGCCATATAAGAAACCATAGAGCCCAATTTCCCATCAAAAAAACGATTTAAAATTCCTTTTGTTTCCTTTCGCACCATATCTTCTTTTTTCGTAACTGCCGAATAAAACTTTGTACGTCCCTGCATTACGTATGTAACTGTACCTTTTTGTTCCATTCTTTTTAAAAAGGAGATAATACTCTGTTTGGACCAATTCTTCTCTTTTTCTAATTCTTGTACTATCTGCATCACAGATAAACTGCCTTTTTCCCATAATAAATTTATGATTAATTCCTCTGATTCTGTTATTTTCATATTTTTCACCTTTTATTTTTACCTATTACAGCTAGATTTAAAATTTATAAAATTAAAAATACCATATTGGTAATAATCTTATTACCAATATGGTAGCATGTATTTTACCATTCTTCAATAACTTATTATAGAATCACTATAAAAATTCTTCTATTGATAAAAGCGGCAGATTACTCTGACCGCCCAAATTATTCTTAATCTGCATTTTCTCTTTTGTCTACTACCATTCTTACACCGGGAATATTTTCAATCTGTTTTCTGACATTATCAGTATTTGAAAAAAACTTTATTGTTACTTGATAATTCGCGGAATCTTTTAAAGGATTATCATCAAATTTCTCTTTCACATCATCATCTAGGTATTCATTACAAAATGTTTCCCATGCTTGGTCTGCATTAACATATTCCATCTGAAGTTCTATCTCTGCACAATCACCTAACCGATTAAGTTCCTTGCCAATTTCATCAATCTCACTCTGTGAAATCCCTTCCTCAAAGAAAATTGTCAAATGCTTTGTCTGATAAATCTGATATGCTGCATAACATGTTGTATTGCATAATAGTAACATTCCCAACACACATGCACATGCTGTTTTGATTTTTCTTCCTGTTACCTTTGTGTAGAAAACCGTGTTTTCTCTTTTTAATGATATTTCTTCCTCAGCATGTAATGGTAAAAAAGTTTTTTTGTATATTTCTTGTTCTGTCATGACAAAACCTCCTGTATAATTTTTTTTAACATTTTGCGACCACGTGAAAGTCTGACTTTTACATTGCTTTCACTTAATTTCAGTAATCCTGCAATTTCATGAATAGAATATTCTTCATAATAAAACAAATGAATCACCATACGATATCTTTCCGGCAGTTTCATAACCTCGTAGAATATATTTTTTGTCTCCGGAGTTTCAAACTCTAATGTTTCCATATATTCTTCCAACGGTATGTAGAATCGTCTTAAACCGGAACGTCTCAAATCTTTTGCTTTATTTATAACAACCCGTATCAACCAGGCTTTGATATGTATCTCATCCTGAAATTCCACAATACTTGTGTGGTACTGAATAAATGTTTCCTGAACAGCATCATCCGAATCCTCTTTGTTTTGACAAACGTGAAATGCTATTCTGAACAAATCATCCTTGTACTTTATTATCAGTTCTTCTGTATCAATTCTCATGAGTTTCTCCTCATTACTTTGTTTTATAAAAGGCCTTTCAATAATAACACGTTTCCAAAAGTGATAAAGTTACAAAAAGCCACTGTAAAATTTTACAATGGCTCATAAATCATTTATATTAACTACATTTTTGAATGTGTCTTCATTCTTCTACTTGAATCTTTTCACTAGTTTTAATTCCAACTCCATATCCAATCCATCCGCTAATCTTTTAAGTGTTAAAAGCGAGGGATTCCCCACACCACGTTCTATTTTACTTATATCAGCCTGATAAATTCCTGTTTTTTCTGCCAAATCTTTTTGCGTTAGCTTTGCTTCCTCTCTGGCTTGCAATAATTGATACTCAAAAATATGTTTTATATCTGTAGGTTTTTGTATCTCTATCAATATCCCATCAGCCCATAACGTCTCCGCATCAATGTCTAATTCATCATTCCATGAAATACCATAACCTCCTATATCTACCGATACATCTTTAAATAATTCTTTATTATCAGCTAAACTCTCAAACTGTGGAAAGTTTTCAAATAAATTTTTTACATCATATTCTTTTACTTCTCCATTCAAGAAAAGAATTTTTATTATTAAATTATCTTTTGTACTTACTTCTTGTATTCTATGCATTACAAGCACCCCATTTCCTAACATTCAAGTGGAGGATTATGTTCTTTTTGTCTGAAATACATTTTAATTGTAATTCCTAGGAATCTGGAAATAACCGGCATTATGTACAACCTTCTTTCACCTATGTTTATTACATTTTATAGGATATATCCTATATTGTCAATAAAATGTTAAAAAGTCCATAATATTTTTCCTTAATAAAAATAGATATACTCCCCATTTACTACAACACCGATTACATCTTCTATAGGAATCATACGTTTAAAATACCATTTCATATTATATTTTTTCGTCTCTTCTTCTATTTGACAATAATTAGCATCATAATCTTCTATTATTCCATCTTTTAATATGACACTATCTATATAACAGGATACCTGACTATAGGTTGGATCATCACATTCAATAGAACCTGTAACCCTTACACTAAGTGGAGAAACAACAGCTTCTTTTGTCATTACGGTTCCATCATGGGCATCAATGGTTGCCTCTGCCTTATAACTTTTTGCAATTTTTTCACAGGAAAAACTCCAATTCAATTCCCAGGTTTCTTCCACCAATCGTTGGATATCCCATCCTTTTTCTTCTCCCGCAAAAACTGCATAATCCAAATTATTTAGCGTCAAAGATACTTGGCAGTTTCCCTCTCCCACTTTTTCCAGAGAAATATATACAATCCCATACGCCTGATTCTCCTCCAAATGTTTCAGTGTAAAATTGACTCTTTCAGGTACATTATCATTAATCCTAATCTCATTCTGTCTGAAATATAATCTGTCTTCCCCTGTTTTCCATTTTTCAACCTCCAGATTTTGAGGCAATTCTACGGATAAATATATGTAAGCATCTTCTCCATCACTTATCACCTGTTCTACACAAACAGCAACCTCTCCTTGTTGTACACTTGTTTTTTCTCCATCTGAAATCTCTTCCACAATAATGTTTTCCTCTTCCTCCTCTGACTCTATATGCATTTTCTCTGCTAATGGTTTTTTTATTACAATTTTTTCCACAATCTCCATTACTTTCTCCAATGCTTCCGCATTTGTACTTACTGTTAAGGTTCCTAATATGACTGCCACCAGAGCTGCTGCTGCCAGTTTTCTAATTTCAAATAAAGAAATTTTCGTTTTCTCCTTAAATGTGAAAAGCGGTTTGTTTTCATTGTCTTTTTGTTCTAATATCGCAATGGTTTCCATAAACTGATCATGAAACTTTTCCGGTACTTCTTTATATATTTCCATTCCATAACCTCCTAATCCAAATAATTCTTCAATTTTTTTCTTCCCCGGTTCAATCTGCTTTTTACCGTTCCAACCGGAATTTTTAATACATCTGCTATCTCTGCAACCGAATAATCTTCCATGTAAAAGAGAAGAATACATATTTTCTCTTTTTCTTCCAATTTTGAAATTGCCTGATACAAATCCAAATATTCTTCTTTTATATAATTTCCCAAATATGACTTATTTTCTATTATATTTTCTTCATATCTTTGAAACTTGCGATTTTTACGAAGAATAGCATAACATTCATTTATTACGATTCTAACAAGCCATGTCTTAAAATATTTTATTTCCCGCAATTTATTCCGTTGTATGTAAGCCTTTAATATCCCCTCCTGCACTGCATCTGCGCAATCTTGTTCATCATGCAGTATGGAAAATGAAATATGAAACAAAGTGGCTTCCGCTTCCAGTGTTAGTTGCAGAAATTCCTCTCTATCCATTTGTTGTCCTCCTATGTACCAAAGTCGATGCATCTTAACTATGTATATATTAGATGTAGAAATATCGTCCTTGGTTCATTCGTTTCACCTTGTGTCATAAACAGAAAAAGAGTCACTGTAAAACTACTTTTTACAATGACTCATAAACCATTTATAAAAATTGTGTAACTATTCAGAGCCAGACTCGAAAATCCTTCATACATCCTTAATTACAACAATCCCTGATCATATACAGCTCTTACACCACCTATAAACTTTGGACGTGTTCTGGCTGCAACAACTATCGCTTCTCCAATGGTATTCTGTACCAAACGCACAGGCACCGCTACCTTTTTCAAATGCATTCCGATTAGGGTTGAACCAATATCAATTCCGGCATCTGCTTTAATTTCTTCCACTACAACAGGATTCACAAATCCATGATAAGCAGCTGTTGCAAGAGAGCCACCAGCCTTTGGCTGTGGTACTACATTTACTGTTTCCATATAAGGAACTGCTTCTTTTTCAATCACAATAGCACGATTTAAATGTTCACAACATTGGATTGCCAGGTAAATTCCTTTTTCCTTAGCATAATCATGCAACGCCTCAAAGAGAACTTGTGCAACTTCAGGACTAGAATTGGTTCCAATCTTTGCACCAATCACTTCACTGGTAGAACAGCCAACTACAAATATATTTCCTTTTTGAAGATTTGCTTTTTCACCCATTTCTTCCATAACAGCTTTGGTTTGTACATATATTTTTTCTTTCAAACTTTATTACCTTCCTAACAATATTATAAAACAAAATAAAAGATGGATTGTATACTCTCCTCCTCTGGTTTTATGCTATTAGTATTATTTCTAAAGAGAGCCATTACACCTAATAGTATAACGGCTCTTCTTCTATAATTCTATTTTAAACTTTCTACAAACTTCATAAACGCCTTCTGACCTTTTTCATCACGTTTATAAACTCCAGCATCTTCCAATACTTCACTGAACACCTTACCGATTTCTGCATGAAGAATATCCATTACATTATCTGCGTTGATGTCTTCATATTTTGAAAGGAATTCTTCTGCCCAATCTGCATGTTTTTCTAAGATATCAATGCTTCTGATATCTTTTCCTGTAACAATAGCATCTGCCAGAACTTCCATTTCCTGTTTTAATCTTGCAGGTAAAATAGCAAGACCCATAACTTCAATCAGACCGATGTTTTCTTTTTTGATGTTATGTAATTTTGCATGTGGGTGATATACTCCAAGAGGATGTTCTTCTGTGGTAATGTTGTTACGAAGAACCAAATCCATTTCAAAATTATCACCACGTTTTCTTGCAATCGGAGTAATGGTATTATGTGGTTCGTTGTCTGTGTATGCATAGATAAATGCATCTTCGTCTGTATATTCTCTCCATGTATCCAGAATCTTGTCAGATAATGCAATGATTCTGTCAGTATCCTTTCCGCTAAGACGGATAACGGACATTGGCCATTTTACGATTCCTGCTTTTACGTCTTCAAAACCTTCTACCACAAATTCTGTTTCCACAGGAGCTTTTGCCATAGCAAACTCATAGTTTCCACCCTGAAAATGGTCATGGCTTAAAATAGAACCGCCTACAATCGGAAGGTCTGCGTTAGAACCTACAATGTAATGTGGGAACTGTTTTACAAAATCAAACAATTTGCAGAAAGTATCGTGTTCAATCTTCATAGGAATATGCTGACTGTTAAATACAATACAGTGTTCATTGTAGTATACATATGGAGAATACTGGAATCCCCAGGTACTGTTATTGATTTCAATCGGAATAATTCTGTGATTCTGTCTTGCAGGATGATTTACTCTGCCTGCATATCCTTCATTTTCCACACAAAGAAGACATTTTGGATATCCTGCCTGTTTTGCAAGTTTTGCTGCTGCAATGGCTTTAGGATCTTTTTCCGGTTTTGATAAATTGATGGTAATATCAATGTCACCATATTCAGTTTTTGTAGTCCATTTCTGGTCTTTACACACACGATATCTTCTGATATAGTCTGTATCCTGGCTGAATTTATAATAATAATCTGTTGCTGCTTTTGGAGATTCTTCTTTGTATAATTGCCAGAACTTACGGATTACTTCACTTGGTCTTGGAAGCAACTTACTCATAATCTTAGTATCGAATAAGTCTCTGTGAGTAATATCGTCTTCCATTAATCCGTTAGCTGCTGCATAATCCAACATTTCTTTTAAAATGTCTTCCAACTCTGCTTCCGGAGCTTCAACCTCTTCCATTTCATCTAACTGGAATAATTCCAATAACTGATTCACGGTAAAAATCTCATCTTCTTTTTCCAAAAGATTATTTTTTAATCCGTAGTTTACTAACTGCTTAATGTTTTTACAAATCATGACTATCCCTCTCTTTTCCTTTATATTAAATACCTTATCTATTTCATACAATCTCATTTACAGGATTGTATTATTTATAATAACTAATATATGATTTTCGGACCGTTTCCTAACTTAACCACATAAAAGTCCGCTTCATAACCTATTTTTTTCTTGTAAGCTTTTCCAACCTTTTTGATAAATTTCTTCACTGCATCTTTTTCTACAATGCTAACCGTACAACCTCCAAATCCTGCTCCTGTCATGCGTGAACCAATTACTCCATCTATCTTCCAAGCTTCTTCTACCAAAGTATCTAACTCTCTTCCGGTTACCTCATAATCATCACGTAAAGATATATGAGATTCATTCATCAATTTTCCAAAAGTTTCTATATCATTTTTCTGCAAAGCTTCCACTGCTTTCAGAGTTCTCTGATTTTCATATACTGCATGCTTTGCTCTTTTTTGTCTTATTTCATCACCAATAGCATGTTTATATTTTTCGAATTCCTCTTCTGTCAAATCACCCAATGCATCAATCTTAACGACTTTTTGAAGTTCCTGTAAGGCTTCTTCACATTCACTTCGCCGTTCATTGTACTTGGAATCTGCCAGTCCACGTCTTTTATTACTACAGGAAATAATAATTTTAGCACCTTTCAATTTTACCGGTGCATAACTATATTCAAGAGTTACGGTATCCAGAAAAATCGCATGCTTTTTCTTTCCCATGGCTATGGCAAACTGATCCATAATTCCACAATTAACACCATTATAGTTATTTTCCGCGTACTGACCGATAATTGCCAATTCCTGATTGGTAACTTGAAAACCATACAAATCTCTTAAAATAAATCCGGTTAACACCTCCACCGATGCTGAAGAAGATAATCCGGAGCTTCCCGGAATAGTACCCTTCAGTAACAGATCCATTCCATAATCCATTTTCATTCCTTGTTGTTCAAAGGCCCACATAACCCCTTTGGGATATGATGTCCATCCGGCTCTTTTTAAAGGTACTAAATCATCTAAGGAAGATTCTACGATATCCACTCTGTTATAATTCATGGTGTAGAATCTTAATTTTCTGTCATTTCGTTTTCTGGCTACTCCGTATGTACCTAAAGTTAAAGCTGCCGGAAATACATGACCTCCATTATAATCTGTATGCTCTCCTATCAGATTCACACGCCCCGGTGCAAAATATACCTTTGCCCCTTTACAATCTCCGAAAACCTCTGCAAATTTGGTCAAAAGTATATCTTTCATATACTCATCTTTTCTTTTTCTCATCTTTTGCTTATCGTCTGTCATAATCTTCTTTTCTGTATTGCTTAAGCTTTCAAAAATTGTTTCCTAACATTCAGTCTATCAAAGAAATTATACCACTAAAAGAAGATTATGTTCTATAAATTTATCATTTTATTTAATTATTTTTTCAATCCATTCTAACCAACAATCAATTCGGGAAACACAAAAAAACCGCAAACAAATTGTTTACGGTTTTCGTCAAGCACGAGACGGGATTCGAACTTGAACGCCCGAAAAAAAGCTTGAAAAATAAAGGAGAAAAGCACATTGTCCGAAAGTGTCTACAAAAGTGTCTACAACTTTATAGAACGAAAGGACAATACTATGAATACTTTACAAG
>JAFXGP010000067.1 GCA_017521195.1 Lachnospiraceae bacterium
CTTCTTCTGGGATAGGAGCACAACCGTGATTAACGCCCTGTGCTACTGGACACATTTCTTCAACTTCTCTTGAATAAATCATGTGAATTTCTCCTTTCGATTTTAGAAAAATGCTTATAACCGTTCAACAGTTATATATTACTCTTGGCACGAAACAACGAGAAACGCAAATTCTGTGTTTCTCATTTGTTAAACTTCTACCAATCATATTACAGACATTGTCTCATAAAACACCAAAAAAATCTAGTATTTTTTGATAATTTCTGTCTTATTCTTGTAAATGGAATTTGGTGGAACTACTCCTCGTACACAAGATACCGGATAGATGTTGGAATTCTTACAAACTACTGTTCCGGGATTTAAAACACTGTTACATCCAACCTCTACATCATCTCCAAGCATAGCTCCGAATTTACGCAAACCTGTTTCTATCTCTTCTTCTCCGTGTACTTTAACCATTGTCTTATCACTTTTAAAATTAGATGTAATACTTCCTGCTCCCATATGAGAACGGAATCCTAAAATACTGTCTCCCACATAATTATAATGTGGCACTTGTACTTTGTTAAATAAAACTACATTTTTTAATTCTGTAGAGTTACCTACTACCGCACCTTTTCCTACGATTGCATTCCCACGGACAAAGGCACAATGTCTTACTTCTGCTTCTTCATCAATAATACAAGGTCCCTGAATGTAGGCACTTGGAAAAACTGTGGCGGATTTTGCAATCCACACATTATCTCCCACTTGTTCAAATTTATCTGTTGGCAATGTTTTTCCTAATTCCATAATGAAATTACCAATCTTAGGCAATACTTCCCATGGATAAGTTGCTCCCTCAAACAAATCAACCGCTATCGTTTCCTCTAAAGTTAACATGTTTTTAATTTTAATATTTTCCATGATTTCTCCTTTTAACTCAAAATCAATATTCTTGTATTAACACTCTTTTTTATACTTTCGATTCTTCCTTTTTGCCTGTACCTTTACTTTTCGTCTGATAAAACTGCGACACATACCTGTATCTTGTCAATAAATCATCCTGACGTAAAGCTTTCACACTTAAAGTTCTTCTGGAAACAAAATCATCCAGCTTTTTCATATATTCATCCGGAGTAATCTCTCCATTGGATACTAAGGTCAATCCTTTTTCCCAACTGGCAGTAAGTTCCGGATTTAAAAGTGGTCTGATAGAATGTTCTACAACTTCAAAGATCATTTCTCCCACCTGGGTAGGTGTTAATATCTGAGTTTTCTTATTTAATGCCAAATAATCATTGGCTATTAATTTCTTTAGTATTTCTGCTCTGGTTGCAGAGGTTCCAATGCCGCTTCCCTTAATCTGGGCACGCAGTTCTTCATCTTCAATTAACTGACCCGCATTTTCCATAGCAAGAATGATACTTCCCGAATTATATCGTTTCGGCGGTGTAGTCTCCCCTGTTTTAATCTCCAAACTTTGAATTTCAACTTCCTGTCCTTTTTTCAATGTCTTAAGACTTTCCAAAAAGGTTAAATCGAACTTTGTTTCTTCTTCATTTTCGTTCTCTTCTTTTTCTTCCTTCTTTTTTGAAACAGGAGGTTTCCAAACTGACAGATATCCTTCTTCAGCCAGCACTTTCATATTAGAAAAGAATTTTTCTTCTCCCACTTTTGTAACCAGAGATACTTTCTGATAAATTGCAGGCGGATAAAAAACACTTAAAAACCTACGCACAATTAATTCATAAACTTTAACTGCTGTAGGTGTCAGGGTTGCCATATTATTCAATCCCTGTCCCGTAGGGATAATTGCATAATGGTCTGTAATCTGCTTATCATTTACATACCTGGACTTTGGAAGCATTTTGTATCTGCCCTCTGTCAAAATCCAATCCACAGCCTCTGCCACTTGCGGAATCCTTTTTAATCCCGACAAATTTTTCGTAATCTCTTTTGCCACCGCTGATGACGAAACTCTGGCATCTGTTCTTGGATACGTGGTCATTTTCTTTTCATACAATTCCTGAACAATTCTAAGAGTTTCATCCGGACTGCACTTAAAAAATCTGGAACAGTCATTTTGTAATTCAGCCAGATTATACAATAATGGCGGATTTTTGGTTTCTTTTTTCTTTTCTATGGATTCTAAAATTCCTGCCAAAGGAAACTCTTTTCCATCTTTTAACTCTTCAATCAGTTTCCGTGCATTCTCTTCTTTCAAAAATCCATTTTCTTTATACAAAATCGGAGAACCAAAGTATTTACTACCTTCAACACTTTTCCACTCTCCTTCTACATTTTTATCCTGAATAGATATTCCTGCCAAAACTCTGTAAAAAGGAGTCTTTACAAAATCTCTGATTTCCCGCTCTCTTTTTACAACCATACCAAGAACGCATGTCATAACACGTCCTACGGAAATCACCATCTTGTCTCTATTCAAAAACTGTTTCATCCCGTAACCATATTTTAGTGTTAGAACTCTGGAAAAATTAATTCCCATAAGGTAGTCTTCCTTAGCTCTGAGATATGCAGCATTACTCAAATTATCATATTCACTGCTATCCTTAGCCTCACGGATTCCTCTTAAAATTTCATCCTCTGTCTGGGAATCAATCCAAATCCGTTTTAACTGTGCCCTACCATTGTAGCCTGCCATCATAAGTACAAGACGCTGGATATATTCCCCCTCACGCCCCGAGTCACCTGCATTATAAATAACATCTACATCCTCTCTGTGAAACAAGTTCTTAACAATATTAAATTGTTTCTTTACATTTTCTATAATTTCGTATTTATAGTCTGTTGGAATAAAGGGTAATGTATCCATACTCCAACGTTTTAAGGCTTCATCATAAGCATCCGGATAACTCATGGTTACTAAATGTCCCACACACCAGGTAATAATATAATCATCTGATTCTATGTATCCGTCCCTGGACTTCATATTCTGGTTTAATGCTTTGGCGAATTCCCTTGCCACACTGGGCTTTTCTGTTATGATTAACTTCTTTCCCATAAACACCTTATATCTATATTATTATGCTTGTTCGATTTTAAAAATGAATCTGCTCCAAGGAAATCAAAGCAAGCTTTTCATTCTTTTTTACTTCTTCTCGCAGACGGTTATCAAAATTACCTGCAGAAAACAAAATTACATATTCTGATTTTATTTTAGCATCTTCCTGACATTCCATAAGCAGCTGATAATCTTCAAACATCATCATCTCTTTTTTCCAATTACAGATTCCTGCCAGAATTTCATCTTCATCATCCTGAAAAATAAAATCAATATTTCCTTTTTTTCCTACCCATTGTCCCTTACTAACAAATTTGCCCGGAAGTCTGCCCATTGCATTTTCTTTTTCCAAAAATTCGTGACAAACTCTTTTAAAACATCCTGCGACAAAGTCTTTAAAAGTAGGTGCAATATATTGATCATAAAATTCTTCTGTTTCCCAAAACATAATCTTAGTCTGATTTGGAAACAAATATCGATAATAAAAATGTACATATGGATGCTTAATCTGATAAATTCCTTTCTGAGTATTATCATGACCATCCGTATCTACCGAAAACACTTTTTCTACAATCTCAAGCTGCATAAGATTTTTCAAATAAACACTGATTTTAGCCCTGGAAAATCCGGTATGATGATATAAATCATTTAATTTTCGCTTTCCGTCTGCCAATGCTCCAAGCAGTGTGTTGTATACAGCTGTCTCTCTTAGCTCTTCTGCAACATATTGCTGACCATAATCAAAAAGTCTTTCATTACTTTGTAATATAAAACTTTCAATATTTTCTCTTAGTGTAAATTCATCATTGAAATACTGCCACAATCCCGGAACACCACCCAAAATACTGAAAGCTCCGATACTATCTTCCTTAGAAAACAAAGGAAAATGGGCAACAAAATCTTGGTATTTTAACTCTTTAATTTTATAAAATCCACTTAACATCCGGGACAATGCTCCCAGTTTACCAACCATAGAATTTTCTACCCATCCGATAGAAGAACTGCAAAGAATAATAAACATGTCCTTTTTATCTTCTCTGTTTATATATTCATACAGAGCCTCAAAAAATTCATTATCTGTTTTACACATGTTTTGAAATTCGTCTATCACAAGAATCTTCTTGTTATCTTCACTCTCTTCAATTATGGAAAACAACTCTTCAAATTCAGGATACTGTGGCATGGAAATTCCCATGTCTTCCAGGTGACTTGCCATAAAAACTCTCTGTTGTCTTGTAGAACATGAAATCGCTTCATAATATAAACAATCTTTATCTTCCACAAACTGTTCTAAAAGGGTTGTTTTACCAATCCCTTTTTGTCCATATACCACTAAAATCTGAGTTCCCGGCTTCATATAATAATCATTCAGATACTGAAGTTCTTTTTCTCTTCCTGTAAACATGGAAATTCCTCTTAACTTTCATTTTACCAATTATTTTTTAGTAATATATCCCTGTGCCTTTAATAATTCTGCACAAAGTACGGCACCGCCTGCGGCACCTCTGACGGTATTGTGGGAAAGACCTACAAATTTGAAATCATAAACCTTATCTTCTCGGATACGTCCTACACTGACACCCATACCGTTTTCATAATCTACATCCAGTTGAACCTGTGGTCTGTTATCTTCTTCCAAATACTGGATGAACTGCTTTGGAGCACTTGGAAGTTCTAATTCCTGTGGAACTCCTCTGAAAGCACGTAATTTTTCAATCAACTGTTCTTTGGTTGGTTTCTTATTGAATTTTACAAATACTGCAGCTGTATGTCCGTTTAATACAGGAACACGGATACACTGACATGTGATTACAGGACCATCCGCCGGTTTGATTACACCATCTTCAATTTTACCCCAGATTCTAAGTGGTTCCATTTCGGATTTTTCTTCTTCTCCACCAATGTAGGGAATAATATTTTCTACCATTTCCGGCCAGTCTTTGAAGGTCTTACCTGCTCCGGAAATTGCCTGATATGTAGTAGCCACTACTTCTACCGGTTCAAATTCTTTCCATGCTGTTAAAACAGGTGCATAACTCTGGATAGAACAGTTAGGTTTTACAGCTACAAAACCTCTGGTTGTTCCAAGACGTTTTTTCTGGAATTCGATTACATTCATGTGTTCAGGATTGATTTCCGGCACTACCATAGGAACATCCGGTGTCCATCTGTGAGCACTGTTATTAGAAACTACAGGAGTTTCTGTTTTAGCATAATCTTCTTCAATTTTTTTAATTTCTTCTTTTGTCATGTCTACAGCACTGAATACAAAGTCAACTTCTGCTGCAACCTTTTCTACTTCGTTTACATTCATAACAACAATGTCTTTTACTGCTTCCGGCATAGGTGTTGTCATTTTCCATCTGTCACCTACAGCTTCAGCATAAGTTTTTCCTGCACTTCTTGGACTTGCTGCGATTGTTGTTACTTCAAACCATGGATGATTTTCCAAAAGAGAAATAAATCTCTGTCCAACCATACCTGTTCCGCCTAAAATACCTACTTTTAATTTGTCACTCATTATTTCCAATCTCCTTCATTTAAGTATTTTTCATTTTCTTCCACTTGTCTTCTCATAATCATGGCACTAGGAGCCCCATGTGTAAGACGTTTTTCCACACATGTTTCCAGACTGATTTCCTTGTACACATCCTCCTCAAATACGGAACTGATTTCTTTCAATTCCTCAATACTCAAAGCATCGATGGAAGTATTTTTATCTATACAATAAAGTACCAGACGTCCAATGATTCCATGGGCGTCTCTGAAAGGTACACCTTTCTTAACTAAATAATCCGCTGCATCTGTTGCATTGGTAAATCCCATCATGGCACTGGCTGCCATTTTTTCATTCTTAAATTTCATAGTTGACATCATACCATTAAATAATGCGATACACCCTTTTACCGTATCAATGGCATCAAATGTCAATTCTTTATCTTCCTGCATATCTTTGTTGTATGCCAAAGGAATTCCCTTCATGGTAGTTAAAATAGAAACTAATGCTCCATAAACTCGTCCCGTTTTTCCCCTTACCAATTCTGCA
>JAFXGP010000068.1 GCA_017521195.1 Lachnospiraceae bacterium
CTAATTTTTTCTCTTGCACTTATTAAATCTGCGCTTCTAAAACTTCAGCAACTTTGCCGATTGCATCCGGAATACCTGCTGGGTTCTTACCACCGGCCTGCGCCATGTTAGGACGTCCACCGCCGCCACCGCCTACTAATGCAGCGATTCCTTTAATTAAGTTACCTGCGTGAGCGCCTTTCTTCATAACTTCTTCTGTAACCATTGCAATTAAATTAACTTTACCCTCAAGGTCAGAAGCAAGTACTACGACACCTTCACCCAACTTTTCTTTTAACTGATCTCCTAATTCACGAAGTCCGTTCATGTCAACACCAGACACAGAAGTTGCAAGTAATTTTACACCTTTTACTTCTACTACCTGATCCATTACATCACCTAAAGCATCTTTCGCAAGTTTGGATTTCATGGATTCATTTTCGCTGGTAAGAGCTTTAATTTCAGCCAATAAGTGTTCAATCTTTTCGGTTACTTTATCAGGATTAGCTTTTAATAACTTAGCCGCTTTTTCCATATTAGCTTCTAATTCTTTATAATATGCAGTTACTCCATTTCCTGTTAAAGCTTCGATACGACGTACACCTGCAGCAACACCACTTTCAGAAATAATTTTGAAAGAACCGATAGCTCCTGTATTTTTCACATGAGTACCACCACAAAGTTCTGTGGAGAAATCACCCATAGATACCACTCTTACTGTTTCACCGTATTTTTCACCAAAGAGAGCCATAGCTCCTGATTTCTTAGCAACTTCTACAGACATTTCTTTGGTTACTACTGCCATATCCTCTTCAATCTTAGCATTTACAATAGCTTCCACTTTGTCTAATTCTTCTTTTGTCATTGCTGAGAAATGACTGAAGTCAAAACGGAGTCTGTTAGCATCCACAAAAGAACCTGCCTGCTCTACATGAGTACCAAGAACCTCTCTTAAAGCTTTCTGTAACAAGTGAGTTGCACTGTGGTTTTTGCAGGTAGCTTTACGGTTAGCAGCATCTACTTTTAAGGTAACTGCATCACCGGATTTAATCATACCATTTGTAATCTGACCTACATGAGCCACTTTTCCGCCACGTAATTTGATAGTATCTTTTACTTCGAATTCACCTTCCGGTCCTACAATCACACCAAGGTCCGCATTCTGTCCACCCATGGTAGCATAGAAAGGAGTTTCATCTACAATAATTGTACCTACTTCACCATCAGATAAAGCTTCTACAACTTCAGTTTCTGTTGTTAAAACAGTTACTTTTGATTCATGTGTCAAATCTTCATATCCGACAAATTCAGATGTAATAGCTGTATCAATTTCATCATATACTGTTGCATCTGCACCCATGTAGTTAGTTACTTTACGAGCTTTACGAGCCATTTCTCTTTGCTGCTGCATTGCTGCTTTGAAGCCTTCTTCGTCTAAACTCATGCCGCTCTCTTCTAAGATTTCCTGTGTTAAATCTAACGGGAATCCATAAGTATCGTATAATTTGAACGCATTTTCTCCTGTAAGTACAGTAGAACCTTCTGCTTTCATTGCTTCTTTCATATCCCCAAGAATAGCAAGTCCCTGGTCGATAGTTTTATCGAATTTATCTTCTTCCTGAGTTAATACATTTAAGATAAATGCTTTCTTTTCTTCTAATTCAGGATATCCGTCTTTGGATTCTGCAATAACAGTCTGACTTAAGTTAGCAAGGAATTTATCTTTAATTCCAAGTAATCTTCCATGTCTTGCTGCACGACGGATTAAACGTCTTAAAACATATCCTCTTCCTTCGTTGGATGGCATTACACCATCTGAAATAAGGAATGTAGAAGAACGGATATGGTCTGTAATCAAACGGATAGAAACATCTTTTGCTTCATCACTCTGGTATTCAACCCCTGCGATTTCACAAATTCTGTCACGGATTGCTTTCATAGTATCAATATCAAATACAGAGTTAACATCCTGTACAACTGCTGCAAGACGTTCCAGACCCATACCAGTATCGATGTTTTTATTTGCTAATTCTTCATAATTACCGTTACCGTCACCATTGTACTGTGTAAATACATTGTTCCATACTTCCATGAAACGGTCACATTCACATCCTACTTTACAATCAGGGCTGCCACAGCCGTATTTTTCACCACGGTCATAATAAATTTCAGAACAAGGACCGCAAGGACCTGCACCATGTTCCCAGAAGTTGTCACATTTACCATTTTCATCACGATAGAATCTTGTGATTTTTTCAGCCGGAACTCCGATTACTTTATTCCAGATTTCAAATGCTTCATCATCTTCAAAGTAAATAGAAGGATATAATCTTTCAGGTTCCATACCAAGAACTTCTGTTAAAAATTCCCAGCTCCACTGGATTGCTTCTAATTTAAAATAATCTCCAAAAGAGAAGTTACCTAACATTTCAAAGAATGTCAGATGTCTTGCTGTTTTACCAACGTTTTCGATATCACCTGTTCTAACACACTTCTGACAAGTTGTTACACGATTTCTGGGTGGAATCTCCTGTCCTGTGAAGTATGGTTTTAATGGTGCCATACCTGCGTTGATTAATAAAAGTGAGTTATCATTATGTGGTACTAAAGAGAAGCTGTTCATAGACAAGTGATCTTTTGATTCAAAAAACTCTAAGTACATTCTACGTAACTCGTTTACTCCATATGCTTTCACTGCTGTTTCCTCCAAATTCCTTTATTTAATAACTATTCTTCAGCACATTTAAAAATCGATTATTTCTTTTTTACGTTTTTGCCCAAATAGTCTTTTTTCATTTTATTGTAACTTCAATATTCTATCAGAGAAATCCCTACTTTTCAACAAAAAAAAGAGAAGACATAAACTTCCTCTCTTTTCATCCATATTATCTGTTATTAATATTCTTTTCTTATTAAGTTATTAACCAATTTGTTTTCTAATAGCTTCAATAACTCTATCCTTCTGGAAAGGTTTTACAATAAAATCTCTTGCTCCTGCCTGAATAGATTCCACTACCATTGCCTGCTGTCCCATAGCAGAACACATAATAACTTTTGCAGCAGGATCACTTGCTTTAATTGCTTTTAAAGCTGCAATTCCATCCATTTCCGGCATTGTAATATCCATAGTAACCAAATCCGGTTTTAATGAGTTGTATTTTTCTACGCCGTCTGCACCATTTACCGCTTCACCAACAACTTCGAATCCTTCTTTTACTAAGATATCCTTTAACATCATTCTCATAAATGCTGCATCATCACAGATTAAAATTGATTTACCCATTATATTAGTCCCTTCCTTTATGTAGAAATTCCTTCTGTATTATCATAGCAGAGATTTGCATTTTTTTCAAATGTTTTCCTAATATTTCCTAATTTAAAAATACAATTATTAATTTTCTCTAAATTTACTTATTTTTTTTGTCATATTTGTGACTAAATACCATTGTATTTCATCTATAATAGTGCTACACTTCTAAATTGAAAAGAAAATATTATATAAATAAGAAAGAAGGATAAAATTATGAGCACTAGCACAAACAAATCCGGTGGCTGGCGCACCAACAAATGGATCAGAGCTGCTATTCCTGCACTTTTATTACATTGTAGTATTGGTACAGTTTACTGCTGGTCTATTTTCAGCCAGGAAATCGCTGATTACATTGGATTCTCTAAAGGAGCTACAGAATGGGCATTCAGTTTCGCCATCTTCTTCCTTGGTATGTCCGCAGCATTCTTAGGTAACGTAGTAGAAAAAGATATTCACAGATCTTCTTTAATCGCAGCTATCTGCTTCTCCGTAGGTATGCTTGGTACAGGTTTCTTCATCTTCTTAGGTGGTAAGAATCCGGGAAGTATTGTTTCTTTACTTGGTATCTATTTATGTTATGGTTTAATTATGGGTATCGGTCTTGGTACAGGTTACCTTTCCCCTGTTAAAACATTAATGCTTTGGTTCTCTGATCAGAAAGGTCTTGCAACAGGTCTTGCTGTAGCAGGTTTCGGTGCTGCAAAAGCCATTGCCAGCCCAATCATGACATCTATGCTTGCAAACCTTGGTGAAGGCGGAATTTACAAAATGTTCTGGATCCTTGGTTGTGTATACTTTGTAATGATGTTCGTTGGACATTTATTATTAAAGAAACCTGAAGGATGGCATGAACCTCAGTCTAAATCTGAAAAACAGAGCATTATGTCTGTATTAAAAACAAGAAAACTTACAAACTACATTGGTATCTGGTTAATGTTCTACTTAAATATCACATGTGGTCTTGCATTAATCTCTCAGGAAAAAATGATTGTTAAATGTATCGGTCTTGGCGGTATGGCTGCTTTAATCTCTACAGTTTCTGCTGTTTTCAATGCCGGTGGACGTTTAGGTTTCTCTGCTGCAGCAGATAAAATGAAAGACAGAAATACTGTTTACAAAATGATTTTCATTATCTCTATCGTACTTACAGGTGCTGTTATCTTAACAGGCGGTATTGTTAATGCTGTTGGAAATCCTATAATTGTAGCTTTAGTAGTTGCATTAATTATGATGGTTAATGCCGGATACGGCGGAGGTTTCTCCAACGTTCCTACATTACTTTCTGACCACTATGGTATGGGAAGTATCTCAACTATCCACGGTATTACATTATCTGCTTGGGCATTTGCAGGTTTAACAGGTAACCAGATGGCAGCATGGATTGTTAAAAACTTCGGTCAGGAAGTTGAAATCATGGTTGATGGTCATGCTTACATGGTTAACCCAGTTGGATACCAGACAGTACTTTATGTAACATTAGCACTTTATATTGTTTCTTTATTAGTATCTATGTTCCTTGTACAGCCTTCTGAAGCTGGCGAAAAATGTGATGGACACTAATTAAATATACATATAGTCAATAAATTAAGCGGGCATTTTAGGATGCCCGCTTTTTATGTTTTATGGTTTTTAATTCAGTTAATTAACCACCTTTAATCCCATACTACTTAGTTCATATATTTTATCGCACACTTCAACCATATACTTCCTATCATGAGATATACTGATGATGGCTCCTGGAAATTCCCGAAGCATTTTTCTTATAACGGGACCCGATAATGACGAAAAATTTCTTGTGGGTTCATCCAAAATCAGAACATTGGCTCCACTTAAACTCATTTTTAAAAGAAGCACTTTCGCTTTTTGTCCACCAGACAGTTCTCTTATGGGGTGTTCCATTTCATCAACCGTATATTTAAGAGAACCAAGATAGGTTCTGATTCTTGTTCTTTCTTCCTTATCTCCTGATTTATCAAGAAAATCAACCGGTGTCATATCCGTATTTAGGATATCTTCATAGTTTTGAGGCATATATTCAGCTTTGATATCTGACCGATTCAGTAATTCTTCTGCTATATTTCTCAAAAGAGTAGTTTTTCCCGCACCATTTGCTCCAATAATACAGACCTTCTCTGCCCCTTTTATTTTGAAATTGATATCTTCCGCCAAAATCCTTTTCCTATCCGAAGTCATAAGTTTTGGAATAGTACACTCTATCACTGTTTTTCCGGCAGCAATATAGGAATCCTTATTGCCCAATTTGAAAAAGATTGCTTCCTCCTGCTGTGGCATTTCCGTCATTTTTTCATCTTCTTTTTCAAATCTTCGTCCCATGGATTTCACTGTATTCATTTTAACTTTTAAATTCTTTGCGGTAAACGGGTCCTGTCTGGAACAGTTATCCAAAGCATTTTGTACATTCTGCATTATTTTTCTATATTTTTCATCCCGGATTTTTTTCGCTTTCATATCATTTAATGCTTGCCGCTGTTGACTTTCAAACTTATGAAGTCTTTCCTCCACATACTTTCTGTAGGGAAGTCCGGCAACCGTATATCTTGTTTTGGTCTTTCGCATAATCTGTTCTATATGGATTACCATATTGGCTGTATTTTCTATCAGTGTTTCATCATGGGAAACAAAAAGAACAATATGTTTCCAATTATTGATTATTTTTTCAAGAAGCTCTAGCATCCTTATATCAATATCATTGGAAGGTTCATCCAATAAAAGCACTGTTACTTCCCGAATCAAAAGTCGCATAAGCTGGGCTTTTACTTTTTCACCGCCCGAAAGACTTCCCATCTCCTGTTCACTATAGAAAAAGTCTTTTTCCATTCCAAATTCCCCCGCAACTTTAGATAGCTCTTTCGGGGTTTTATTCCAAAATAATTCTTCCTCTGAAAAATACTCATATACGGTTTTTCTCTTATCCTCATCAGACATTTCCTGAGGAAGATAACCAAAACTCTCCTTTGTTACTATCATCTCCCCTTCCGCTTCTATATAGTCATCTATCAGCAGCGGATTATATATCCACTTTATTAATGTAGATTTCCCATTTCCTTCTTCTCCAATGATAACTGCCTTATCACCAGCATTTAGTACAAGGTTAAAATCACTAAGTATAACTCTTAAATCTTTTTTGTGAATCATATTTAACTTTTTTATCTGTAACATAAGTCTTCCTCCTTTTTCCTGTGTTTTCAAACATAAAAAACGAGCCTTGTTTTGTGTACGCAAAACAAAGCTCGCTAAATAAACCTTTATATATTCACAAACCGAAACTAAAGGAAATATCATATGCGATAATCTAATTCAAGCGTACACAAACAACACCCCTGTTACACACAGGGCTTATATCATATATGTCTTACTTAAATCAAATCATCTGTTAAACATTTCCTCACCACTCACTTGAAGTGCCTTTCTTTTTTATTAAAATGTAAATTTATCAGCAAAATAAGCATCTAAATCTGCAATTTTAACTCTTTCCTGTTCCATAGAATCACGGAAACGAACTGTTACGCTCTGATCTTCTTCTGATTCAAAGTCGTATGTGATACAGAATGGAGTACCGATTTCGTCCTGACGACGATATCTCTTACCGATATTTCCTCTGTCATCAAATTCACAGTTGTATTTTTTACTAAGTTCAGTAAAGATTTTTTCTGCGCCTTCATTTAATTTCTTAGATAAAGGAAGCACACCAATCTTAACTGGTGCCAATGCAGGATGGAAATGAAGAACTGTACGAACATCGCCTTCTCCGATTTCTTCTTCATCATAAGCTGCACAAAGAAATGCAAGAACTACACGGTCTGCACCTAAAGAAGGTTCGATAACGTAAGGAACGTATCTTACACCCTTCTGGTCATCAAAATATGTCATATCCTGTCCGGATACATTCTGATGCTGTGTTAAGTCATAATCTGTTCTGTCAGCAATTCCCCAAAGTTCACCCCAACCGAATGGGAATAAGAATTCAATATCAGTAGTTGCTTTGGAGTAGAAGGATAATTCTTCTGCATCGTGGTCTCTTACTCTCATTTCTTCTTCTTTGATACCAAGAGTCTTTAACCAGTTGATACAGAAAGATTTCCAATATGCAAACCATTCAAGGTCTGTATCA
>JAFXGP010000069.1 GCA_017521195.1 Lachnospiraceae bacterium
CATAGGAATTCATTTCATCAATCATCTCAAAAAGTTTCTTTTTAACAGTAACAGAAAAATTCACGTTTATCCTCCTTGCAATCAAGATAGTTCTTAATTACAAGGGCCGCATTAGCTGTAAAGGAAACAGCTAATGCGGCCGCAGATTTGCAGATAAAAGTCAATACTTTTTATATTTATTACATAAAAAAGAGCAGGGAATATATTTCTATACTCTCTGCTCTTTAGAGCATTCTTATCTAAATGACATTAGTTGCGGCAGCCCCTTAATTTTTTAAACAGGTAATTTACACACATCAATCCAAGCCAGACTATTGGAATACTTTTCTAACTCATCCATGGTAAGTTCAATAGCACTGTTGGAGCTACCGCAAGCTGGAAATACGGTCTCAAATCGTTTCAAAGAATTATCCAGATATACTTCTACACCATCATTTACTGCAAAAGGACAAACACCGCCAACGGCATGTCCGATTAAGCTTTCTGCCTCTTCAAAAGCCAGCATTTTTGCTTTGCATGAGAATTGTGCCTTATATTTCGGATTGTCAATTTTAGCATCTCCGGCAGCAACAATTAATACAACTTTGTCATTTATATGAAAAGAAAGAGTTTTTGCAATTCTACATTCTTCACAATTCAGTGCCTGTGCTGCTAAGGCAACGGTAGCACTGGAAACTTCAAATTCCTGAATTCTGCCTTCTATTCCAAATTCTTTAAAATATGATTTTACTTTATCAATAGCCATAAATTTTCTCCAATCAAGTCATATATTGTGATGTGGTTTACTAAAATACATCTTTGAATACTCTAACATAAAAATTTAATGAGTTCAAGTGATAAAGTGAAAAAGCAAAAAAGTTAAATTTAATAAATTATATTAGAGTCAATCTGCTTCCAGTACACCAAATCACTTGCTTTTCATATCTATGAGTAGATAGAAAGCTTGTTTTATCGAAAATAGGATGCTTTAACTCCCTAAACACCATTACGCTATCATTCAAGCCACCAGTTTAAGAAAAAACTATCGCAAGAAAAGATAAAAGTAGTAAAATAAAAAGAGTATAAATGGAAAACAAAATTCAATATAGGAGTAATACATTTTATGGCAGAATATACACATGTAAAACATACATTTGAACCGGTATATGATGAGAATTCCAAAATATTAATATTAGGAAGCCTCCCATCTGTTAAATCAAGAGAGCAGGGATTGTTAGAAAAAAGTAAAATAGAAAAGATATATGTAAATGGAACTATAGCGGGAAAATATTATAAAAAATATGTATTACCATTGACGGGTATGGAAGCTACCATATTACAGTCTACCAGTCCTTTGAATTGTCGATATAATCTGGAAAAACTGGTTGATAATTGGAAAGTAATTTCTGACAAATACTAATTGGCGACTTGTATATTATGACAATTTGCCATAAAATATTAGTAGTTAATTAGAGGTATTTTTATAAGAAATAGATTATAAAAAGTAAGAAATATGAGGACATAAATAAAAGAAATATATGGAGAAGGGAAGGTAATCAATATGGCAAAATATATTATGGCATTGGACGCGGGAACAACCAGTAACCGTTGTATTCTTTTTAATGAAAAAGGGGAAATGTGCAGTGTGGCGCAAAGAGAATTTACCCAGTATTTTCCGAAACCGGGCTGGGTAGAACAGGATGCAGGCGAAATCTGGGCCTGCCAATTAGGGGTAGCGGTAGAGTCCATGAATATGATTGGAGCAACAGCAGAAGATATTGCCGCAATCGGAATCACCAATCAGAGAGAAACCACGATTGTGTGGGATAAAAATACCGGTGAACCGATTTATAGAGCCATTGTATGGCAGTGTAGAAGAACTTCTCAGTATTGTGATGAATTAAAAGAAAAAGGACTGACCGATAAATTCAGAGAAAAGACAGGACTTGTAATCGATGCTTATTTTAGTGCAACTAAGATAAAATGGATTTTAGATAATGTTGAAGGGGCAAGGGAAAAAGCCGAAAGAGGCGAACTGTTATTTGGTACAGTAGAAACCTGGTTAATCTGGAAATTAACGAAAGGGGGAGTGCATGTAACCGATTATTCCAATGCCTCCAGAACCATGTTATATAATATTACCACTTTGGAGTGGGATGACGAAATTTTAGAAGAATTACAGATTCCGAAATCTATGCTTCCGCAGGTAAAACCATCCAGCGAAATATATGGTTATGCAGAACCATCTTATCTGGGTGGAGCAATACCGATTGCAGGAGCAGCGGGAGACCAGCAAGCTGCACTTTTCGGACAGACTTGTTTTAATGCAGGAGAAGCTAAAAATACATATGGAACGGGTTGTTTCCTTTTAATGAATACAGGGGAAACACCGGTATTTTCCAAGAATGGTCTTGTAACTACCATAGCTTGGGGAATTGACGGAAAAGTAAATTATGCTTTGGAAGGCTCCATTTTTGTAGCGGGAGCAGCAATTCAGTGGCTTCGGGATGAAATGCGTTTAATTGATTCGGCAGAAGACTCTGAATATATGGCAAAGAAAGTAAAAGATACTAATGGATGTTATGTAGTTCCTGCATTTACCGGACTTGGAGCACCTCATTGGGATCAGTATGCAAGAGGAACTATTGTAGGAATTACAAGAGGAGTAAATAAATATCACATTATCCGGGCTACTTTGGAATCTTTGGCTTATCAGGTAAATGATGTTATTGAAGCCATGAAAGCTGATTCGGATATGCAGTTATCTACTTTAAAAGTAGATGGTGGTGCCAGTGTAAATGATTTCTTAATGCAGACCCAGTCTGATATTATTCAAGCGCCGGTAAACAGACCTAGCTGTGTAGAGACAACGGCTATGGGAGCAGCATATTTGGCAGGATTGGCAGTGGGGTATTGGAAGAGCAAAGAAGATGTAATTAAAAACTGGAGTGTAAACAGAGTGTTTGTGCCAACCCTGGAAAAAGAAGAGCGTGATGAAAGAGTCAGAGGTTGGAACAAAGCTGTAAAATATGCTTACGGATGGGCGAAAGAAGAATAATAAAAGTACGGAAAATATGGAGGATGTATGTAGCATCCAAATGATATCCTGACACGAACAGAGGTAGTAGACAAGGGAGAAATAAGATGAGGGATTACGAGATCATTATCATAGGGGCCGGCGTTTCCGGAACTGCCATAGCCAGAGAATTATCTAAATATTCGGTGAAGTGTTGTGTGTTGGAAAAAGAAGAGGATGTATGTTGCGGTACATCCAAAGCCAACAGTGCAATCATTCATGCCGGTTATGATGCTTCTAATGGGAGTATGATGGCCAGAATGAATGTGGAAGGTAATGCTATGATGGAGGCACTGGCTAAAGATTTGGATATTCCATTTAAAAGAAATGGTTCTCTGGTGCTTTGTTTCCGTGAGGAAGATATGCCGGGATTACTGAGGTTATATGATAATGGTGTAGCCAATGGAGTACCAAAACTTCAAATTTTGAATAAGGATGAAGTAAAAAAAATTGAACCTAATGTCAGTGATGATGTGTATGCTGCTCTTTATGCTCCAACGGCAGGTATCGTATGTCCATTTCATTTGAATATAGCATTGGCAGAAAATGCTTGCGAAAATGGTGTAGAATTTAAATTTAATACAAAAGTTGAGGGTATTCAGAAGCTGGAAAAGGGATTTATAGTTAAAACAAATCAAGGTGAATTTACCACAGATTATGTCATCAATGCTGCAGGTGTTTATGCAGACGAAATTCATAATATGGTAAGTGAGAAGAAAATACATATTACTCCCAGACGAGGTGAGTATTTGTTATTGGATAAAACAGCAGGAAACCATGTTAGCAATACCATATTTACTTTACCAACTAAGTATGGAAAAGGTGTATTGGTGACTCCTACCATACATGGCAATTTATTAGTAGGTCCAACAGCTTTGGATATTGTAGATAAAGAGGGAACTTGTACCTCAGCAGCGGGATTGGATGAAGTTATGACAAAGGCAGGTATCAGTGTGAAAAATCTGCCGATGGGACAAGTAATTACTTCCTTTGCAGGACTTCGTGCCCATGAAGAAAATCACGAGTTTATTTTGGGTGAAGTAGAAGATGTGACAGGATTCATTGATTGTGCAGGAATTGAATCACCGGGACTTTCTGGTTGTCCGGCAATAGGAAAATATATTGCGGATTTAATGAAAGGGAAAATGGGATTAGAGGCGAAAAAAGATTTCATATCTACCAGAAAAGGAATTTTAAATCCTGCGAAATTATCTATAGAAGAAAGAAATAAGCTGATTCAGGAACAACCGGCATATGGAAATATGATATGTCGTTGTGAAATGATTACAGAGGGAGAAATTATTGATGCCGTTAACAGACCTCTGGGAGCTAAATCATTAGATGGTGTTAAGAGAAGAACCAGAGCCGGTATGGGAAGATGTCAGGGAGGCTTCTGTTCACCCAGAGTAATGGAAATTATTGCAAGAGAACAGGACATGAATATTACCGAAGTTACTAAATCCGGTGGAGAGTCCGGATTGATTGTTGGTGTGAATAAGGAGAATTTGGCATGAGAACTTGTGACATCGTAATTATAGGTGGTGGTCCTGCAGGATTGGCAGCAGCAATATCGGCAAAAGAAAATGGGATTGATGATGTTTTAATATTAGAGCGAGATAAGGAACTGGGAGGAATTTTAAACCAGTGTATTCATAATGGTTTTGGGCTTCATACGTTTAAAGAAGAGTTAACAGGACCGGAGTATGCATCACGTTTTATTGCGAAGACGGAAGAATTAAAGATACCATATAAATTACAGACAATGGTATTAGATATTACAGCAGACAAAATAGTAACTGCCATGAATAAGGAAGAAGGTCTTTTTCAAATTCAGGCAAAGGCAGTAATTCTTGCTATGGGGTGCAGGGAACGAAGCAGAGGAGCATTAAACATTCCCGGATATCGTCCGGCAGGGGTATATTCTGCGGGAACGGCACAACGTCTGGTTAATATGGAGGGGTTCTTGCCCGGAAGAGAAGTGGTTATTTTAGGTTCCGGAGATATTGGTCTTATAATGGCTAGACGTATGACTTTGGAAGGTGCCAAAGTTAAAGTTGTGGCAGAACTTATGCCGTATTCCGGTGGGCTAAAGAGAAATATTGTTCAGTGTTTGGATGATTTTGGTATCCCACTGAAATTAAGTTATACAGTAGTTGATATTAAAGGAAGAGAAAGAGTAGAAGGAATTACGTTGGCGCAGGTAGACGGTGCCAATAAACCAATTCCGGGAACGGAAGAATTCTATTCTTGTGACACCTTATTATTGTCCGTGGGACTGATTCCTGAAAACGAACTTTCAAGGGGAATGGGAGTAGAAATTAGTCCAATCACTAACGGACCGGTTGTTAATGAGAGTTTGGAAACGAATATAGAAGGTGTATTTGCCTGTGGTAATGTTTTACATGTGCATGATTTGGTTGACTATGTCTCAGAGGAAGCAAAGGCAGCAGGCAAAAATGCGGCAGCATATGTGAAGCATATTTCTAAAAAAGAAGGGACGATTATTCAAGTGGTTCCAAATGATGGAGTACGTTATACGGTTCCAAGTACTATCTGCGTAGTAAATATGTCAGAGGAACTGATTGTTCGCTTTCGAGTAGGTGCTGTTTATCGCAATGCCTTTATCAGTGTATATTATGATAACGAGCGTGTGATTCACAGAAAGAGATTGGTGATGGCACCGGGAGAAATGGAAGAAGTGAAATTGAAAAAAGAGCAGTTGGAGCAATATCCTGATATTCAGAAAATTATGTTTCAGATTGAAGAAAAATGATTGATTTATTTGGATAAAAGTAAAAGTCATATTGACTAGTAGGAGAACATGATGGAACAGAAAAAATTGACTTGTATCTGCTGTCCTTTAGGTTGTCAGATAATTGTAGAATTAGAAAATGGGGAAGTGATTTCCGTTTCAGGTAATACGTGTAAACGTGGTGAGGATTATGCCGGAAAAGAAGTAATTGCACCAACCAGAATTGTAACATCAACGGTAAAAGTAATTGGTGGGAGTGCACCAACAGTTTCTGTAAAAACAAAAGCAGATATTTCAAAGAATAAAATCTTTGATTGCATAAGAGCCTTGAAAGAAGTGGAAGTTCAGGCACCAATAAAAATTGGAGATATTATTCTTAGTAATGTAGTGGATACAGGAGTAGATATAGTAGCTACGAAAGGTGTAGAAGTGATATAATTGCTTGATTTTGAAAGAAGCTAATAGTATTATTTATTAATGAGCGACGTCTTGTTGCCACCGGGTAATGAGAAAATTACGTCAGACATTTCATCGTTAGGTCTTAGAAGATGAAGTGGCTGACGTTTTTTGTGTGAGGAGACATGTTTTAGATGAAAAAAACAATAGGACTTTCGATTTTTTTGAGATATGTAACATTAAATGTTTGCGGTATGTTAGGATTGTCCTGTTATATCTTGGCCGATACATTTTTCATATCAAAAGGTTTGGGAAGTGATGGTCTGACAGCACTTAACCTTGCAATTCCTGTTTACAGTTTCGTGCATGGAGTTGCCCTGATGTTTGGAATGGGTGGTGCTACAAAGTATAGTATTTATATGGGGCAAAATCATAAAAAAGAAGCAAATGAGATATTTAATAATACCTTGAAAATATCTGTAGTGACAGCAGGAATATTTTTATTAGTAGGAATTCTGTTTTCAAAACAATTAGCAATATTTTTAGGTGCTACAGATAATATTCTGGATATGACAAATATTTATCTAAAAGTCATTTTATTATTTGCACCGGCATTTCTTATAAATGAAGTTCTTCTTTCATTTATAAGAAATGATGGAAATCCTGGGCTTGCCATGACTGCGATGTTAACAGGAAGTTTTGCAAATATTATATTGGATTATATTTTTATTTTTCCGATGCAGTGGGGAATATTTGGTGCGGTAATTGCTACCAGTATGGCACCATTGATTAGTATGGGAATATTATGGTTACACAAAGCACAAGGAAAGCAGCAGTTTTTCTTGAAGAAAGTCAAATTCTCATCTACAATGATAGGAGATATAGTAAAAATAGGAATTCCATCTTTAATTACAGAAATGGCAGCAGGCATTGTGATGATTATATTTAATGTGCTGATTCTGGGAATCGAAGGTAATATTGGAGTGGCGGCCTATGGGGTAATTGCAAATCTGGCATTGGTGTTTACTTCTGTTTATACAGGAATTGCCCAGGGAGTGCAGCCTTTAATTAGTGAAGGATATGGAAGGAACGATGGAAAACAGATAAAAACTATATATCGTTATGCGCTTATTACTTTAAGTGTTGTATCGGTTATTATTTATGCTTTGTGTTTTAAATTTGCAGATTCAATTACTACCATTTTCAATAGTGAGAAGAGTGAAATGCTTCAAAATATAGCAGTAGAAGGAATGAAACTGTATTTTATTGCGGTGCCGTTTATCGGTTTTAACATTGTTACATCAGTGTTCTTTTCTGCAATAGAAAGAGTAGTGCCTGCACAGAGTATATCATTACTTAGAGGTATTGTTTTGATGGTACCTATGGCGTATCTTTTGACAGCAGTTTATGGCATGGCAGGAATTTGGCTGACAGTTCCAGTGACAGAGGGAATCGTAACCGCGCTGGGAGTGATTTTAATAATAAAATGGTGGAAACAGTTAAAGATTTATTAAAAAATGCACCGCAAAGTGTGAAGAAAGGCAATAGGAGAAAAGAAAGTATGGAGATAAAAAGATTACACCCTGAATGCATCAGTTGTATGACAAAAATACATTTGGATAAGTGCCCGAAAGAAATGTCAGAAGATAAAAAAGTTGAGTATATGCAGAAAGTATTAAAAGTATTGGCAGAGGCCCCTGAGAGATTTGGAGCACCGGTAATTGTACGTACTATTAATGCTATTCAGGATGAAATGTTTGGAATTAAGCAGAATTATGCCGAGATTAAGAAATATTACAATCAATTGATGATGGGACATGAAGAACAGGTGAATAAAAAAGTTACCCAATCTAAAGATCCTATAAAAACAGGAATCCAATATGCTATGATTGGAAACTATATTGATTTTGGAGCAAGGATTAATGTAAATGAGGAACAGTTGACAGAATTACTGAATGATTCAGACAGATTTGCTATCGATGAAAAACAGTATAGTGAACTGACAGCAGACTTAGAAAAGGCGCAGAAACTGGTGTATTTGACAGACAACTGTGGTGAAGTTGTTATGGACAAGATTTTGATTCGTGAGATTCAAAAGAAATATCCTGATTTGGAAATTACTATTTTAGTCAGGGGTGAAGAAGTTATCAATGATGCTACCATGGAAGATGCTGCACAGGTAGGATTGACAGATATAGCGAAAGTAATTCCTAATGGAACAGATATTGCAGGTACATGGCTGGAAGAACTCAGTGAAGAAGCAAATGCAGTTCTGGAGTCGGCAGATGTGATTATATCCAAAGGACAGGGGAATTTTGAAACCCTAAGAAAATGTGGAATGAATATATATTATATTTTCTTATGTAAATGTGATTTGTTTGCCAATACGTTCCGGGTTCCAAAGTTAACAGGGATGTTGATTAATGAGAAGTATTGTTGATGAAAAAGATAAGAGATGAGAGAAAGCTATGATAAAAGGAGAATTGTCTAAAAAGAATAAAAAGTAGAAATAATCAGAATTATTTGAATAAAATATAAAACTTGAATTGCATATACAATTTAATGAGATAAAGCGAAAAAGACTAATAATAGAAAAATAAATTACAAATTATTAAAAAATAGTATTGACAAAAATAAAATGTAGTGATAATATTAACTTACAAACAAAACAAACCACTTACAAAATCTAATCAATGACGAGAAAGTTGGTAGAGAAGAAAAAGTAAGGGGAGGTTTTAAATAGGAGGATTGGAGGTAAAAGCCAATGGGACCAATCGACAATTTAACTCAATATGAGAGTGGTAATGCATAGCAGTTCCTAACGAGAAAGACCTTTTAAGTGTTGAGATAACCGGAATCATTAAGAGTAAATAAAGTGGATGTCAATCTAAACTGATTTAAGAGAAAATGAAAAGTTAAAAGGGATATAGAAGCTGGCACTCATATTGAAGGATACTTACCACAATAATTGGAAGAGTAAAATAAGTGTAAAGAAATTTATTTTATAAAAAAATATATTTCAAAGAAATATACTTCGAATTATTAAAAAAGAAATTCTATATAAAATTCTTTCTAAGTAAACAGGAGTTTATGAGTTGGGAATAAAAATAAAACTTGATTATAGATTCAACAAGAAACCCAGAACAGTAGTAGAAGATATCAGAATATATCAGAATAGTTAATGAGGTATTGGAGAATTAACTAAAGGTTGTAAGAAAACGAAGAGAAGTGTATTTATCGGAGTTAGATAATTAGTTATCTTTTACAGAAAGAGGAAAAAGAATTGAACACAGAAGTTGAATAGAACGACCACTAGATGTAAAAACATGTAGTGGTCGTTCCTTTTGCGTGAAAATGTAGGAAAGTTGACTTGTGAAGAATGGCAGGTTTATAATATATATGTTTTAAAAGAGATTCAAAAGATTTTTTATCGGAGAGAATTGGGATGAAGAGGGAAGATTCTACCGTACTGCAGGGAATTGCAGTTTTAATGATGATACTACATCACTTTTTTTTAGACATTAGTACATATCCGGAAAATTTCTTTTTATTTCCGGATTTTTTTCAGCGCTTTGCATGGTCCGGGAGAATGTGCGTCGCCATATTTTCTTTTGTGAGTGGGTACGGAATGTACCAAACTTTGAAAAAAAAGAATGATTTTGGAAGCATGATTAGAGATTGTTCTAAAAGACTTTTTCACTTATATGCAAGGATATTTTTAGTAATTATTTTTTGTGTATATGTTCCAAGACTCGTGCGAGGAGAGCATTTATTAATTGCGCAGCTTCCGGGGAATATAATTGGATATAATACGACTTATAACGGAGCATGGTGGTTTGTACTGGAATATTTATGGTTTATGATTCTTGCACCAATTTTTGCAATAATAGTTAGTTCCCGTGTAAAAATGAAAAAGCGTATTTTATTGGTACTTATTCTGGGCATAGCCGGATTGTTTGGAAAGGGAATAATTTTTTATAATTCAACTGTTGTAAACTTCTTTGAAGTTCGTATGCAACCTACATTTCTCTTTGTTTTTGCAGAAGGATTTTTCGTGGGAAAAATACAGGATTTTGTGGCAGGAATGAAATGGTCAGATAAAATACGAAAATATTTAGATAGAATCAGATGTCCTATTGTTGGAATTGGTTTTTGTCTGTTATCACTTGTGTTACGATATCTTTATACAACAGAGCCGTATAAAGTAAATGCGGATGTATTGCTTGTGCCGGCATTTTGCTGCGGAGTGGCTTTATGGTTGAAAAAGACAAGTAAGATAAAAAGTACGTTGATTTTTATAGGTAAAAATTCTCTGTATTTATGGTTTGTCCATAATTTCGTATATGCCGTATTAATTTATTTTATCCTTGGTTGGTCGGGGTATTGGCTTGTATTTTTCCTTATATTATTTGTGGTCAGTCTTGGTGTGGCAATTTTATTAGAGAAAATAGAGAAGATAATTAAAATGCGAATATTGTCAAATAGAACATAAAAATAAGTATAATAGGGGAAAGCAAAAAGAGTGGAAAAGGGGAATGTTATGAATTACGAAATTGATGAAATCCGAAAAGTGAAGCTGGGTGGAGTCACACAAAAAATACATATTCGGGGAGAGAAAAAGTCCAATCCGGTATTGTTATTTTTACATGGTGGACCGGGAGTAACCAATCGTCATGGTGTATTGGCAAGACATAGTGATTTATGTGATGCCTTTACCATTGTATGTTGGGATCAGCGGGGAACCGGTGGTTCTTATTGGGGAGTTAAGGATGAAAGTCTTAATTTGAACCAGTTGATTTCAGATGGAGCACAGTTATTAGAGTATCTTTGCAAAGAATTGGGAAAAGAAAAAATCTTTATCCAGGGTGGAAGCTGGGGAACGGAATTGGGAACCTATCTTTGTATTCGTCATCCCAAGCATATTGCCGGATATATCGGCAGCGGTCAGGTAGTGGATGGTATTTTGAACGAAGAACTTAGTTATAATTTTGCTTATGAAAAAGCAAAAGAAGCCGGTTGTGCGGAAGATATTGAAATTTTGGAAAAAATCGGAAGACCGGTGGAGGGCTGCTATCGGGAAATTTTTGATGGTATGATGGCACAGCGGAAAATTATGAAAAAATATGGCGGTCATTCCATGAAAAAAGGCGGAACTTATTGGACCGATACTGCCATGCCGATTATAAAAAGCAAAGAATATACCTTGATGGATAAAATAGGTGTGGCAAAGGGATACAAAAGATGTTTAACATTGATGTGGCCCACCACCTGTAAATGTAATTTTATGGCAGAAGATACTAATTTTACCATGCCATATTACATATTTCAGGGGAGATATGATAACAATACCCCAAGTGCCTTGGTGCAGGAGTATTATGATAAAGTAACAGCGCCGGATAAGGATTTAATCTGGTTTGAAAATTCAGCCCACGGACCTATGGGAGAAGAACCTGATTTGTATAAGAAATTACTTCGAGAGAAGTTTTTACAGTGGGTGTAAGGAAAGAATGAGATATGCCTTTGAGGCAGATAGGAGTGTATGAAACAAATGAAAAAAGAGTTGACTACCGCACAAATGTTGGGAATTTGTCTGGGGGATTTTGCCAGAGCTATTTTGAGCGGATTGATTGTAACTTATACTTTGAAATTTTTTAACGTCACCCCAAGTTCCGGGTTGCCGCTTTTGATTCCCGCAGGGATGATGGGAACCCTTCGTGGAATCGGAGTTATTTTTGATGCATTGACGGACCCCTGGGTAGCGGGCTTAAGCGATAACTGTAAAGCAAAAGGAGGGCGAAGACTTCCCTTTATGAAATGGGCAGCCATTCCTTATGCGGCAGTATGTTTGTTGATTTTCTTCCCGCCCAAAGGGGAATTAAGTAATATTAATATTGTGTGGGTAGCAGCGATGTTACTTTTATATTATTTATTTTCCACATTATACAATGTTCCCTTTAATGCTCTTCAGCAGGAGATTGTAACAGATACCAAAAAGAGAGTTTTCTTTTATACATTGAATTCGCTGATGTTTGTATTAGGTAGTGCGGTTATTTATGTACTTCCTGTTATGGTAAGTGCATTTAAAGGTAATGGAATGGAACCGATTACCGCATGGAGAATTTCCTTGGGAGTATTTGCGGTAATTGGTGCAGTGTGCTGTATCATTCCTGCTTTTGTGGTAAATGAAAAAGATTATATTGAAACCTATAAGACTAAGAGAACCAATATGCTGGAAAATATGAAGGCAGCATTTTCTTATAAAGAATATGTAATTATGACCATTGGTTATTTAATTATGCAGGCCGGATTTAGTTTCTTTAATGGAGCATTGTTATTCTATATTGATACATTGCTGGGATTAAACGAAAGTTTTGCTACTATTGTACTTGCTATCAGTATTGTAGTAGGAATTTGTACCTATCCATTGGTAAATAAGCTGGTACGTAAGATTGGAAAAAAACCGCTTCTGTTAGGTGCATGTATCAGCTATGTATTTATTTATCTTGGAATTTATTTCTACAGACCTATTGCAGATTTGATTAGTACCGACATTATGAAACCGGGATTTATTACTTCTCTTGCAGGAGAGGGAACTCAGGTAGGATGTGTGGCAGTGGCATTTTTGATTGGTCTTTGTGTGGCATTTCCGATTGCCTGTACCAATATTTTACCGCCTTCTGCTTTTGCGGATATGGCACAGTATGATAGAATCAAAACCGGCATTGACCGTACAGGTATGTTTGTTGCAACCCGCCAGTTCTGTAACAAAATGGCTCAGGCTGGGGTAACAGTAATTGTATCTTATACCATGTATCTGGGAGCCACGGACAGTTATCCTACCAAGTACGGAGTGCAGATGACAGCTTTGATTGCAGCTATTTTACTTGCCATTGCTGTAATTGTATATTCCCGCTATCAGGATAAGGAAATCGTAGCCTATATTGATGAATGGAATGCGAAACAAAAGGCAGGAAAAGTGTAATAAGGATTATGAATAAAGACTAAGTCAAGGTGTAAGAGGATAAATAGATAAGAAAGTCGGGAATTATATCCAATAAATCATGAAAATATTGGATATAATACTCGACTTTTTTATTTATGCTCCATACATCTTAATAAAATCTTAATGTGTTACCCTATTTTTTATTCATGTATTTGGGGAGTATAATATGTTCACGAAATGAGTTCTGTTTATATGGGATTAAGTATAAATACAGGATTCAATTGCAAGATTTCCTTTTTACGGAGGTACCTTATGTATAATATTTTAATATGTGATGATGAAAAGGACATTGTTGAAGCCTTGAAAATATATCTGAATGATTCACAGTATCAATTTTTTGAAGCTTATCATGGGAAACAGGCAATGGAGATTATGGAAAAGGAAGAGATTCATCTGGTTTTATTGGATATTATGATGCCGGTAATGGATGGGATAGAGGCATTGAATAAGATTCGCGGATTCAGCAATGTTCCGGTGATTTTTCTTACTGCAAAAAGCGAAGAAGTGGATATGATTTTAGGGTTGAATCTGGGAGCGGATGATTACATAACCAAACCTTTTCGTCCTATGGAAGTAACGGCAAGAGTAAGGTCTCATTTAAGAAGATTTTTACATTTGGGGGCAGGAGAAATAAAGGAAGATGTACTTCGTATTCGGGGATTGGAATTGAATGACAAG
>JAFXGP010000011.1 GCA_017521195.1 Lachnospiraceae bacterium
CGGACGTTCACGAAGAACATTGTATGCAGGTGCGGCACCAACCACTGCACCACATTCCATTCTTTTTGCAATATATCCTTCGTGGTAAATTTCTGCTACATGTCCTGTTGCAAGACCAATCTGGTTACCATAAGAAGAATAACCTGCAGCTGCTGTCTGGGCAATTTTACGCTGAGGTAATTTACCTTCTAAGGTATCTTTTAATGCTACTCTCGGATCTCCGCCACCGGTTACACGCATTGCCTGATGTACGTAAGCACGTCCTGACAATGGGTCACGGATACAACCACCGATACAGGTTGCTGCACCTCCGAATGGTTCGATTTCTGTCGGATGGTTATGTGTTTCATTCTTGAACATTAATAACCAGTCCTGTTCTTCTCCATCTACAGTCGCTGTTACATGGATAGAACATGCATTGATTTCTTCACTTTCATCCAGTTCAGGTAAAAGTCCGCGTTTCTTTAAGGTTTTTGCACCTATAGTTGCAATATCCATAAGAGTCTGAGGACGTTTTGCTGCTTTTTCTTCTCCGTATACTTCTACCCTTGCTGCCAGGTAACGTTCATAAGCTGCCTGAACTTCTTTATCATGAATCTGAACATTATCAATATGAGTAGAGAATGTAGTATGACGGCAATGGTCAGACCAGTAAGTATCTACTAAACGGATTTCTGTGATGGTTGGATCACGTTGTTCATCATCTTTGAAATAAGTCTGTAAGAATTTTAAATCATCTAAGTCCATGGCAAGACCTAAACGATCTAACAATTCTGCCAACTCTTCTTCCTTCATTCCAATAAATCCTGTTACGGTTTCTACCATGGTTGGAATGCTGTAATCTACATGAAGAGTATCTACGGTATCTAAACCGGCTTCTCTGGATTCTACCGGATTGATTACATATTTCTTAATTTTTGTAATATCTTCTTCTGTCAAATCACCGCTAAGAAGATATACTTTTGCTGTTCTAACCATTGGACGGTCGCCCTGTGTCATTAACTGAATACACTGGCTTGCAGAATCCGCTCTCTGGTCAAACTGTCCCGGTAAGGATTCTACTGCAAACACTTTAAAATCCCCTGTAGGACATTCTGTCATTGTATCATCTACCTGTGGTTCGGAGAAAACAGTCTGTACTGCTCTTTCAAAAACATCTTCTTCCAAACCTTCTACATCATAACGGTTAATTAATCTTAAATCTGTTAAATTGGAAATACCAAGTATTGTACGCAGCTCATTTAAAAGACCTGCCGCTTCAAGGCGAAGTGTGGGTTTCTTTTCCACGTATATTCTTCGTACCATCTTTTAACCTCCTACATTTTCTTATGTAAATATTTATTCTAAGACACAACAAGCCGAGAAAGTGTTGTGCTTTCCCGGCCTATCTTTTTATCTCTCAATCGTATCCGCTTGAAATGCACTCATATTGAATTCTTATCTTTTTTCTACTATGCTGCAAGCAACCTGTTCTGCTGCCTGTGGTAATAAAATCCATTCAGCCTGTTCCATAACTCTTCTCTGCAAAACTTCAGGAGTATCTCCTTCTAAGATTTCCACAGCTTTCTGCAGTAAGATCTTTCCGCCATCAGGAATTTCATTTACCATATGTACCGTAGCTCCGGTCACCTTTACGCCTTTTTCCAAAGCAGCTTCATGCACTTTTAACCCATACATCCCTTTCCCGCAAAAAGACGGAATCAAAGACGGATGTACGTTAATAATACGGTCTTCCCACTGCTTTACAAAGTTTTCTGATAAAATGGACAGAAAACCGGCTAAAATAATAAAATCAATCTGATAATCCTTCAAATACTTGTTTAATGCTTCCTCAAACGCTTCCTGTGTATTTCCCTTCTTGGAAACAGCCACGCCATCTACCCCGTGATTTTTCGCACGCTCCAATGCGTAAGCTTTTTCATTACTGGCACAAACTAACACAATTTCCCCATGGGGAATCTGCCCCGCCTCCTGCGCCTTTAGCAATGCCTCCAAATTGGTTCCTCCACCGGAAACAAATACAGCAATACGAGCTTTATTTAACATATTCTGCCTCCTAAGGTATTCACTTGAAACTAATCTTCAAGAACTACCTTATCTTCTCCTGCGATGATTTCACCAATTACGTATGCGTCACAACCTTCTTTAGCCAATGTTTCTTTGGCTGCTTCTACTGTATCTTTGCTTACGATAAGAGCCATACCTACTCCCATGTTGTATGTATTGTACATGTCTCTTTCAGGAATATTTCCTTCGCGCTGTAATAAGTTGAAAATTGCAGGTACTTTGATGGCACTCTTGTTGATTTTTGCACATAATCCGTCAGGGATACAACGAGGAATATTTTCGTAGAATCCACCGCCGGTAATGTGGCTTACACCATGAACTTCAGCTGCTTCAATAGCTGCAAGAACCGGTTTAACATAAATTACTGTTGGCTGTAAAAGAGCTTCACCAAGAGTAGTTCCTAATTCATCATAATATTTATTTAAATCTGTATTTTCTACATCAAATACTTTACGTACCAAAGAATAACCATTGGAATGACATCCGCTGGAAGGTAATGCCAAAACAACATCGCCTGCTTCCATTTTGTTCTGGTCTAATACTTTAGATTTATCTACGATACCAACTGCAAATCCTGCCAAATCGTAATCGTCTGCTTCCATAGTTCCCGGATGTTCTGCTGTTTCTCCACCAATGAGAGCACAACCCGCCTGAACACATCCTTCTGCTACACCGGATACTAAAGTTGCTACTTTTTCAGGTTCGTTTTTACCAATTGCTATGTAATCTAAGAATGCAATTGGTTTTGCACCTGCACAAACAATATCGTTAACACACATTGCAACACAGTCGATACCTACTGTATCATGTTTGTCCATCAACTGGGCAAGTCTCTGTTTTGTTCCAACTCCGTCAGTACCCATAACCAATGTAGGTTCTTTCATACCTTCGATATTTGGTGTGAAAAGACCTCCAAAACCTCCGATATCTGATACTACTCCCGGAATCATGGTACGTGCTACGTGTTTTTTCATTAAACGTACACCTTCGTAACCGGCTTCAATATTAACTCCTGCTGCCGCATAAGAAGCGGAATGTGATTTTTCCATAATTAAATTATTCCTTTCCAGTCCAGCAATATGTGCAGACTTTTTCTCTGTCAATACCGATGGATTCCAATACACCCTCTACAGACTGATATCCTAAAGAATGGAATCCTAATTTCTCACAAATGGTCTTTAACATGCACTGTCCGCGTTCTGTCTTAGGATCTGCATATTCATCCAAATGTTTCTCTCCTGCCGCACCTTCCAATTCACGAACCACACGTCTTGCTAAAAGTTCGTTCTCAGATTTACTGCTGGAGAAGTTCAAATATTTACATCCATACATAATCGGAGGGCAGGCAGATCTCATATGCACTTCCTTAGCGCCGGACTCATATAAGAAATCTACGGTTTCCCCAAGCTGGGTTCCCCTTACGATGGAGTCATCTACTAACAACAATTTTTTGCCTTCAATCAGTTCCGGTACAGGAATCTGTTTCATTTTTGCTACCTGATTACGTACATTCTGATTGGATGGCATAAAAGAACGTGGCCATGTAGGTGTATATTTGATAAATGGTCTGGCATATTCTGCACCGCTTTCGTGGGCATATCCGATGGCATGAGGCACACCGGAATCCGGAACACCGGCTACATAATCTACTTCCGGAAGAGTTCCGTTAATTCTTTCGTCACGGGCCATAATCTTACCGTTTTCTACACGCATTACTTCTACGTTTCTTCCCTCATAACGGGAGTTAGGGTATCCGTAGTAGGTCCAAAGAAATGCACAAATTTTCATTTCTTCCCCCGCAGGAACCATAACTTCAATATTATCTGCGGTAATCTTAACAATCTCACCGGGACCTAATTCATAGGCATCTACATAACCTAATTTATTAAATGCAAAGGATTCAAAAGCTACGCAGTGACCATCTTCATTTTTACCTAAAATGACCGGAAGACGTCCTACTTTATCTCTGGCTGCAATAATCTCACCCTTATCTGTAAGAACCAGTAATGTCATAGAACCAACAATCTGTTCCTGAGCATACTGAATACCGGAAATAAGATCCTCTTTTTGATTAATTAAGGATGCAACCAATTCTGTATCATTTACTTTTCCGGAACTCTGAGCCATAAACTGATGCCCGGTATCGGAAAAATATTTTTCAATAAGTTCTGCGGCATTGTTAACCATACCCACCGTTGTAATGGCATACAACCCAAGGTGGGAACGTACCAGCAATGGCTGTGGATCAGAATCACTGATACAGCCAATACCTGTACAACCGCTGAATTCAACTAAATCTTTTTCAAATTTGGTACGAAACGGTGTGTTTTCAATGGAATGAATCTGACGATGAAACCCTTTGTTTTCATCATGAATAATCATCCCTGCACGTCTGGTACCTAAGTGTGAATGGTAATCCACCCCGAAGAAAATGTCCAAAACACATTCTCTTTTAGAGGCTACCCCAAAAAAGCCGCCCATTATGCGAAGAAGAGCTCAGAGAGCTTCATTGGATCGATGTATTCTCCATCTTTATATACACGCATGTTTCCGGAAGCAATTTCGTCGATTAACATTACGTTTCCGTCAGCATCGTATCCATATTCAAATTTGATATCGTATAATACCATTCCTTTTTCTTTTAAATCATCAGCTACAATCTGTGTGATTTTCTGTGTCATATCTTTCATGGAATCATACTGTTCTTCTGTCATAACACCTAAAGCTGCTAATGCATCTTTTGTTACAAGAGGATCACCTAAAGCATCATTTTTGAATGTTGTTTCTACGTATGCAGGAAGATCTGCACCATTTTCAATATACTGACCGTAGCGACGGATGAAACTTCCTACAGCTTTGTGACGGCAGATAACTTCTAATCCCTGTCCGAATACTTTTGCAGGTAAAACTTCCATAGTTGTATCTTCAAGGTTAGCATTTACATAATGTGTTCTGATACCTGCCGCATTGATTTTTTCAAAGAAATAGATAGACATACGAAGGTTAACATCACCTACACCATCAATAGTTAATCCAACTGCGTTTTCGCCCGGATCAAACACTCCGTCTTTTCCTGTGCAATCATCTTTAAATTTTAAAAGATAATTTCCGTTTTCTAAAGCAAATACGTCTTTTGTTTTTCCTGTGTAAACAAGTTTCTTTTCCATACTTTTGATTCTCCTTTGTTAAAACCTTTATTAGTATTTTTGTATTTACGTAAAAAAATATTTACCTAGATTCAATTATAAAGAAAACTTAAAGTCATTTCAAGGTAAATATGTTACAAAGAAATAGAAAACAAGTCATTTTTTTATACTATTTTTTCCATGAATTGTAAAAATTCTGTCTCTTCCCAGATCACCGGTACAGGATAGGTCGGGTTGCCTTCTTTTACAGCTCTTTTCACCAATTCATTAAAATCTTCTTTGCGTAATTCTTCTATTTGGGAAGAAATTCCTACTTTCTCATTCATCTTTCTGATGGATTGTATAAATGCTTTTGCCGATTCTTCTTCTGTTTTTCCCTGCAAGCCAACCACTTCTGACATTTTTGCCAATTTCTTCCATACTTTTTCTCCGAAAGCTTCCATCATATGGGGCAGAATTACCGCATTGGCTTTTCCGTGGGTTACTCCATACAAGCCTCCTATCCCATGGGCAACCGCATGGACATAACCAATAAAGTTACTGTTAATCGCAACTCCTGCATAATAGGACGCCAATAACATATTTTCTCTTGCTTTGATATCCTCTCCATTTTCATATGCCGGCAACAAATTTTCATAAATCAATTTTACAGAATCCTCTGCCACCTTCCTTGTTTTAGGAGAGCAGAATCGGTTCGTATAAGCCTCTACCGCATGTGTCAAAGCATCCATTCCGGTATGGGCTGTAATTTCTTTCGGAAGGGCCACGGTCAGCTGTGGGTCCAATATTGCATATTTAGGCACAAGACATAAATCCAGTACCGTAAATTTATAATGGCTTTTTGCATCTGTAATTACTGCTCCGGCAGTGGCTTCCGATCCGGTTCCTGCGGTGGTGGGCACTGCATAAATGTCAGGAATGGGGTTCATTACTTTTAACAATCCCTGCATCTGCTGTAATGACTTCCCCGGTCTGGCAATTCTTGCTCCCAGCGCCTTAGAACAGTCGATAACAGAGCCTCCGCCAATGGCTACGATAGCTTCGCATCCTTCTTTTTTATATTCTATCACAGCTTCTTCAATACAGTCTGTGGACGGATCCGGCTGCACCTTAGAAAAAACTGCATATTCCACTTTATGTTCTTCCAAACACCGAAAAAACATTTCCAGACTTCCTCTTCGGATAAATCCCGGTGTAGTCACCACCAAAACTTTTTTCCTTTTATCCTCTTTCAACATATCAGGTATCCGGTAAATACTTCCGGCACCCTGAATCACTTTTGCCTGTCTTAACGGAGCCAGATACATAAAGGCACTAAAACCAAATTGACGGATACGATACCAGATATATTTCAATTTCATTTTTGTTCTCTCCTCACATCTTCCTTCTTCCGGATAAAGACACCTTTATTTATCTTATCCGTCTTCTATAAATATAGTTTGTTTATGTTTCCTAATTCTTCTTTCATTCTTTTTACCACGTTCTCCGGCGCCAAAATCTTCACATCACTTCCCAGACCGAAAAGCCAGCCATAAAACTGATTACTTACTGACACCTTAACATTCACCCGGAAATGTTCTGCGTCTGCCGGAATAATCATAACATCTGTTCCAAAACGGTCAAGAATTACTCCTATCAGACGATTGTGAACTTCCAATTTCACCATTTCCTCTTCCCCGGCAAACATTCCAAAATTCTTTTTGCTGTATTCCGCCAGATTGAACTTTTCAAAGTATTCTTTTCCCTCTCTGTTTTCACTTACTAAAGAAATTTTGAGCATCTTATCTACACGGTAATGACGGATTTCCTGATGCACGGAATCAAAAGCTATCAAATAATAATTTTCATCCTCCCACAACAACGCCCATGGACTAACTTCATAAAACTCTCCATTCCTCCGAAGTTCCATTTCCTTTTTTACATTCCACTGAAAATACTGAAATTGTATCTTTTGATTTGTGCCAATAGCATTATGTAAAGCATCAATATTATAATAAATATTTTCATTTACTGCCTTCGTTCCTCCGGATACATAAAGCTGCCTTTGCAGCTGTTTCGCTTCGTGAACACTGACTAATCCCTGAAGTTTCTTAATCAATTCCGTTGACTTCTTTTCCGTTATAAACTTCGAAGACTGAATCGCATCCACCAATAGCTTTAGCTCCGCAACTTCGAAATCCCTGGATACCACATAATAGTAAAAATCCCTGCCTGTTTTTTCACCAACCACATCAATTCCCAAATCACGGATTGCTTCTATATCCGCGTAAATACTTTTCCGTTCAGCAGAAATCTCATAACCTTCCAGATATCTTAAAATATCTGCCATGGTGACTTTATGATTCTCATCAGTATTCTCCATGAGATATTTTATTATATATATTAATTTAAGTTTTTGATTCGTACCCTTCGGCATATTCTTTCTCTCCCAATCACATTTTGTATGCAAAACAGGGGCTGTTAAAATAAACAGCCCCATCGTATATCATTTTCTTACGGCAAACTTATGAATCTCCTCTGTCGCAAAAGAAATCTTAGTTATACAATCTTTTTTGGAAACATAACACCAGAAACTGTCATCCGGAATAGAAATATCCACACAATCTCCGCGACCCAGATAATCATATTCAATATGCATACTTTCCAAACTCTTAGCACTACGGAACAATGTATATTCCTCTCCATAATAATTACATTTTACTGTAGTACCTTCCAGTGTCTGTATCAAAGTACCTTCCCCTTGTTTATAAAACTTAAAGGAACCCGGCAATGTTTCTACACGAACCTTGTCTTCAAAATAGTATGTGCCTTCCTCAATCTCTTTTCTGACACATGCTCTTTCCCAGTTACTCCAATCCGGAATATGGGAAAATTCTGTTTTTCCCTCCAAAGCATGCATCTGTCCATATTCGTCCATTTCCCATGTTTTTCCGCATGCATTGCAGAACAATTTTGTTCCCTTGGAATCCATCTGAGACTCCGCTTTACAATGAGGACATTTATATAACAATGCATGTAAACCTTCCGCACGACGCGGATGATCAATCTTAACCTTGTTTTCCAACTGCCATTTATAATCATCGTACTGAAAATGCTCACGAATTCTCGCAGCAATTTCATCCACAGTAATATCCTTACATTCTTCTGCCGTAATGATTTGTTCCATTTGTGCTTCTACATGGGTTTTTTTATTAATCTTGTTCCACTGCGGACAAGTAATAAAATTACCCTGAATTTTCAAAACAACTACAGGTACTTTTAACACTTTAATCAACTTCGCTGTGGAACTCGGAATGTAAGAAGTACAGCCGTCCAAAGAATATCTGGCTTCCGGAAACAATACAAAAGTATTGCCCAGCTTATCAATACAATATTTAATATTTCTAACCAAATGAATATCGTTAATATACTTTCTGGTTCCCAACACACCCAGAGAACGCATTAACGGTTCTGTGTATGTATTAAACCCTTCCAATGTCATAACGTTATTCACTTTATGGGGATGGGTAGCTTTTAACATAACGTTAAAATCCACCATGGAAGAATGTGTTACCAACAGCAAATACGGACCTTCCAATCCATCCATATTAATTTTTTCAAGCTTAAATTTACGTTTTCTGAGGTCCGGAAAACTAATAATCCATTTGGCCACTGTCATTAAAAAACATGGATTAACGGGTTTCTTACTAAAGTCAAAACTCTTAGGCTTTTTCATCACTCATACCTCCAAAAATCCCACAACAACATTCTAAAATGTGCTGTCTTATCCTTCTCTACTTTTCTATTTGTTCCCTCAAATAACTGATTGCTTCCTGCAGCTGATTATCTACTCCCTCACTGTAGTATGCATCTGCATCAAATTCTACCACAATATCCGGCTCAATACCTTTTTCATGAATATCGTTACCGTTAGGTGTATAGTACTTGCTTACGGTTAACTTTACAGCCGAACCATCGGATAAAGAAATAACCCTTTGTACAATACCCTTTCCAAAGGTTGTGGTCCCCATAATAGTTGCAATCCCATGATCCTTCATAGCCCCTGCCAGAATTTCTGAGGCACTGGCACTATAACCATTCACCAAAACCACCGTAGGAACTGTGAGCTGTCTTGCTCCATCACAAGTATACTCATCCCGTTTTCCGTATTTATCTTCCGTATACACTATCATTCCTTTGGGAAGAACCATACGGCTGATTTCGCAAACCGTGGATAAATTGCCTCCCGGATTACTTCTAAGATCCAGAATCAATGCTTTCATTCCTTTTGCCTTGCACTCTGCCAAAGCTTCTGCAAATTGGTCTTCTGTCACATCATCAAATTCTGTAATCTCTATATATCCAATATCATTTTCCATCATTTCCGCGGAAACTGTAGGACTTTCTATTTTTCTTCTTTCTACGGGAATTTCCAGATAATCACTTTCACCCTCTCTTACCAGAGTCAGCACTACCTTGGTTCCTTCTTCACCTTTGATTAGGGCAACAACCTCATTAATATCCATTCCTGCAGTATCAACTCCGTCTACCATGTAGATAATATCATCTGCACGAAGCCCCGCTTCTTCCGCAGGAGTATTTTCTATTGTTCCGCTGATTACACAATAATCCTCTGTTGCCACTTTAGATATATAAGCACCAATTCCAAAATAAATTCCTTCTGTGCTCATCCGTAATTCGTTCAGTTCTTCTGCCGAATAATATACCGAATAAGGATCCTCCAAGGCATTTACCAAACCGGTATATATGCCATCTTCCAATTCACTGCGTTTAACCTCTTCCAGATAATACTGATGAATAGTATCTTCAATCACATCTATCTTGGCTTCGGTATAATCATTAAGGAGCTCTGCATCCTCTAACTGTGCTTCTTCGGCAATTTTCTTTGCTTCAAAAATGCGGAATACCTGTTTCCCTACAAAGACAATACCTATCAATAATATAGCAAGAAGCAGGCCGCTAAGCAGCCCACTCCAATATGCTTTTCTTTGGTCATTCTGTTCCATTTGTTCCATAAATAAATGCCTCCGGTAACTGCCAAGGCATAACATATTTTCTACCCCGACAGACGTACATCCATTTTAACTTAATATATGTTTTCTCTTTTGCAAAAATACATTGCTATTTAAAATAACCCATAGGATCCACATAAGAACCATTAAGACGTACACCAAAATGAAGATGGTTTCCGGTAGATGTACCTGTTGTTCCTACCGCCGCAATCTTATCTCCTTTGGCTACACTTTGTCCTGCTTTTACATATAATGCAGATGCATGCATGTAAATAGTAACTAATCCGCTACCATGATTAATATAAATATAATTTCCCATGGTACTGCTGTATCCTGCTGCCGCCACAGTTCCGCTATAAGCAGCTAAAATAGGGGAGCCCCCCGGTGCCGCCATATCCACACCGTTATGGAATCTATTGTCCCCATATACCGGATGAATTCTCCACCCAAAAGGACTGGTAATTCTGGTATAAGATGGTGCAGGCCACTTAAACATACCGCCATCATACTGCAAATTACTTCCTTCCATTTCCCGCAATGCTCTTTCCAATGCGGCAATAGTTTCATCCTGCTCACGGATATAAGCTTCATATTCTTTAATAGAGGCTTCTTTCTTCTTAATATCACCTTCAAACTGGGTAATCTCTTTATTTTTAGAATCAATTAAGGTTTCCAGATTCTTCTGTTCCTCTTCTACTGCTGCCTTTGCTTCCTGCAAAAGAGCTTCTTCCTCTTCTAATTCCGCTTTACAGACTTCTATCAGTTCACGATTCATTTGGAACTCTTCCAACTTCTGTCTGTCATAAGAAGAAATCGCTTCTACATAATTAGCCTTGTTTAACATATCTCCAAAACTGTCTGCTCCAAGCATCATATCAAGATAGAAATCGCTGCCCTTTTCGTACATAAACTTAATACGGATTTTCATTTCTTCATATTGAGCTTCTTCCACCTTGATGGCTTCTTCTAATTCCTTTTTGGTAACTTCGATTTCAGCCTCTTTTTCA
>JAFXGP010000070.1 GCA_017521195.1 Lachnospiraceae bacterium
TAAAAGATATAAAAACAGTGATTCAGAATCCTTCTTTTGATAGAAATCAAATCTTGCAAATGCAGCGAAAGATGCTGGTAGCTAAAAAGGAACGTATGGAACGTCTGATTGCAAGTATTGATGACATACTGAAGGGAGAAAGTAATATGGGATTTGAAATATTTAATAAAAGTGAAATTGAAGAAATGTGTAGTGCAATGATTGGAAATATGAAAGAGGAACAAAAACAGGTTTTTATTGAACAGTATGGAAGTATAGAAGAATGGAAAAAAGAGTTTATGGAAAAAGCATCGACCAAAGAGGCTCAGGAGAACTTTGCTCAAGTTGTGGAATGGTACGGAAGTAAAGAAAAAGCATTGGAAGCATCTATGAATCCGCAAAATGCAGACATTCAGTTAGAATATCAAAAGAAAGTGGAAATGATTTGTCAAAAACTTGCAGAGAATAAAGGAAAAGATGTCTGTTCACAAGAGATACAAGAATTGATTGCAGAATATGATTCTCTTACAAAAGAAATGTTTCAGTTACCGGATGTATCTGCGTTAGTGATGGAAATAGCAAAAGCATATCAGGAAAATGAAGAAATAAAAGCTGCCCAGGACAGTATTTACGGAAAAGGTACAACGGAATATATGGGAAAAGCAATGGAAGCATTTTATAAATCTTGATGGAAGAATGGTTAGACAAAGTTGTCTATATTATAAATACGGTATTTTCTCGCTTTATGTCGTGTTGTTTATTTATGAATTAAGTTAGGCTGTTGATGAAAGGAGGAAACAAAAAATGGACCAGAAGAAAATTGGAAATTTTCTTAAAGAGCTTCGTAAAGAAAAAGGAATTACACAGGAAGAATTTGCCGAAAAACTAGATGTATCCGGAAGAACTGTATCCCGCTGGGAAACGGGAGTTAATATGCCGGATATTAGCTTATTGGTCGAAATTTCAGAGTTTTTTGATGTAAGTATTCCTGAAATCATCAATGGGGAAAGGAAAAGCGAGATTATGAATGAAGAAGTAAAAGAAGTGGCTGAAAAATTATCAGATTACGCAAATACAGAAAAAGAAACAATTATCAGAAATATAAGAATCCATAGCATCATGGGTACGGTAGCGCTGGTTATATATTCTATACTTGAGCTTTCTGGATTAGTCTTTCAGAATATAGTATTTGATAAAATTGCTTCGTACTGTGAAACATTAGCGTTAGTTATGGTTCTCATGATAATGGCACATACGTCCGGATTAATGTATAAAATACAAAAAAGAAAAAGGAATAATATAATTAGAAAATTACCAAGAGTGATTCAAATAATTATTGCGGCGATCATTGCGTTTATAAGTGCATCAATAATTAAGTTGTTGCTGGTTAATGTTTTTGGGATGTAAAGAAGATATTGAAAATAGTGAAGCTTGGGATTTGGAGGCTAAGCTTTAGTAAACCTATTCTTATTTAGACAGGGTATCGTTCTGTTATATAAAGAAAAATGAATAAATGCCGATATATTTAATAGCTAAGGATGGCGTCTGTTTTCAAAGGATTGAATGCGAAAATAGATGCTGTTTTTTTTGGGGATTGGAGGTTTTACTATGAGAATATAAGCCACGAATACATTTTATACAGGTGCTTACTCTGTTTTGAATACAAAGTCATCATTTCCATATGCCGTGAAGGTTGAAGGTTATGGAAATACAAGAAACCAAAAGAGTTTATTTCAGTTTGCGCATGTGACAATAACAGAACATATGTTAAATGCAAAATATGGTACAAAGATTACAAATGGTCCGAGGGTACAGATGCAGACAGCCGGTAGTAAGAAAAAAGAAGATTGGGCTGTGGTTTCCAAAGAACAGTTAGCAGAGGTAAAACTTCCGTCTTCATTTGAAAAATTGAAAGAACAAAACTCCGTGGAAGACATTGCAAATTGGATGATGAGTGGTACGCCCAATAGAAATATTGAAACACGCTACTTGAATTATCTTCATACTGTTGATCCGGACTTGTATAATGTGGCTATGCGGATAGGTATGGAAGTCCGTA
>JAFXGP010000071.1 GCA_017521195.1 Lachnospiraceae bacterium
CATTATCTGCATCGGAATTGATAAATCCTACTTCTACTAATACGGCAGGCATCTGCGTCGAATTTAAAACAATCAGTCCCGGTCTTTCTTCTACCCCCAGATTAATGTATCCAATCTCTTCCAATTCCTCATTGATATTTTCCGCAACTTCCTCCGGAAATCCTCCTGAGGAATAAATTAAAGTTTCCACCCCCTGATATCGGTTCGGTGTACCACTGGAATTTCTATGAATACTGACAAACAAATCCCCTCCCATTTCATTAGCAATGGTCGCTTTTCTAAAAGGCGCCTGATAAATGTCCTCCTGTCTGGTATATACTACATCAAACCCCATTTCTTCCAACATTCGTCCTACTTCCAGCGTCATAGCCAGATTATCATCCTTTTCTACTCGGTCTCCATACACAGCCCCGCTGTCTCTTCCTCCATGTCCTGCATCCAAAATAATACGTTCTGCCATTTTTTAATGCGGTTTTCTCAATCTATAAAGGTCAACCGCTCCTCCTAATACTCTTTCTTTACCATATGTAAAAAAAGAAAAGCTGCTACTAATATATCCTATCAGCAGCAACTTTTTATTAATTCATGTTTTAATTTTTATATTCTGTAATAGATTTTCTTTACGAACATAGAAAATTCTTTACTATAGCATGCAACAGAAATATAGTAATCCTCCAGACATTTATATTCTTTCAAATAAATTTCCTGATTCTGATTATATCTGTCAACAATCACCATTTCATCCAAATCCACAAAAAAACTGTCTAATCTGCCTCCAAGACCCTGCCCTGTTAACTTCAAATAGCTTTCTTTTCCCGTCCAGTAACGGAAAAACAAATCATCTCTACTCCTCTCAGGAGCTTTTGCAATTCTGTCCGCCTCTTCCCATTGAAAAAAACGTTTTGCAATACTGGCTTTGGTTTCCCTTTTTTTCTGGATATCAACACCTACCGGTACATCACTGACAACACAAGCGGCATATTCTCCGGAATGAGACAAGCTGAAAAAAAAATCATCTACTCCCGACAAATATAATTTTCCGTTTTCTTCCAAGGCAATCATTTCGCCACTATATCCGTGTTCATTTAAAATATGTTCTAACAGTAATCCTGCTGCCAAAGAACGTTTTTGATCCTCTCTTATTTTATAATCTAAAACACGTTCCCGCCGTTTCTGTGACACATGTTGTAATTTTCTCTGAAAAACAGTCTCTTCATCCAAAAATTCTGTATGTATTAAATATAATTCAACCGGTCTCTTCTCTGTGTTCATAGACTTCTCCTATTTTCTCAAGGTTTTCCCGTCTCCCGGAAAAACAAAAAAACCAGACGAAAACTCGCCTGGTTTTTTGTTTTCATGCAGGAGATGGGACTTGAACCCACACACTGTTGCCAGCGTCAGATTTTGAGTCTGATGCGTCTGCCATTCCGCCACTCCTGCGTCTGGTCTTCAACGACGAAACTTATATTAACATATTTCTTCGTTAAAGACAAGTGCATTTTCTAAATTTTATATTTTTATTTTGCAGTCTCTTTTTCGTAAAATATTTAATCTGTATTTAATTTTCAAATTTCAATTTTTCATAAAAATCTAATCCGTCAAAAGTCGCAAAATAATCCTTAGGCGTCTCTGCCCGTCTGATTAACTGAACATCTCCATTTTCTTTTAATAATAATTCAGCTGATTTTAATTTACCATTATAATTATATCCCATTGCAAAACCATGGGCTCCGGTATCATGGATTACTAATATATCCCCCTTATCAATCTTAGGAAGATTCCTGTCAATAGCAAATTTATCATTATTTTCGCACAAAGAACCGACAACGTCATAAATATGATCACAAGGTTCCTCTTCTTTACCCAAAACAGTAATATGATGATATGCACCATACATGGCAGGACGCATAAGGTTTACAGCACAAGCATCACATCCAATATATTCTTTATGGGTGTGTTTTTCGTGAATAACAGTTGTTATCAAATGTCCGTAAGGTGCCATCATAAATCTACCAAGCTCTGTATAGATTGCTACATCTCCCATCTCTGCCGGAACCAGAACTTCCTCATATGCTTTTCTAACACCTTCTCCAATGGCATAAATATCATTGCCGGATTGATCCGGTTTATACGGAACACCTACCCCTCCGGATAAATTAATAAAGGTAATATGTGCTCCCGTTTTTTCCTTTAATTCAACAGCGAGTTCAAACAACTGTCTTGCCAATGCTGGATAATAATCATTAGTAACCGTATTGCTTGCCAAAAAGGAATGTATCCCGAAATTCTTAACTCCTTTTTCTTTCATAATCCGATACGCATCAAAAAGCTGTTCTGTAGTCATACCGTATTTAGCATCTCCGGGATTATCCATGATGCTGTTGCTAATCTTAAACACTCCTCCCGGATTATATCTGCAGCTCATGGTTTCCGGTAATTTACCAACAATATTTTCTAAAAATTCAATATGAGTAATGTCATCTAAATTGATGATTGCACCTAATTTATTCGCATATTCATATTCTACTGCCGGCGTTTCATTGGAAGAAAACATAATATCTTCACCACAAACACCCATGGCTTCTGATAACATTAACTCTGTTAAGGAAGAACAATCACATCCGCATCCTACTTCTCTTAAAATGTCTATCAGATAAGGATTTGGAGTTGCCTTTACAGCAAAATATTCTTTAAATCCTTTATTCCAGCTAAATGCTTCTTTCAAAGCTCTTGCATTTTCACGGATTCCCTTTTCATCATAAATATGAAAAGGTGTAGGAAAGCTCTCTACAATTTTTTCTATTTGTTCTTTAGTTACAAAAGGTTTCTTGCTCATATTTTTTCTCTCTTCTGTTTCTTTTTTACTCAAAATACTTACTTATCATATCTTATTATTCTCAGATAAGCAACTCTAATTCCTATAACAGATTCTTACGAAGTTCTGCCCCTGATAAAGGACTTAAATACGCAGGTGGAACATCAAATACTGTTTTACATCCTGTCATTCCTTCCTGATTCATGCGATAGGTTGCTCTTGCATAAGCCACAATTACGGATGCTGTGAATTCAGGATTGGAATCTAATTTTAAACTATACTCAATGATATGTTTATTTTCTTTTTCCATACCGGTAACACCACTTCTGAGAACAAATCCTCCGTGCGGGATTCCGCCATGTTCTGCTTTCAATTCCTCTTCAGAAATAAAATGTACAGTAGTATCATAATCTGCGAAATAATTCGGCATTGTTTTAATGGTTTCTTCAATTTTTTCTTTATCTGCACCATCTTCCGCCACTACAAAACATTCTCTGATATGCTTCTGTCTTGTGGTAAGCTCAGGATTGCTTCCGCTTCTTACTGCTTCCAATGCTTCCTCTACCGGAATGGTATACTGTTTTGCATCTTTTACACCTTCAATACGACGGATTGCATCCGAATGTCCCTGACTTACACCTTTTCCCCAGAATGTATAGTCTTTTCCTTCCGGCAGAATAACATTTCCATATAAACGGTTCAAGGAAAACATTCCCGGATCCCAGCCTACAGAAATCATAGCTGTAGTATGATTTTCTCTTGCCATTGCATCTACTGCTTCAAAATGTTCCGGAATTTTTGCGTGAGTATCAAAACTGTCTACAACATTAAAATATTTTGCATATTCCGGTGTCTGCTTAGGTAAATCTGTGGCACTGCCTCCGCATAAAATCAACACATCAATTTTATCTTTCATATCTAAAAGACTATCTGTATTTAAAACAGGTACATTTTCCATACGTATTTTTAAATCTTCAGGATTTCTTCTTGTAAAAACTGCTGCCAATTCCATATCAGGATTCTGTTTAATTGCACTTTCTACACCTTTTCCTAAATTTCCATAACCTAAGATACCAATTCTAATCATTACTTTTCTCCCTTTCTATACTTTAGTATAGTCTAAATATTCTCAATCTGCCAATCAATAGGCTCTACTCCGTTTGCAGCAAGAAACTCATTTGCCTGACTAAAATGTTTGCACCCGAAGAATCCTCTGTATGCTGACAGCGGACTTGGATGAGGTGCCTTTAAAATAAGATGTTTCGGATTGTTTAACATAGAAATTTTACTTTGCGCCGGTCTTCCCCACAAAAAATAAACAATCGGTCTGTCAATTTCGTTTACCGCACGGATTACTGCATCTGTAAACTTTTCCCATCCTTTCCCCTGGTGGGAATTGGCCTGATGTGCACGTACTGTCAGTACAGTATTCAACAATAACACACCTTGGTCAGCCCATTTTTTCAAATAACCATTATTGGGAATATAACAACCACAATCTGTTTGTAACTCTTTATAAATATTCTGTAAAGAAGGCGGTGCTTCCTGTCCCGGAAGAACAGAAAAACTCATCCCATGTGCCTGTCCCACGTTATGATAGGGATCCTGTCCCAGCAAAAGAACTTTTACATCTTTTAATGCTGTATTATGAAAAGCATTAAAAATATCATCTGCCGGCGGATATACTACTGTATTACTATATTCTTGCTTAATAAAATAAAATAATTCTTTATAATAATCCTTTTTAAATTCCGGTTGTAAAACTTCCAACCAGTCATTATTAATCATTGCCATTATAGTCTTACGGATACTCCTTCGTTTCTTAAATACTCTTTTACCTGACGTATTTCAAGCTCTTTAAAATGGAATAAGGAAGCTGCTAAAGCTGCATCTGCTTTTCCTACCGTTAATGCATCTTTAAAATGCTCTAATTTTCCTGCTCCGCCTGAAGCAATCACAGGAATCTTAACATTTTCAGCAATTTGTCTGGTTAATTCTAAATCATATCCGGCTTTTGTACCGTCTCCATCCATGCTGGTCAGAAGAATTTCACCTGCTCCCAAACTTTCTGCCTTCATTGCCCATTCTACAGCATCGATTCCCATATCTAATCTTCCACCATGTTTATAGATATTAAAACCATTTCCATCAGCCCTTCTCTTAGCATCAATCGCTACAACTACACACTGACTTCCAAATTTATCTGCTGCTTCAGATATAAGTATCGGTCTGTCGATTGCGGAAGAATTCACAGAAATCTTATCTGCTCCTTCCCTAAGAAGCATTTTAAAATCGTCCACCGTACGTATTCCTCCACCAACTGTAAACGGAATAAATACCTTACTTGCAACTTTACGAACCATATCTACTACAGTTTCTCTTCCATCAGAAGATGCCGTAATGTCAAGAAACACTAATTCATCTGCTCCGGCTGCATCATAAGCAGCTGCAATTTCTACCGGATCACCTGCATCTTGTAAATTCACAAAATTAACACCTTTTACAACACGTCCGTTATGCACATCCAAACAAGGAATAATCCTCTTTGTAAACATACTATTCATCCTCCTTAGAAATCTTCAAAAAGTTCTCTAATATCTTTAATCCAACGGAAGAACTCTTTTCAGGGTGGAACTGGCATGCAAAAACATTACCTTTTTCTACAGAAGCATGAATCAGTGTACCATATTCCGTAGTTGCAACAACAATATCATCTTCTTCAGCATCTAAATAATACGAGTGAACAAAATAAACATAACTGTCTTCGGAAATACCATTATATAATCTTCCTTTATTCGGATATTTTAAGGAATTCCACCCGATATGAGGAATCTTTAATTCATCCTTATCAGGAATTCTTCTAATAACACCTTTCAAGATGCCCAATCCTTCTACTCCCGGAGTTTCCTCACTACTTTCAAATAAAAGCTGAAGTCCCAAGCAGATTCCTATAAAAGGAATTTTTCTTCTTATCACTTCATGAATTACAGGAACCAAATTATATTTTTGGAGCTTTTCCATAGCATCTCCAAACGCCCCAACTCCCGGCAAAATTACATGAGATGCATTCAGTATCTCCTCCGGATTACGGGTTATAACTGCTTCTTGTCCTAAAAACTGAATTGCTTTTTCTACACTTTTTATATTACCTGCATCATAATCAATAATTGCGACCATAAATTGATCTCCTACCATTACAGAAATTTCATCTGTATTATTTTCAATATATTTCTAATGTCTAATTCTGAATCAAAGCCTCTTCTTCCGGGAGCAAATCATTTTGATTTACTATATTTGATGTATCATTACTATATGTTTTCCCCTGTATAACAGCTTCCAGCTTTCTGGTATAAACAGCGTCACTGGACTCCTTAATGATATCCATTGCTGTTTCTTCTGACAGATTATACTTACTTTCCAAAACATCTAAGATTTGCTGATAAACATCAGATACTTGTGAAAGTACACCATATTCTTCTGCTTTCATAAATACATCAAATTTAACTCTTACACCTTCCAATAAACAATGAAGCGCTTTAATTTCTTTATTCATTTTCAAATAATTATTGTAGCCATCTAAATTACTCTGCATACGAAGGATTGTAGTAGCTGCCTGGAAATTTTTCTCATCTTTCTCTGATAATTTTTGTCCGTAATACTCCTTATATGCCTCATAATAATCACCCTTATCATAAGCACTTCTGGCTCTTGTCTGCGTTAATATCGGTGATACGAAGAATTCCAATAACAAAATTAATGCCAGTACAGAAAATCCAAAAATAAATGTAACAATTACTTTCTTCCTTGGAATTTTCTTTTCCGGTACAGTATTTTCTACTATTTTAACCTTTTTAGGTTTCTTCTCTTTTTTAGGTTTTTTTTCTTTTTTAGGTTTCTTATCTTTTTTAGGTTTATCTTTTTTCTCTTTTTCCTTCTTTTCTTTTTTCTCCTTCTTACCCGAAACCTTGAACTTCGGATTTCCTTCCTGTTCCAGCTCATCTAAAATCTTCTGATTTTCTTTAGATAAATTTATACCTTCTTCTTTTTCAGAATTCTCATCCGGAATTTCTTCCATCAAAACGGAGAAAATTTTTCCAAAAAGTTCCTTAAAACTAAATTGTTTCTTTTCCCTACCTTCTTGTCTATCTTTTTCCTTCTTGACTTTCTTATTTTTTTTCTTCTTACCGCCAATTAGTTCTCCAACAGCATTCTCAGATTCATCTTCCTCTTTTCCTTTAGAAAGAATTGCATCTAATTCCGCTTCATCTACCTCCAATGCTTCTTCTAAATTCATAGCCTCGGAATTATTGGTTTCAACTTCTTCAAGCATACGCAATAATGCATTGTTTTCATCTGAAATCTCTTCAGTTTCAGTCATCCCTAATAATGCTTCTATCTCTGCCATGCTACTATCGTCTGACATATCAAAGGATATTGGTTGTTCTTCGAAAATATCTGCATCAGTATTTTTAGCTGCACTTAACAAAGCTTCGATATTTTCCTCTGTCATAAAATCATCATCAAAGCTCTGTACTTCACTATCCTGAGACTCTTCCCGCATTTCAGCCATTAACTGAGCCAGCATGGATACATCTCCCATATCTTCTGAAGATTCTTTATCATCAATACTATCAATATCTCCAAGATCTGATATATCTCCGATTCCTTCTATACTTCCGTAATCCGGTATATCTTCAATTCCTTCTATACTTCCAAAATCTGATATATCCCCGATTCCTTCTATACTTCCGTAATCCGGTATATTTTCAATTCCTTCTATATTTCCAAGTTCTGATATATCCCCGATTCCCTCTATACTTCCAAAATCTGATATATCTTCTGATTCATCTTCATTTTTCATCTTCTCGGCTTTTTGTTGGTTTTCTGCCTCCAATTCAGCCATTAATGCTTTCTCAAAATCTTCCGTTGAATCAAAAAACAGTGTTTCTCCTATAACTTCTTCGTCAACAGCCGAAGCATCACTTTCTTCTATAACCGTATCTTGAGTAGCCATATCTCCGGCTGCTCCGGCAAGCAATGCATCAATCATTGCCTGATCCATCATTCCCATTCCACTATCTGCTACAGGTTCTGCGGTTTTTGGTTCCGGCTGAATTCCAAATCTGGAAAAAACTGATTCTTCTGATTCTTCTGCTTTTTCCTCACTCATAGACTTTAATAATTCATCCAAATAGTCTTCATTTGATTTCATTATCTATCCTCCCCAAAGGATTATATCTAATTCCAAATCTTACATTTCTATATTTGCAAGTCTTCTTTCGTTAGTTTAACATAATCTATATCTTTAGACAATTTGATTTCTTAAGAAATCAATCGGATTTTCTTCTACGGAAACCCCTTTATCTCTCACCTCTTCTGTCAATTGAAATAATTGTTTATGTACGCGCATAAACTTAGCTTTATTATTTATTAAAGTAACTTTTTCAAACGGCCAGCGGATTACCGATGGATATTTCATGCCCACACCCAATTCTAAAATACAAATCTTTCTATTCAAGCTGCCTTGCAACCATTTCATATAAATATTCCATTTTTTCAGATACCCCTCTTCACTGTACTTCTTCACACCAATATGATTCATTAAAAGTTTTTTCCCACATTTAGGACATACCGGTTCCTCTTCTTTATCCAACACATCCTTATAATCTTCTACCGGGTATATATCTTCCGTACATACGTCTTCACATTGTAAAAAAGAATAACTTCCGCAAGGCGCCACGATTCTATCTGCTTTAATATTAGAATTATAAATCTTATCATCCGTACATAAAGTGACAACAAAATAATTTTTTCCTTCCAAAAGTTCTGCCAACTTTTCATAGGCCTCAGTAACATCACTCTTTGGATTACCGTCCAGATATTTTTTTCTATTATAATCTTCTAAAACAGTAATATTTTTTTCATCTGCAACATCTATTTCTTCAAACTTATCCTGAAAATTTTCTCCTATTCCAATCAAAATCATATCTGCATCCTGAAAAAATTCTCTCAAATCCATATTTATAACCTCGCAATCTAAAATAATTAATTTTAGTATTCATAAAAAAAGCAGGGAACTAATTCCCTGCTTTATATGTAACACCTTATCTATCAAGAACTAATTTATCAATTTCACGAACTAAATTACCGATTTCAGGTTTTGATAACTGGGCATTTGTCCCCAATGCTTCACCTTTTCTTCTCATTTCTTCATTTACTAAAGAAGAGAAAATAACAACCGGGATATCTTTAGTTTCTTCATCGTCTTTAATTAACTTAGTCAAACGATGTCCATCCATCAACGGCATCTCAATATCAGTAATTACACACTGTACATGCGTATCTAAATCACCATGTTCTTTACATTCACAAATAAAGTTCCATGCTTCTTCACCATTTTCTGTACGTGTAAGATTAGTATATCCAGCCTTTTTCAAGGAATCAACAATTAACTTATTCAATAAAACAGAATCTTCTGCAATTAAAATAGGTACATCATTACGCTCTCTTGTTCCCAATTCATCTATTTCATTAATTTTTAATCCTGTTTCAGGATTAATGTCAGTAACAATCTTTTCAAAGTCAAGAATAATAATCAACTTATCATTTTTCTTAATAATACCGGTTGATACACCTTCTTCAGTTGTAGAAATAGTAGCATTCGGTTTAATAATATCTTTCCAGGAAACTCTGTGAATTCCAACAACCTGTTCTACATGAAATGCAATATCTAGTTTATTAAAATTAGTTACAATAAACAAACCGCCGGCATCAGATGTTCCGCGCTGTAAACAATTTTTCAAATCTATTGCTGTAATCATTGTATCACGCGGCATAAAAATCCCTTCAATACTTGGATGAGCATTAGGAACCGGAGTAACTTCCTGATATGTAATAATTTCTCTAATCTTAGCTACATTAATACCATAAGAATTACCATCTAATTTAAATTCTAATACTTCTAATTCATTTGTCCCATTTTCTAAAAGAATCTTTGTATCCATACCGTCACCTCTGTTTTTTAATAGGTTAAACCCCATTACTTCCCCTGATTTTTATCTACTAGAGCCATTATAACATATTTAATTTATGAATCAAACACTTTTATTGATAAATTGTGAGATTTTAAATTTAAAATATGACATTTAATAGATAAAATATTATGTTTTCAATTTATTATATTAATTTTTAAGCACAAAAAAAGTTCTATCCTACGATAGAACTTCTTGTACTTCATGTACCCTCAAAACCGAACACATCTTCCTAACATCTACATCTCTTCTTCC
>JAFXGP010000072.1 GCA_017521195.1 Lachnospiraceae bacterium
AGCATCATATCAAGATAGAAATCGCTGCCCTTTTCGTACATAAACTTAATACGGATTTTCATTTCTTCATATTGAGCTTCTTCCACCTTGATGGCTTCTTCTAATTCCTTTTTGGTAACTTCGATTTCAGCCTCTTTTTCAACAATCAATTCCTTTAACTCTTCTATTTTTGCCTGGATGCTTATCAATTTTGCATCTAACTCTTTGACATAGTTCTTTAAGCTGGTTTTTGACTTTTCCAGTTCAGTTACCATCTTTTTAATGTCGTTTAATCCCTGTTGTAACTTCTTTCTTTCCTCTTTTGCCTGATTAATTTCTTCCTTTTTCTGACTGATGTTGGCAGCAGTACCGCTGGTAGCAACCACCTGTGGCATTTTAGAAACCGAAACTGCCAAAATACAACATGCCAAAAGAAGGGCTGTAATTTTCCATGCTTTTTTCATCAATGTTTCCTAACTAAACTTTCAAATGTTTTCTGACTGTCATTACACTTCCCAGGAATCCGATTCCAATTCCAAGGCCAAAGGATACCGGCACTAATGTGTTAAAAATTTCTTGTACAGGGAGGAAATTCAACAGGGTATTTAACATTGTAAAACGTTCCCCTACAAATTCAACCACTGTATTATAAACCACATAAATCAATCCCAAAGGAATTGCTGCCCCAATGGCTCCGATAATAATACCTTCAATGACAAACGGAGAACGTACAAAAAAGTCCGTTGCCCCAATATATTTCATAATATTAATTTCTTCTTTACGTACCTGAATACCTATCATAACGGTATTACTGATTAAGAATATGGATACTGCCAGCAAAATGCCGATAATTCCGACAGATACATAAACAATCAATACATTCATTCCACTTAAAGTAGATGCAGTAACTTCAGAGCGGTTTACCTGTCTTACCCCTTCCACAGATTCCAGATAAGTTACCAGACTTCCCTGTAATGCCACATCTGACAAATAAATTTCATAGTTCGAAGAATTTTCCAATGGATTTTCTGTGAAACCATCTGAGTATTCTTCACCAAAGTATTCCATTCGGAAAGTTTCCCATGCTTCTTCTGCTGATACATATACAACTTTAGCAACTTCAGCTCTCTTTTCAATCAACTTTCCAATTTCCTGAATCTTGGCTTCAGAAAGATTATCTTCGAAAAATACGGTTACAGATACACCCTGCTCTGCAGTTTTTACTATGTTATTAAAGTTAACAACAATAGAGTAAAATAAACCAAACAACAATAAACATGCGCTGATAGTTGCTACGGATGCTAACGAAAACCACTTATTACGGAAAATATTAATAATTCCCTGTTTCAATGTATAAAAAAACGTACTAATCCTCATCGATATAACCACCTTTTTCTTCATCGCTTACGATAATACCTTTTTTCATGGTAATTACACGTTTCTGCATTTCATTTACAATTTCTCTGTTGTGAGTTACCACTAAAACAGTAGTACCTTTTTTGTTAATCTGTTCTAATAATTTCATGATTTCCCATGAGTTTTTAGGATCCAGATTACCGGTAGGTTCATCACAAAGTAAAATCGGCGGACGATTAATCAATGCTCTTGCCAGCGCAACTCTCTGTTGCTCTCCTCCGGAAAGCTGTCTTGGTTTCGCTTTATATTTTCCCGCAAGTCCTACTACTGATAAGATAGAAGGTACATTTTTACGGATTTCCCTATTAGGAACCTGAATGATTCTCTGGGCAAAAGCCACATTTTCGTACACATTTCTGTCTTTTAACAAACGGAAATCCTGGAATACAACTCCAAGATTACGTCTGTATTTCGGTACATTTCTCCTTTTTAAATCCACAAGGCTCTGTCCATTCACATATAATTCACCGGAAGTAGGCAGAAGTTCTCTAAGCAGCAATTTAATTAAAGTCGATTTCCCTGAACCACTATCCCCAACGATAAATACAAATTCCCCTTGTTTAACGGTAAGACTAACTCCATTTAACGCAGGCGCACCTGTAGCATAGGACTTAGATACATTATCCAAAACAATAATATCTTCACTTGGAATTTTTTTCTCTTTTGGTTGTTTCAATAAAGACACTTTTTACACTCTCCTAATATTCAAAACTTTCCATATATTTCATGTATTTTACCACCATTAAAGCAATCTTAAAAGTAATGGCATCTTCAAACACCCTCAAATCCAAACCGGTTGTTTTCTGCAGTTTGTCCAAACGATAAACCAAGGTGTTTCTATGAATAAACAACTGACGGGAGGTTTCCGAAACGTTAAGACTGTTTTCGAAAAACTTCATAATTGTAGTAAGAGTCTCTTCATCAAAATCATCCGGACTCTTTCCGCCAAAAATCTCTCTGATAAACATTTTACAAAGAGGAATAGGAAGCTGATAAATTAATCGTCCGATTCCCAATTCACTGTAAGCAATCACTGTTCTTTCATCAAAGAAAATCTTACCTACGTCCATAGCCATTTTCGCTTCTTTAAAGGAACGGCTCACTTCTTTAATCTCTTTTACAGGTGTTCCGTAAGAAATACGTACATCACTCACACCCTCTTTTTCCAGAAGCGACTGATAGCCGTACGCAACTTTATCGATTTCCGCATTGGTGTCTGTGCTTTCAATCTCCTTAACAACAATTACGTTGTTTTCATCCACTGCCGTAATAAAATCTTTACTGTTAGCTCCGAAATGGCTTCGCATAAATTCTAAAAGATTGATATCTTTACCGCATCTTCCTTCGATTACCATGGTAACACGTCTTGCTTCCGGCTGAACGTGTAACTTTTTGGCACGACTGTATATATCTACCAACAACAAATTATCCAACAATAAGTTCTTGATAAAATTATCTTTGTCGAAACGTTCTTTGTATGCAACCAATAAATTCTGAATCTGGAATGCTGCCATTTTCCCTACCATGTATACGTTCTCTCCGGATCCCATGGCAATTAACATATATTCCAACTGTTGCTCGTCATAAATCTTAAAGTACTGATTTCCTGCCACTTCCTGGCTGTCTGCCGGTGATTTGGCAAATTCCAATGCCGTAGTAGAGTGTGGTAACAAATCCGGTGCTGTTTCGGCTAATGTTTTCCCCTCTGCATCAACCACACAAAATTCCACACGTCCGATTGCTTTAAGTCCCTCAATAGTATTTTGTAAAATCTGATTGGAAATCATATTTCTCTTCCTTTCACAGACATGGTATTCATGGGCTTATGTTTTTTATGCCCAAAATCCCATTCTCTTGTTTCTTGCTAATATATACCCATAATTATATTAAAAGAAAATACCAAAAAAATCTACTATATTTTCATGTTTTTTTGTGATTTTTGTCATATAAAGTTTTATAGTTATTAATGACTCTTTGGATAATATCCGATATAATTAATACAGAGGAAACTCTGTACTAATATAAAACACGCCGTTTTTGCGGCAGAAAGAGGTGGACTATGGATATAGCATCAGTAGCAATGGCAATGAATCATGCCTCATCTCTCTCCAAAGTAGGAACTGCCATGTTAGATAAGGCAATGGAAAGTAACGAAGCGCTGGGACAGGGTCTCATAAATATGATTGATTCTGCCGCCATGGAACGTTCCGTAAATCCTCACATTGGTTCTAATTTTGACATGATTGTGTAGTTTCTATTAAAAAGTATGAGGCTGTGACTATTTAGTCACAGCCTCTATTCTTATTCGAATATATTACACCATCATGGTCAAAATTGCTTCAAAAAGCATATATACAAATGCAATTATGAGGGCAATTATGAGAGCCGGTGTAACCCGTGGTTTTGCTCCCTCCGGCTTTTCCAACATACGACACAAATCTTCTTTGTGCCCTTCACGGTCTGCTATGTATATCAGGAGACAAATTGCTAACACAGTAGTGACCGCTGCGATAACACCGTAAATTCCGATGGTTATAAGCAGATCATCTCTGGTCATGGCTGACGCATCTGCCGCCAGACTTCCGGGCATAATCCATTCCGTCAGGTACATCATACAAACAGATTGTGCATTAATAATAAAATGCATAATCATAGGAGCCAGGAAACTTCCTGTTGCCAACATAATCATTGCCAATGCGATTCCAATCACAAAAGCATATCCTGCCTGATTAAAATTCATATGCATAAAACTGAAAGTCAGTGCTGATAAAAGAACGGCTCCTAAAACATTCCCATCCTTTTTATATCCATGAAACATAATTCCACGGAAAACAAATTCCTCCGAAAAAGGACCAAAGAGTGCAATCATAAAAAATGCTGCTGGGAAAGATACTGATAAAATCTCACTGCTCAAAGCCACTACCGTATTATCCACAAATAACATAGATATAGCATTTACCACCGTAACCAAAGGCAGACAGAGCAATGTATAAAGAACTACCAAAAGGGCTGTCGAAAACCGAAGTCTTCGAAATCCCAATTCCTTAAAATTAATTTTTTCTTTTTTTAAAATGAAGCTAATAATTGCAGGTAACAAAATCACCATCTGACTTGCCAAAAGGTTGCCTAAAATCCCCAAAGAAAAAAACGGACTGCTCACTATCAATACAGCAATCAGCACAAAATGCATCAAAACCACTGATAGGAACAGTCTGTTAACATGTTTACTATTCATTCTACGAATTAGTTTTCCATCATGAAAGCAACTAATTTTTTAACATCTTCCGGTTCAGATGCAACGATTTCTAATTCAGAAATTGTACCATCAGAGAAGATTTTAGCCATAGATACATACTGGCAAAGTTTGGATTTTAAGTTTAATCTGTCACCTTCACCTGTAAGTAATTCTACTTTACCTGCACAACTATCAACAACTTCAAAGAATTTTTCTACATTAGTAATATTCTGGATTTTCATTTTAATCCCCTTTCTATCGCTTCTTGCGATTCCCAAATAAACATTTCTTGTTCACGTCCCGATTATATCTTTTTTTCTTTTAACTTGCAATAGTTTCCTTTTGTACAATTTCGCACAATTTTTACTTTAAACGAATTGATTTTTCAGTAATTTCTATCTTACCTGATTTCAAAAGATGACCTACTGCTTTTTTAAATTCATTTTTACTCATCTGCATTTCTCTTTTAATCACTTCCGGATTTGCTTTATCATTAAAAGGCAATGCTCCGTCAAAACTTTCTATTACCTGTAATACTTTTTCTGCATCGATAAGAATCTGTGTCAAGGCTTTTTCTCTGATAGACAAATCTAATTTTCCGTCTTCCTTTACTGCGACCACGCGGGCAGTAATTCTATCCCCTACTTTTACATTTCCAAAAAATTCTTTCTTAGCAATTAAACCGGAATACATATCATCTACTGCCACAAACGCACCGAAATTATCACTGATTTCGTATACCAGACCATTTACCCTGTCATCCTTTTTATAAGGACTATTAAGTTTCAGATGATGATAAACCTTCATGGTGGCACATAAACGATTGCTCTTATCAATATATAAAGATACCAGACATTCGTCCCCTTCCTTAACCTTTCCGGTCTGCTCTCTAAAAGGAAGGAACAAATCTTTTTCCAAGCCCCAATTTAAGAATGCGCCCATTTTTCCAACCTGGGCAACCTTCAGCACCTTAATCTCGTCCATCATTAACAATGGCGTATTGGTTGTTGCAATTAAACGATCTTTAGAATCTTTGTACAAGAATACTTCTATCTTATCTCCTATAGCCGCCCCTGCAGGCACCTGTTTTGCCGGAAGCAGTACTCTCTCTTCTCCGGTTTCATCCATAGGATTCTTTAAATACACACCAAACTCCACTTTTTTCATGATTTCCAATGTTTGTTTTTCACCTAATTTTAACATTTTTCTATCCTCTATCTTTGTTGGTATTATATATACTTTCTACATCAATTTATTTTTACACCGATTTCAGCTAAATATTTTCTATGAATTCTACCACAACATATGGTTTTTTATCTTCATTGCATAAGCAAACTGTAATCTTATTTTCTTCTCTATAAATATAAGGCCAAATCACATCTCCCAAACGCGCCTGATTCTTATATTCTGCTCTCATCTGACGGATTTTAAAATTTTCCGGTAAAAATACAGATGCGATTTTAATATACTGTCCATTATTTACATGGTCATTACAGTCCAGATGATGCTTCTGTATCACTAAAGTTTCTTTACTCTCTTCCGTTCCGGATATTGCAATCTTTCTCGGAAGATATTCCATTTCTATTTTATCTTCCCCTTGTGGATATCTGTCAGAAAGTTCCTTGGAAATCTTTACCGGAAGCATTTTCTCCATATCCAGAAGAGTCCACAAAGAATCCGCTTTTACAATTCTTTTTCCTCCCTTTTCCATGAAGAAATTACGTTTTCCCAAAATCCCCTTAAATTCGTAGGGAATGGTGCAAATTTCTATTTTTTCCCCCAGAGCCGGATAATCATCTACCACAATATGCCAATAAGACAACACCCATGTAAGATTCTTTGGCAGCAAATAGGAAAATCCTACTCCCAAATCTTCCGTTTGGAAAGTGGAGCAATCCTGAAAATAATCCACAATAGCTTCCAAAGTCAATTTACGTTCTTTGTCCGTTTCACTAAAGCGGACTCTGCTTTCATAATGGTACATAAAAACCTCTTTCTATATCTAACTTCTCCTCTCGGTATTCATTCATCTTTGATATTTTTGCAAATATGAACCGTGAATAATTGTATCACATTTTACTGCCCTTGGCATTAAAAGATTATTTTTTTATAAAAACCTTGGAAATCATTGACTTTTCTTAGCTTCGAGGTACAATGTTTATTGGGGTTAAAGAAGGAGGTATACATGAAGGAAAAAGATAATGGTGTTAAGTATGAAGTTCTTATCCAATACGATGGTCTGGAGTCCAATCTTTCAGAAATTTACGAACGAGTAAAGAAAACATACATAGCAGACGGCCACGATATTGAATCATTCAAAGAAATCAAGCTGTACATTAAGCCGCAAGACTTTACTGCCTACTACGTAGTCAACGGTGATTATACCGGTAAAGTAGGATTATTTTAATAACAAAGAGGGTTCCCTAATCCATGACTTTTCATTGTCAGTAAGGGCACCCTCTTTTTTATTCTTATCTATTTAATTCTACAAATATGGTGTTCCCGGTATTTCCGGATAAGTTCCCATGGCAATTAACAATTCCAGTCCTACCTGACGAGCTTCCAATACAGCCGCCTTCACCGCAGATGCATCCCCGGAAATAGCAAGAATGACTTCATTGGAATGACTGGTACCAATACTTGGTGTCATATAACTGATAATTTCCACATCTGCTGCTTTCATAGCATGATCTGACATCACCAAACCAATAGCCGCCGGTGAACCCGCAAAAAATCCAAAAGCCTGTCCCGGTTTCGCACCAAAAGCTTTGACCAGTACTTCTCCTGCATTAGCAGAATAAGCAAATTCCAAATGTCCTGATTCACTGATATAAACTTCTCCCGCATTACGGTTAGTAAGTTCCAAAGCCACTTCAATAGCATGTCGCACATCCGAAACATCCTGACCGCCAATCACGATATAGTTACCGTGACCGCCCCATCCTTTAGTATCTCTCGGAAGATCAAATGACAACAATTCTGTATTCGTAGCTTTAAGCGCATCATCCATCGCTGTCAACTGCCCCGCAGCACCTGTTCTGGAGCTGAGAAGCCCCAACGCACGATATTTCTTTCCAATATTCATTTTTTCTAATAAAGTCTCATCAATTCCGGAAATCACAAGTCCAATGGTATCCAATACTGCGATTCCAACAAACTCGGTTCTGGTACAATGAGTGCTAATGCTATGAACATCTACCATGAATATTTTCCCCTTATATTTCTATCTGATTCCATCATCAGACAGCATTTCACACCTACTAAGATTATCTCTTAAATCTTCCAACTAATCAATAGGTTTCATGTAAAATCTTCCATAAAATTCTTCTGACTTAAAAGTATTGATAATAGCATTAGGATCTGCATCTATTACTGTTTTGGCAACATCCTGAACTTCATAACTGGATACTACCGCATGCAATAGACTGACAGGACGTCCACTATAACCGCCAATCCCATCTACTCGGGATAACCCGTGGCGACATTCTGAAAAATATGCTGAAATTACTTCATCCGGTTTTGAGGTAGTAATCTGCATAGTCACACGTTTGAAACGATGGTAGAACGAATCTATGGTTTTGGTAGAAATAAACTGGAATAATATAGAATATCCCGCATATTCCCAACCAAACATAGCACCGAAAATCGTAAGAAGCACTGCATTAAAAATAAATACATAGCTCCAAATTGATTTTCCAATCTTATTGGATACATACAAAGCAATAAAATCCATACCACCGGTAGATGCATTTCCCCTTAATGCAATGGTCACCATAATACCATTGGCAAAGCCCCCGATAATTATATTTAACAATGGATCATCAAATAAAGGACCTAAGTTTAATACCTCCAAGAAAAAACTGGCTGCAAATACTTCCATCAAGGAAAAGAAAGTAAATCTCTTACTAATACTCTTCCCACATATAATTGCCACGGGTATGTTTAAAACCAACATACCTACAGATGCCGAAAAAGAAAATCCCCAAAAAGTAGAGGTTACTTTTTCTATCAAAATCGCCAGCCCCGTAAATCCGCTGGAAAGAAGATTCATAGGTCTCATAAAAATCTGAATAATAGATGCCTGTAAAAAACCGGCAATAAGAACACATACCAAAGTATACAAAGCTCTTACTTTTTTACTTCTGCTTAACTCTTTCCATGTAAGCCATTTCATTTGTCTCTATCCTTGCTTTCTTTTATTGTAATCCAAATTCTTCCGGTCTGAAACGAGGACACACGTTATCGGAAGATGTAATAACAGAAGAAGCTAACACTGTTCCGATTCGCACGGATTCTGCCAAAGATTTTCCATAAGTAAGCCCTGACATTGCTCCGGCACAAAAGGCATCTCCTGCTCCGGTAGTGTCTCTTACCACAACTTTTCTTGCAGGAATCACACCTTTATCTCCCTGCATGTCCGCATAAACCGCACCTTTGCCGCCCATGGTAACAATCATTGCCGGAATATTAGCAGCTTTTACTTTTTCTGCCAAAATACCGCTTAATTCTTCCGGGGAAGTTTCTGTATAATCATCCAAAAACAACATACCCGCTTCCTGTTCGTTGCAGATAAAACAATCTAACTTCTGAAGAAAGTCTCTGCGTTCCAAAGCAATGCTCATATTGGAAACAAGCGCATACACTTTCTTATTATGTTTTTCAGCCAATTCAAAAATTTTCTTTACAACATCCTTGTGTAAATCCAATTCAAAAATAATGGAATCACAATCTTTTACAATTTCATCCCCACTTTTTTCCAAAATAAGCATAGGTAAATAGGTATCCGGTCTCTTAGATATCTGACCTGCCACATCTCCGTCCTCATTAAACAAAGCCAACCAGGTACCCATTCCGTCCGGTACTGATTTTACATAATCCACATTTACTTTATGACGGGCCAATTTTTCCACAACATCTTTTCCCATGGATGTATCATCCACAGTACCTACAAAAGTCGGCCGAAGCTCCAGATTTGCAATATCTTCTACTACGTTTCTGGCTACACCTCCATGCACATATTCGATTCTTCCTGCATTTCTTCCGTTAGGAATATATACATCCTCCGGAAATCCTTTTATATCAACAAATACTGTTCCGATTACAACAATTCCCATACTCATTCCCCTTTTTAAATTCTTTTTTTATCATAACATATTTATCCCAAAATACAACATTTGCCGACAGGGAAAAAAGGGTAAAAACTCATGTTTTCTCCTTTTCTTTTAGATTTTTCTATAATATACTATTTTCTATAAGACAGAGGATAATCATTTTTATTCTTCTATAATAAATTCTACAAAAGAAAGGTATCTAATTATGAACAAAAAACGTAATTTAGCCGGCATTCTTTTGGCAGCTGTTTTCTTTTTTACTGGTATTTTTTCCATAAATGTATCTGCTGCCGAAGACACCAAAAAAGTGGATATCATGTTTCTCCACGATACACACTCTCACTTAAACGAATTTACCACCGTAGAAAATGGCCAGTCCCAAACCATGGGCGGATTTGCCAAAATCAAAACTTTGATTAATGAACAAAAGAAAAAAAATCCGGACACCCTGCTTTTGGATGCCGGTGATTTCTCCATGGGAACCTTGATTCAGGTAATTTTCGAAGAAGAAGCTTCCGAACTTAGAATGTTAGGGGATCTTGGTATGGACGTTACCACCCTGGGAAACCACGAATTTGATTACAAGGCTTCCGGACTTGCCAATATGTTCAACAATGCATTGGCCAGCGGCGATTCTCTTCCTCCGTTAGTTTTATGTAATGTGGATTGGGAAGGTATGGAATCCAAAGGTTTGACCGATGAGCAGATTTTATTGCAGAAGGCTTTTGAAAACTATGGTGTGGAAGACTACATCATGGTGGAAAAAAATAGTGTAAATATTGCCATTACCGGAGTTTTCGGAATCGATGCCTTAGCTTGTGTTCCTAACTGTCCGCTGGATTTTAAAGATCCTGTAGAAGCAGTAAAAGAAACCATAAGTAATATCAAAACCAACGAAAATGCTGATATGATTATCTGTGTATCTCACAGCGGGACCTGGGTTGATGAAGATAAATCTGAAGACGAAATACTTGCCAAAGCTGTTCCGGAACTGGATTTTATTGTCAGCGGTCACACCCACACTAGATTAGACGAACCCATTGTTCATGGTGATACCTATATCGGTTCCGTAGGGGAATACGGAAAATATTTAGGAAACGTTTCCATGACACAGAAAGACAACGGACGTTGGGCTATGGATAAATATGAGTTGATCACTGTAGACACTTCCGTTGAGTCGGATGCTGAAACCCAGAAAAAAATCGATAAATTTGCAGCAGCTATTAACGATAAATATTTATCTTTATTTGGTTATACCAAAGATCAGGTACTTTGTACTAATGAAGTAGAATTTGCAAACTCTTCCGACACTTCCGAATTACATACCGAATTAAACTTAGGAAGTATTATGGCAGATGCCTATACTTATGCTGTAGAAACTTTTTCCGATACAGATCCTAATCCAGTAGATATGGCAGTTGTTCCCTCCGGAACCATCCGCGATACCTATGCTTTGGGAGATATTACAACCGAAAATGTATTTAACTCCTTCTCTCTTGGTATTGGTAAAGACGGAATTCCCGGATATCCTCTCATCAGTATTTACCTTACAGGAAAAGAATTAAAGACCGCTGCTGAAATCGATGCCAGCATCTCTGACCTTATGACTACAGCACGACTTTATACCGACGGTTTATACTGGCATTATAATCCGAATCGTATGATTTTAAACAAAGTTACGGACGTATATTTATGTAACGGAAATGAAGAACGAGTAGAATTGGAAGACGACAAACTGTACCGTGTTGTTACTGATTTCTATACTTCACAGATGCTTGGCGGCGTTACGGATCTTTCCTTTGGCTTATTGTCCATCATTCCAAAACACGCCGACGGAACTCCTGTTACCAACTATGAAGATGCCATTGTCATGACCGGTGATCAGGAATTAAAGGCATGGGCTGCCATTGCTGCTTACATGACTTCCTTTGAAGACACCGATGGTGATGGTATTGGAAATGTTCCTGCAAAATATGCTGCATGGGAAGGCCGTAAAGTTGTAGAAGACAGCAAGAATATTTTTGATTTGATTAAGCAACCTAACAAATTCGGAATCGCCATTACTGCTATTATTATCTTACTTATTTTACTGGTAGCGGTAATTGTAAGGCTGATTATTAAACTTGTTAAGAAATTGTAAAAAGAAACATCGTTAAAAAGATTCCCGGAAGAATCCTGCACGACTCTTCCGGGAATCTTTTATTGTCCTTACATTAAAGGTGCCACTATTTTCAAAAAATATGCTGCAATTTTCGAAAAAATGCTCAATTTCTTTACAGTCTCATAAGTTACTTCCTCACACATATCTTGTGTATTCACAAAATCTCTGTAAATATCAGCAATCGCCGGTGCTTGATACAAGTATGCCGAACATTCATAATGCCAATATAGACTTCTATAATCCAAATTCATGGAACCTACGATTGCTCTTTCATCATCCGATACAAAAACTTTCGCATGTATAAATCCCGGTGTATATTCATATACTTTTACCCCTGCTTCCAGCAAAACCTTATAATTTGATTGTGCTAAAACAAACGCATACCATTTGTCTGGAATATGTGGCAAAATTATACGTACATCTACACCACGCTTTGCCGCGAAAGTAATTGCATGCATCAATTCTCCATCCAAAATCAAATAAGGTGTCATGATATACACATATTTTTCTGCCTGATTCAGAACGTCTATGTAAACATTCTTGCCAACATTCTCATCATCTACCGGATTGTCTCCATAAGGAATCACATAGCCTGCAAACTCTGTTCCCTGAACATTCTCCCTTGTCTTTTTCCCTATAAGATAACTGGTCTTTGTAAGATATTTTTGCATATCAGGAATTTGTATATCTTCAATTTTTTTCGATTCCGTAGCACTCCACATCTGCAGAAACATCAAAGTAAAATCAAAGACAGCATCTCCCTTTAACATAATCCCAACATCTTTCCAATGTCCACAAGGACTGTGAATATTTATATACTCATCACATAAATTCACGCCACCGGTAAAAGCTGCATTTCCATCAATCACCATAATTTTTCTATGATCCCTGTTATTATAGTGTGTAGACACAAAGGGAATCGGCGGTGAAAACATACGGCATTTAATACCCATTTCTTCAATATATTTTGGATATTTGTATGGCAGCAAATACACAGAGCAGGTTCCATCATATAACAATCTGACATCCACTCCTTCTTCTGCTTTTTTCACCAAAATCTTGAGTATCTTGTTCCACATTTCTCCATGGGCAATCATAAAATATTCCAAAAAAATATATTCTTGTGCAGCTTCCAACTCTTCTATCATTTTATCAAACATATCTTCTCCAATGGAAAAATACGTCACCTGATTGTTACTGCTGACCATGCTTCCGCTTGTTTTTCTCAAATACTGTGCAATATGATAAGTTTGAATATCTTTTTCTTTTACTTCTGCCAATAGTTCTTCTTGTTCAGGAAGATTTTTTCTGCTCTCTATTTCCGTATAAGAAATCAGTTTTTGTATCAAACGATATCCCCAATCATACCTTACCACGAAATATACAACACTTCCCAAAATTGGTACGACTCCTACAAGAAAGCACCATGACATTTTAACAGTAGCATTGCCTTTTGAATTTAAAATAATCGTCATCATTACAGCAACAACAATAAACTCTCCGCCCAAAAGAATCGGAATATATTCTGCCAAAGCATACACACGTGCTACAATATAAGCGAATTCTAATACAATAAGAACCATAATTAACATGGTTCTGCTAAAAATTACCTGTAATACATTTCGCTTACTTATTTCCCAAATTGACTTTTCATTTTTCTTTTTTTTCATCTATAAATTCACTTCCCTGATAGGATTATAACATTCAGCATCTGTTCTTCTCCATGCTGAGAATACAGATGTATGATAAATTTTCAATTAATATAAAAAGAAAACCCCAACGACTTAAATTATTGAGGTTCATTTAGCAGGGCTACAAGGATTCGAACCTTGAGATGACGGAGTCAGAGTCCGTTCACTATAAGTTCTAAATTCCTTATTTATAGGGCATCTTTTACCCCTTCTCATTCTGTAAATAATAATGAAAATAATAATTGAAAGCAATTTATTTTTTCACCACATAAACAATCCTTAAATTTCCATATTAGAAATATCCAGCAAGGACTATTCCCTCCTTATTAACGTTATCATAATATGGTAATGCACCAAGCCAATAATTAAAATGCTCCTCATTTTTTATATTTACACTTATCATGACATCATACATTAGTTCATATTCAAATGCGATATCATATACTTTCTTTTCAAGCTCTTTTATCTCGGAATCTGATAAGGAAGTCAAAATCATAATATCCATATCCGAATTTATTTTAAAATCACCTCTGGCATACGAACCATATAGAATTATTTTCTTTAAGGATGTTTCAAAGACTTTTTCCATCTCTGCTACAAACTTTTCTAAAATCTGCTTCTTTTCTTCCATATCGCACCTCCCTTTCCAAATTATTTTTAACATTTATTCACTATTTCTTATAGTATTATACCACCATTTTTATACTTCTACCACTTGTGCTCCTCTTTTATCCATAAGTTTATACCTTTCACGCTACTTTTTACACATATCTAATTTAAATTTTCCATTAACACTTTAACTAACTAAATTCAAACCACGTTTTCTATTTTTCTTTCACATATAGATTTTGAAAATAATATTTTAAGGAGAAATCTATGAAAAAAGAATATGAAAATACCAAAATTTTAAAAACAGATGATTTAAAAAACATCTTGCTTCTGATATCAGCCACAAACACATGCTAAAACCAAAAGCAGCTGACCTCAGAGAATCGACGATTAACAACCAAATTGCTAAGTATATAAAAGAAATAACGGAGTAATCGCACTAAACTAGTGCGACTACTCCGTTATATTATTTACCTGTTTATCTCTCTAAAAATCTGAAAGTTTCTGTTTCTTTA
>JAFXGP010000073.1 GCA_017521195.1 Lachnospiraceae bacterium
AATGATAGAGGAAAAGTTATTAGTGGAGTTGCTTAACCGTTTTTTACGTGAACTACCATTAGAAAAGAGAATGATGTTTTTAAGACGCTACTGGTATATGAGTTCAATTCAGGAAATTGCAAATGATTATGAAATCAGTGAGGGTAAAGTAAAAATGACCTTACTTCGCACTAGAAATAAGTTAAAGCAGATTCTTGAGAAAGAAGGTATCGTTTTATGAAGAATGAAAGATTATTAGATGCTCTTGAAAAAATAGATGAAGAACTTATTGCAGAAGCAGCACCCGGAAATAAACCACCAAAGAAATCTAATAGTGTAGTCTGGATGAAATGGGGGACAATGGCTGCCTGTGCATGTTTGATAATTGGATTAGGAATATTTAGCATTGGTCGAAATGCGAAACCCGGTGATACTGCCGGCAGTGGCAGTGGAGGACATGAATCCGGAAGTGTTTTTATGAGTTATGCCGGACCGGTGTTTCCATTGAGTATATTAAATGATGTAGCTGGAATTATAACAGTCAGAAACATTGATTTTGACTTTGCAGCCTATGAAACTAAGATGAAATATTATGAGGTTGACGGAGAGCAAACAGGATATCAGGATTACAAAACAGAAAGTCTGGTAACAGACAGTTATCTTTTGAGTAATACCACTGATGAGGATATTGTTCTGACAGCAAGTTATCCCTTTGTAGGTACCTTTAGTAATGGATACAAATGGATGCCAACAATCAGTGTAGATGACAGTATAATAGAAACAAGACTTTATGCCGGAAGGTTTAGTGGTGGTTTTTATAGTGCTCATGGTTTAAATACGGATAAAATAGACAGAAGTAATATCAAAAGTGCTGGTGAATGGACAGATTTTCAAGCATTGTTGGAAGATGGAAGTTATATAGCTGATGCTTATGCTGGATATCCTCAGATGAATCAGAAGGTAACTGTGTATAAACTAAGCAATATTGTCTATGATGGCTTGGATGAAACGGCAACAAACCCCACACTGGGAATGGAATTTAAAGTGACTTCTTCGGATACACATATTCTTTCTTATGGTTCTACTGGAGGAAGAAGGGATAGGGAAACAGGAGAATTTCAACAGTGCTATCATATTCCAAAGGAAAACGAAAGAGACTACGGAAAGGATAGATATTTGATCGTTCTTGGAGAAGATATAACAGGTTTGGAAGTACAAGGATATCGTGATGGTGGCTGTGAGGAAGGCGAAGAAATAAAAGGCGTGACAGCTGATGTAGAATGCTTCGAAACAACTTTGGGAGAGATTATATGGAAACTACTAATTGAAGAACGTGAGCTTTCTTACTTTGACGAGGAACAGATTGATATTGCTTCTGATGAAATTTTATTCGGTTCCATTGCAGAGCTCATGTATGATTATGGGCTTTTGTCCGACAATGTGGCAGAGAGATATGAATGGGGAAGTTTGGAAGATATGTGGACAGAAACTTACAATATGCAGCGTGTAATGTATGTTAGTTTTGATGTGGTGATTCCGGCAAATGAAAGTGTTCGGGTAAATGCTTCCATGAGAAAAGATGCAAGTTTTGATTTTGTGGGAGAAGGCACTGATAGAAACGGATATGATCTTGTAACACGATTAGGTTCCAAGCTTGAGTTTTCAAAGCAGACTGCATCTGTAAGTAATACGCAATTTATTGAAATAATATATCAGAACTTTGGTTTTGATTTGGAAAATGGAATAACACAGGTAGAAATTGATGTGAATGTACCACATTATTATATGGAGGTGCGAAAGATTAGTAGTGAGGGTGAAGATACAGATTAAGAGGTAGGGATAATGAAAAATTTAGAACTATTGTTGCAGTAGTATATGTTATTACAGTATGACTCATTATGGGTATAGTAGATTCTGCTCTAGTACATAATTACCGTAGACCGTTATTTTGTATTTGTACTGAGTCGCTACAAGACGGTGGCTCTGGTAAGTATGTGGGCTTGGGATATTCCTTTGATATTGAAGGAAACTTCATGAGGGATACGGAAACTCCGGCAACAGAAGTACATGAGAACTTCGACAAGTAGGAATGAAATAAAATCTTAAGATTTCATGAAGTGTATATATAGTTGCACTTTGGTATGGTAAAATAAAATCAGAAAAATATATCTTAATTATATTATGGTTTTCATGCCAGCAGTAGGAAGATAAGAGTAAGAGTGACAGCAATCTGGCAGAGTGCCGGTTGCTGTTGTTTTTTTATCAATTCTTATATGGGTAATTATATATTACCATAATGGTTCTTATATAAATTATGGAATCGGTGCAGTATATGGTTTGCTTTTATGGATTCCGGTTTTGGTAGTTACACTGATTATTGTGACCATAAAAAATGGTAAAAACGAGAAATAGAAGAGATATATACGGAGGGAGCTGTATTGTATGAAATTGAATTATAAAATGCAAATGATTATTTCTATTGTCATTATTATTTTGGCAAATATCATAACGGAAATGTTTGATTTTTGGATTTATAGAAGCCTTGGCTTTTGTGTTTGTGGTTTACTGTGGATTATTCATCCGGTTTTACCAAACGGAGCTGAAGTATCTAAAAGAACATTACAATGGGTAAGAATCGCAGGCATTATACTTATATTGATTGGTATTTTTACAAGAGTACATTATTAATCCAATTAATTTTTAAGGAGTCATTTGGATGAAAAAGAAAATACTTGTTATTTTAACAGCTGTTATGATATTTGGTATATTGGCTTGTGGAACTTCCAAAGAAAAAATACAGCTTGAAACACAGAAAAATGAATTGACAGAAGTTGAAGCGGAGCAAAAAATAAATGTTCAGCCTGTAGGGAGCTTTATAGAGGAACAGAGTTTTGAAGTTGACTTAAATGACTGGGGAAACGTTACCTTTGCAACTTATGTTCCTGAAATTACTTCTTTTTTATCGGATGGATGGAATCCGGATATCAGATTCTATCTGATGGATAAAGAAAATGTGTTGTATGAATTTCCGGGGTGGAATGAGGAACATACTGTTACAGACATGTTTCTTACAGTTTCAGCAGTAGCTTTCAAAGATTATAATGAAGATGGTTTGTTGGATGTAATTACATTGTCTGAATATGAGACAATGTCCGGAGAGGAGTATCAACTGGGAAGAATTTATTTTCAATTAGAAGATAGAAAAGGATTTGAAGAAGATTCTTTGCTTACAGAGTATTTACTTAAAAATCAGAAGAATGACAGTATATTATCAATATTAGAAACGAAGGATGAATATTGGGATTATAAGGATTCTCTAGAGGGGCATCGAAGTACATATAATCAGTTTACAATCATGGAAGAGAATAAAGCATTATGGATGGAAGATTATGAAAGTCTGGGAGAAATCGTAAATTATGCAGTAGTTGATCTGGATAAAAACGGAAGATTTGAATTGATTGTTTCTGGTATGGGTGGAACAGGATTATATACAACTAATAGAATCTTTGAAATCAATGAGAATTATGATGGATTAACAGAATGTATTACTTCTTTTGAAGATGGTATTGAACCAGATTTAGCCTACTATACATGGGAGCAATATATGGATGAAAATTATATGTTTCATTATGTTGTTACAGATGTAGAAAGAAACAATCCTTACGGCTGTTATGAAGAAATATTCGATTTGGTGCTTGAAAATGGCATTGTTAGAACCAGTAAGATTGCAACCAAGGAAACCATTTTTTCGGAAGCAGAAGTAGATAGTATTATCTATACAGATTGTGCAGGTAATATCATTACGGAAGAAGAATATAAAAATGCTGTTTCTAATTATTTTACCGGATGTGAAAAGACAGTAATTAATATTGGCTGGTTAAATATGGAAGAGTTATCGGAAGACATAAATGAAATCAGAGAACAGTTAGAGAATTCTTATAATACATTATACGAAAGCATTGAATAACTCTGTTTTATCGGAAAAAACAGAATTTGAATATGAAGAAGAAATAACTTTAGCGGTACAGATAATTACATCAAAGAGTGAAGAGGTTTCTTATCAGGTGGATTATTTTAATTCTCCGGAAGAATACGAAAAGTTTGGATATGAAGGTGTATTTGCAATTACTGTACGTTTTAGTCAGAAAACAGTTGGAGAGTTGGATACATAGTAAAAAGTAATTTTTAATATGAGTTAGGAACGAAAAATGAAGAAATGATGTTGAGGGGGAGTAATCTTATGAAAAAGAAATATATAGCAATTCTATTAATAATCCTAAGCATCTTATCACTTGCGGGGTGTAATAAAAAGGATAAGTACGAAATAGAAATTTTGGTTCCGGCAGGAAGTCAGGAAGCCTTTGTATATTCAGAGGAAGAAATTATGGCTATCGGTAATCAGATTACAATATATGCTGGTGCGGGATTAAGCGATACGGAAGTAATTTTGAAACCGGTTGATGAAAATGTAGAGACGGGATATGTGGCAGAATATCTGACACATGGAATGCCTGTAAATTTGGATGCAGTAAAAGGAGAATGGTTTAAAGTTGGTGTTGCAGTTCAAAACAATTCTGATAGAGGGCCGATTGCAGTTTCTGTGGAAGTAGAGGGAGCGGAAGTAAGGATTGCAGAAACAGAAGAAAAAAACGCTTCCAATGAAGATATAGCACTTCTTACAGATACTTTTTGGAACAATGTAACTAAGATGGTATATTATGATTTTGATGAAAAAATATATGAAGTAACAGATGTAGGAAAGTTAGAAGAAATACGGGCAATTTTAACAAAATTGACTTATAAGGAAATAGAAAATCCATGGCTAGAAGGTTGGTACTTATTTTATGTTTATACAAAGGAAAAAATATATGATTTGTCAATCACGGGACAGACGATAAGCTTTGATGGGAAGATTTATGATGTGAATGAAGCGGTTGCGCAAGAAGTAGTAAATATGATTAAGAATGATTAAGTATTCCAATTTGATGAGGAGCGTGATTACATGAAAAAGAGGGCTATTGCAGTAATTACAGTTATAGTTGTTTTAGTTGTTACATTTTTAATTGGTACAGGTTTTCGTAAAAGGACAGATGTCGCATTAGTTGATTATTCTGTATCAGAAGATGGGGCTGCAATAAATCTGGGGGTACAGGTATCTTCTCCTATGGGTTATATTAGAGGATTCAAAAATAATGGTGGAGGTGTAAAGCCTCATTATCTTACTTTTTATTCTACGTTTGGAGGATTAAACAGTTCCTTTGGAACAGTCAATACGTTTGTACTTGAGCTTGAAGCGGATGATACAGAAATATATTTTAATCGCCCAAATGGGGGATATGAACTTGTATTAGTTAAGAATGAAGAAACAGGAGAATGGCTTAGAACAAAAGAAGAATATTAGCATCTGTCGGATGTATAATATAATGGATATAATATTTTTAAATTAATAGAAATAGCACAATCTATTTTGCCAATGTAATCATGTATTTTCTTAGGGGTTAAAAGTACAATATACATATAAAAAACTTTTAAAGCTTTGAAAAGAAAGTTTGGAGTCTTTTGCCCCGTTTCTATGTTTTCTGTGGAGATGAACAGATTGCAGAGATAAAAAAAGAGTTTACCCTCCTTTTTCCGAGATACAGTATACAAGGTCTTGGGTGGGAGATAGAAGGAAAACTTATGGCTCATGATTATGAAATTACCAAGATGGTGATCTCATTGTTTCCATCAGTAAGGAATGGGTGACTTGGGGCGATAGTTATGAGTTAAGTATAGCAAATCCGGAAGATGAAATTGTGGCTTTGGCAGTTGTTCTTACTATTGATTGTGTTATGGAAGCTAGTTCTGGCGCAGGTGTTTGTTTTTTGATTCAAATAATGGGGAGAAATAAAAAAAGTTAGTTTAACATATAAATTGTGATTTGTATAGGAGAATAACATATGATTACTATATTTAATAGGAAAGAGCTTTTGATTACATATGATATGAAAAAACAAAGTGAAGTCCGCACTATTTTGAAGAATTGTAATATAGAATATAAAGTAAAAGTAAAAAATATTCTGAGTCCAACACCATTAAATTCAGGAAGTAGAGCGCATATGGGGAGTGTAGGAATTGATTTAAGTAAAGCTTATGAATACAAAATTTATGTCAAAGCATCCGATTATGAAAAGGCATTATATTTGATAAATACAATCGAATAAAAAGCAGAATTCCTCAAGATAAAGAAATAGCAGAGGAAATGACAGGAGTAAATGTATTTACAATGTTATTTGCGGATGAACTGTTCTGTTGGAACCTTGCATTTCAGATTCGTAATGTAGAAAATGCAGAGCCCTCTGATTGGGAAATTGCAGGAAGATATATTGGATGGACAGCTATGACGATTGTGGCGTTAGTGCTCTTTATTATGGGATTACAGTAGTCTAGCACATTATTGAATAACGAAAGAAAGGCTATAGCCATGGAAAAAGAAGATTTATTATTAAAAAAGAGATTAGAGGAATTAGCAAGGCGCTCTTATACACAGAATATGTTTACTTTCACCGAATTTCTTTCCTTACCGGAATTAGACTTATTTTATCAAAATGAACCCCAGCTTAGGTTTGCCGGGGTTACTGTTTTTGGTGGGAGTGAAGGATGTGATCGGAAAGTAGTGCGGTTTGGTAGTCCGGAGGAATTGGGATATGAAGAACCTTTTCCTATTATATGTATTTCCATAGAGCCTTTGATCGAAAAATTTGGTGAGAATCTGAATCATAGGGATTATCTGGGGGCATTAATGAATCTGGGAATAGAACGTGAAAATCTGGGGGATATTTTTATCAAAGGAAAAACAGGATATGTCTTTTGTTTGGAAAGAATCGCAGAATATATATTAGAGAATTTGACACAGGTTCGTCATACCCACGTAAAATTAAAAGTACTAGAGCAGGAAGAAGAATTTGTACAAAAGGAAATAGAAGAAATGGTAGTATTGTCTGCATCAGAACGAATCGATGGAATACTATCCAAAGTTTATAACATGTCCAGAAGTCAAAGCATAGAGCATTTTCGTGCTAAAAAAGTATATGTGAATTCCAGATTATGTGAGAATAACAGTTACCAATTAAAAGTAAATGATGTGGTTAGCGTCCGTGGGTACGGAAAATTTGTATATAATGGTGTAGGATATCAGACAAAAAAGGGTAAGCTTTCAGTAAATGTTGGGATTTACAAGTAGATTGATTTTGTGATAACATTACTTCTCGTTGTTATAATAGTAAGAAAAGAGGAAGATAAGTGACACATATATTAATACATTCGATGGAACATGCTTTTTATGATAGTTTGAAAATTCTTCCATTTTTATTTATTACTTATTTAGTTATGGAAGCTTTAGAGAAGAAAGCCGGTGAAAAAACTAACCTTTGGTTAGAAAAGGCAGGGAAAGCAGGACCTATAGCAGGCGGTTTTTTAGGGGTAATCCCGCAATGCGGAATGTCCACAGCGGCATCAAATCTTTATGCAGGAAGAATTATTTCTGTGGGAACATTAGTCGCAATTTATCTGTCTACATCGGATGAAATGTTACCGATTATGATATCCCGCTCTGTTGACACCATGGTAATTGCTAAGATTTTGGCAATTAAAGTGGTATTTGCGATGACTGCAGGATTTTTGATAGATTTTGTATATTGTATTATAAAGAAGGAAAGACATCAGGAAATGAAAATCCATGATTTTTGTGAACATGAACATTGTCATTGTGAAGATGGTGTTCTAAAATCTGCGCTCAGACATACCTTGCAGATTTTTTTGTTTGTTTTCCTGATTACAGTTGTATTGAATATTGGAGTTGAAGTAATCGGAGAAGAGCAGTTGGCAAACTTTATTTTGAATAGACCGGTGCTTGGACCTGTTTTGGCAGGAATGATTGGTTTGTTGCCAAATTGCGCAGCTTCGGTAGTCATTACACAGATGTTTTTAGATGGACTTATGAGCTTTGGAACTATGATGGCAGGACTTCTGGTAGGAGCCGGAGTTGGAATTTTAGTTCTTTTAAGGGTAAATGAGGACAAGACAGAGAGTTTTAAAATTATTGGCGCACTATATTCCGTTGGTGTATTAGGTGGAATATTTCTGAATGCATTTTAATGAGAAGTGTTACAATGGTTATTATAAGATAAGAAATGAGGGGATTATATGCTGGAAAAAATAAAGCTGTTATTTCAAGCTACAGATATGACAGAAGGAACACCATGGAAAAAAATTGTAATTTTTACTGTTCCGATGTTACTGGGAAATATTGCACAGCAGTTATATAGTACGGTAGACAGTATTGTAGTTGGAAAATATGTTGGGGATAATGCACTTGCTGCGGTAGGCAGTGCTACACCGATTCTGAATCTTCTTTTAGTGTTGTTTGTTGGAATCAGTATGGGAGCCAGCATTATGGTAGCCCAGTATTTTGGTGCAAGGCAAAGAAAAGAATTATCTTATACTATCGGTAACTGTATTACTTTAACCGGTGTTGCAACACTGATTATTATGATTATATCCGTAATTATTGTCAGACCTTTGTTGGAAGTATTGCAGACACCGGCAAGTATTATTGATTGGTGTACCTCTTATTTGCTGATTTTATGCGTGGGTTCTGTGGGAAGTGCATATTATAACATTCTTTGTGGTGTTCTCAGAGGTTTAGGAGATGCATTTTCGGCATTGATTTATCTTGTGGTTGCAGCCGGTCTTAATATTGTACTGGATTTGTTATTCGTGGCGCAGTTTAATATGGGAGTTAGCGGTGTTGCCTGGGCTACTATTATTTCACAGGCTATATCAGCATTTTTGTGTTTTAGAAAATTAAGAAAAATGACGGAACATTTTGATATGGGATTTGGTTATTTAAAACCAATCAAAAAATATGCGGGAAAGATTGTAAGTTTAGGTCTTCCATCCGGTTTGACACAGGCAATTCTTTCGTTGGCAATGATTACCGTTCAATCTTTAACTAATAGTTTTGGAGAAATGTTGATTGCAGCCAATGTAATTATCATGCGTGTAGATGGTTTTGCCATGCTTCCGAATTTTTCCTTTGGTACAGCTATGACCACTTATTCCGGACAGAATATTGGTGCCAAAAAAACGGACAGAGTTTTGAAGGGAGCAAAGCAGGGGACAATTCTTGCAGTAGTGACATCTACAGTATTAACTGTGTTAATTCTCATGTTTGGAAAACAGCTTATGGGAATATTTACGGAAACTACAGAATTGGTTGATTTGGCACGCCGTATGATGGGAATAATTGCTGCAGGTTATATTGCAGTTGCGGTTACCCAGAGTTTATCCGGTGTTATGCGAGGAGCCGGAGATACTATGACTCCTATGTGGATTTCCCTTGTTTCTACGGTTGGAATCCGTGTGCCGATTGCATATGGATTAGCTTTTATTACCAGAAGTCCGGAATATCCAAACGGTCGTCCTGAAAGTGTATTTATTTCATTATTATGCTCTTGGTTATTAGGAGCATTAATTACAAGTTTTTTCTATGTAAAAGGAAAATGGAAGAGAAATTTACCTACCACATAAATATAGGCATTGTATGATAAAAAGTCTTTTCTTTATACAAAATATAGTTGTCAGACAATAGAAAAAAAGCTATAATATAGTAGAATAAGTTTGTGTGTTTTTTTATGTGTATAAATGACATATATTCGGGTATTCATGAAGGTATAGATTGGAGGAATGGCAAGTGGAACAGTATAATGGTAAAGCACTGGGCGTTTTTGAAGTTGATAATCTTGTAGCAGCATTTGTAGCTTTGGATGCAGCTTCTAAGGCAGCTGATGTATCGATTCAGGGAGTAGAACGTAATCGTTTAAAAAGTGGTGCGTGTGTTAAGATGAGAGGAGATATCTCCAGTGTTAATGCAGCTATGGATGTAGCGGTAGCTACCGCATCCCGTCTTGGTAAAGTAACAGCAAGTACAATAATTGCTTCTCCTTCTGAAGGAACAGAAGTAGCAACAGTTATGACAATTAACAAGTAAGGGAAGGGGAGTAGAATGATGAAGATGCAGGCAGTTGGTTTAGTTGAAACTTTAGGTAGTGCTTCAGCTATTATGATTGTAGATAAAATGCTTAAAACATCTCAGGTTACATATGAATGTTGGAATACAAAATGTGGTGGACATGTTACTGTATTCTTAAGTGGGGATGTATCTGCGGTAACATCTGCAGTAGAAGCAGTAAAGGCAAATCCTCCGGGAGGAGAAATTATTGCAGCGGCAGTTATTTCAGCTCCGTCCGAAGAAACAATCAGAATGATTGAATTAAGTCGTAAGAAAAAATAATTTAAATAGTATATTAAAGGTTGTGACAGAAAATTGTAACAACCTTTTTTGTTGTTTTATCTGAAAGAAAATGTTAATATGATAGAGTGTATTAATACATAAATAAAACTTGAGAGGAATTATTATGGAATATACTATTACAGCCCTGGTGGTGTTGGCTTGTATAATTTTAGTAGTTGCTAAAAAAAGAAAACCAACAGAGGACAAATTAGAAAAACAGAAAAGAGAATATGAAGAAATTCTGGCAATAAATAATGTTCCTGAGAACCATTATAAAATCGTAGTAGGTCAGTCAAAAGTATATAATATGTATAATTGTCCTGCTATCGTATGGAAAGAAGAGAATGTGGTTAAAACATTATATCTCCGTGCCAATTCAAAACCGATTTTGGCATCTCAAGAAGTGGAAGATTATATGTTTCTGGCATCCGGACCATATGTGGATTTCCTTAGATTCGACGGAACAGAATATCCTGATTGGGCAATTCAGCCGGAATATATTAAACAGATGTTTATGCCATATGTAAACAGCAGTATTTCCAAAGGCGGAATTGATTATAATAAAAATATGTACTGGATTGGAACTACCTGCGTATATGCAGCATCCATGGCAGAAATGTTTAAGATGCTTGGCCGTCCGTTAATTGACTATACTAATATGGTAGATAATAAAAAAGAAATGGCAAAAGACGGTTCTATACCGGAAGATATGCTGGAAGAATACAGAAAAGAAAAAGCAGCCAAGAAAGAAGCATCTGAGTTCTTAAAAGAAGAGGACAAACAGGATAAAGAAGCTGTAGACGGAATGGAAAAAGCCATTCAGGTTATCAGGGAAAGTGAAAGAAAATCCGCGCAGGAAGAAATCAACAGCTTATATGCAAAATTGTTGGCAGATAAGAGATTTGATGACTTGGAAAAAGCTACAAAAGATGAAGAATTTCGCAATCAGTTGATAGAAGAATATAAATAAAGTTAAAATACCCGTACTTGTGACAATGAATTCACAGGTACGGGTGTTTTTTATGAGATATGATCTTTAATATAAGTTATGAATCCTTCTACGGCAGGATTTTCTTTTAAGGTAGAGTGACGATATAAGAAACCAACATCACGCTTTGGAATAGCCTGTTCCAAAGTAATTTCCATAAGTTCTCCGGTATCTAATTCCGGTTGGACAAATTCCTGGATTACACAGGCAATTCCTAAATCAATTTTTGCAAATTCAATCAGCAAATCCATATTTCCCACTTCCATGATTTCAGACAGTTCCAAATGGCGGGTAGATAAATAGTGTTCTACATATTTTCTGCTGATATTTTCACTGTTAAGCATCATAAATACTGCGTGGTTAAATAAGTTATCTTCGTTTACACCTTCTCGTATTTTTAAATGTTCCAAATAATTCTTGGTGGTGACAAAGGTATCATGGATTTCCATTAAAGGTGTGGATGTAAAGCCTTTGATTTTATCGGGAAGTCCGATGAAACCTATATCAATAGAACCATTTTCCAAAGCATTGATGGTTTCACTGGAGGTCTGGCAACAGATTTTAATTTTAATATGAGGATTCTTTTTTATGTATTCATTTAAGTAAGGGAGCAGTACAAATTTGCAGAGAGTAGTACTTACTCCAATAGTAATATGTCCAACTCCCAGTTCATTCATTTTTTTGATACGGTCTTCACCATTACGGATGCAAGCAAAAGCATGTTTTACCTGGCCATAAAGGTATTCACCTTCCTGGGTTAAAGTAACCCCTCTGGAATTACGGATGAAAAGAGTTGTGTCTAAGTTAGATTCCAGTTTGGAAATTGCCTTGGAAATGGCAGGCTGGCTGATGTACAGCTCTTTGGCTGCCGCAGAAATATTCTTACATTCTGCAACGGTATAAAATATGTAGTATAAGTTTAAATTTGATTCCATGTTTAATGTTTCCTATCTGATGTATCATATGTAGTATGTTTTGATATCAAAATTGTTACACATATTTGCGTTCATAATTTCGATTAATATAAGTATATATCATAACAGGTGGTTATGACAAGCATAAACAATATGTATTGTATTTATAAATTGTTAGATGTTATAATGGGCAAAGATGAAATGAGGAGGATATTGTTATGGGAATGACAATGACACAAAAAATTTTAGCTGCGCACGCAGGATTAGAATATGTTGAAGCAGGACAATTAATCGAAGCAGATTTAGATTTAGTCTTAGGTAATGATATTACCAGTCCGGTAGCTATTCATGAAATGGAAAAAATGAAAGTGGATGGTGTTTTCCACAAAGATAAGATTGCGTTAGTTCCTGACCATTTTGTACCAAACAAGGATATTAAATCCGCAGAACATTGTAAATGTGTAAGAGAATTTGCGATGAGAAATGAAATTACCAATTATTTCGAAGTTGGTGAAATGGGAATTGAGCATGCACTGTTGCCTGAAAAAGGATTAACTGTAGCCGGTGATGTAATTATCGGTGCAGACTCTCATACATGTACTTATGGTGCATTAGGTGCATTCTCTACCGGTGTAGGAAGTACAGATATGGCAGCCGGAATGGCAACAGGAAAAGCATGGTTCAAAGTACCAAGTGCTATTAAGTTCAACTTAGTTGGAAAACCACAGAAATGGGTAAGCGGTAAAGACGTTATTTTACATATTATCGGTATGATTGGTGTAGATGGTGCTTTATACAAATCCATGGAGTTTGTCGGTGAAGGTATTGCCAATTTAACTATGGATGACAGATTTACTATTGCAAATATGGCAATCGAAGCCGGTGGGAAAAATGGTATTTTCCCTGTAGATGACTTGGCTATTGAATATATGAAAGAACATTCCACAAAAACTTATACTATTTATGAAGCAGATGAAGATGCGGTTTATGATGAAGAGTATACCATTGATCTTTCTACATTAAGACCAACTATCGCATTTCCACATCTTCCAGAAAATACAAAAACTATTGATGAAATTACAGAAGACGTAGTAATTGATCAGGTAGTAATCGGTTCCTGTACAAATGGTCGTTTAGATGATTTGAGATGTGCAGCAGAAGTATTAAAAGGACGTCATGTAAAGAAAGGTATCCGTTGTATTATTATTCCTGCAACACAGGCCATCTATTTACAGGCAATGGAAGAAGGATTATTAAAAATCTTTATTGAAGCAGGTGCAGTAGTAAGTACACCTACCTGTGGACCTTGTCTTGGTGGTTATATGGGTATTCTGGCAGAAGGTGAACGTTGTGTATCTACTACAAACCGTAATTTCGTAGGACGTATGGGACATGTAAAATCAGAAATTTATCTGGCAAGCCCTGCAGTTGCAGCAGCCAGTGCAGTAACAGGAAAGATTTCCTGTCCATGTCAGTTATAGGAGGAAATTAGCATGAAAAAAGCAGTAGGACGTGTTTTTAAATATGGAGATAATGTAGATACAGACGTAATCATTCCTGCAAGATATCTGAATTCTTCAGATCCTGCGGAATTGGCCACCCACTGTATGGAAGATATTGATAAAGAGTTTGTGAAAAAGGTTCAAAAGGGAGATATTATGGTTGCAACCAAGAACTTTGGTTGTGGTTCTTCCAGAGAACATGCACCAATTGCAATCAAAGCAGCCGGAGTAGACTGTGTTATTGCAGAAACATTTGCAAGAATCTTTTATCGCAATGCTATTAATATCGGGCTTCCTATCATCGAATGTCCGGAAGCAGCGGCAGGGATTGAAGATGGTGATCAGGTAGAAGTTGATTTTGATAGCGGTATTATCAAAAACCTGACAAAAGGTACAGAGTACAAAGGGCAGGCATTCCCGCCATTTATGCAGAAAATTATTGCTTGTGAAGGATTGGTAAATTATATTAATCAAAAGTAAGAAAAGAAAGAGGTGGTTAGTGATGTCATTAGCCATCTTTTTTATCTGATATGTGATGAATATAAGAATGAATTGTACAAAAAATGACAAAGCAGTTATTATATTTCTACAAAAACATATTGCAAAAATATAAAAGCAATGTTAGAATTAGATAAATTTAATACAGTTGGATAGTGATTACTTGAATGTAAGCTAAACCTGCATACAGATACATGGTATCTATATGTGGGTTTTTTTATTTGTATAAAAAGGCTCAAAGCGAAGAATGTGCTGAATGTAAGATTATTGTTTTTCGTTTGTTTTTTTGAAAAACTGTAAAACGATCGTTGCGATGGATGAGAAGGAAAAAGGATAGGTGTCATGGTAAAGATACATAAAATTATTAATAACAATGTAGTTATGTTTATTGATGAGAATGGGAATGAAGTCGTTGCCATGGGCAGAGGAATTGCTTATAAAAAGAAAATTGGCGATATGTTAGATGAGACATTGGTTGATAAGTGTTTTTATCAGGCAGATAAAGATTTTAATGATAGGTTTAAGCAGATTGTAAGTTGTATTCCAACAGAATATATTGAATTAGCAAATGATATTATTCAGTTTGCAAAAATTTCTACAAATAAAAAGTTCAGTGATTCTTTGTATATTTCTTTGAGTGATCATATTTATTCTTCTGTTCAACGATTTTTGGAAGGCGTTCAGTTAAAAAATCCTATGTTGTGGGAAATTAAGCGTTTTTATGAACCGGAATATGAAGTTGCATTGAAAGCGATAGAAATGATAGGGGAACGTTTTAAAGTCAGATTACCGGAAGATGAAGCAGGATTTATTACGATTCATATTGTAGATGCGGAATTGGATAACTGTACTATTGGCGATGTGTATGAAATTACAAAAATAATTCAGGATATCCACAATATTGTAAGATACTTTTTCAGAATCGAATTTGACACAAAGTCTATTCATTATTATAGATTTATTACCCACATTCGTTTTTTTGCGCAGAGATTAATAACTAAAACAACATATGCAGATGATCAGGATGATAGTTTGTTTAACTTGTTGAAGGATAAATATAGAAATTCATATAAGTGTGTATTAAAAATAGAAGAATATATTCATAAAAATTATGATTATGAAATCAGCAATGATGAAAAGTTATATTTAATGGTTCATATAGAAAGAACTGTATATAAAACAGAGCAGTAGTGCTAAGAAGGTATCGTTAAATTACATTAGGTAACGAAATTGTCATGTTCGGTCGCGAGGAAGATGGCAGATTGTTATAAATATTAGTAAAAAATATGGAGGGACAAAAGATGGGCAAATATGAAAAATTAGCCAAAAATATTGTCGCCAATGTCGGCGGTAAAGAAAATGTCATTTCGCTCACACATTGCGTAACAAGACTTCGCTTTAAATTGAAAGATGAAGCAAAAGCTAATGATGAAGTGATAAAAAATATGGATGGTGTCGTAACACTAATTAAGTCAGCAGGACAGTATCAGGTTGTTATCGGGAATCATGTACCGGATGTGTACAAAGATGTATGTGCTGTGGCAGGAATCAGCAGTTCTAAAGCAGAAGATGATTCCGGAAAGAAAATGAGCTTTGGTGCAAAAGCAATGGATCTGATCACGGGTATTTTTATGCCGTCTATTGGTATCCTTTGCGCAGCCGGTATTTTAAAAGGTATGAACAGCCTTTTAGATATGGCGGGTCTGGTAGCTACGGCAAGTGGTTTGGGACAAATTCTTGCGGCAGCAGCAGATGCAATGTTCATGTTCTTTCCAATTATTATTGGATTTAATTCGTTCAAGAAATTGGGCGGAAGTCCCTTCTTGGGAATGACTTTAGGTGCGGCACTGTGTTATCCTGCAATTCAGAGTGTGGATTTAGTTGTTTTTGGTATGACAGTAAATGCTTCTTATCAGAGTACGGTTTTACCAATGATTCTTTTAAGTTTTATTGCTGTTCCATTTGAAAAATGGTTGAAAAAAGTACTTCCGGATGTAATAAAGACTTTCGTAGCACCGGCAATTGTTCTGGCAGTGTGTACACCGATAGGTTTTTGTTTGATTGGGCCGGTAGCTAATATGTTAGGTGCTGGTATTTCAGCAGCTATCATTGGTATTTATAGTATTTCCCCATTATTAGCTACTGCAATTGCATCAGGTTTATGGCAGGTTTTAGTTGTAACGGGCTGTCATATGGTTTTAGGTATGACTTTTGTTATCGATTTGATGGCGGGAAATCCACAGCCGGTATATGGGGCGATTTGTTTAGTATCTTTTGTACAAACAGGAGCAGTTTTTGCTATTTGGCTGAAAACAAAAAATAGCAAGTTAAAAGACACAGCATTTCCTGCATGGGTTTCCGGTCTTTTCGGTATTACCGAACCGGCTATTTATGGTGTAACTTTACCACATGGTAAACAGTTTGCATTTACATGTATCGGTGCTGCAATATCCGGTGCAATCACTTGCCTTTTAGGCGTTAGCAAATATACTATGGGAGGGATTGGAGTTTTTGCTGTTTCAGGTATGATTAATCCTGAAGATCCGGGTAACTCCTTAATTAGAGCAATTATTGCAGTTGTAGCAGCAATTGCAATTGGATTTGTAGTTGCATTCCTGACATTTAAAGATGATGAGGAAATGGAAAAAAAAACAGTAGAAGATAAAGAAGAAACAGTAAAAGTAAAAAAAGAATTATTAGCATCACCTTTAACAGGAAAAGTGATGCCGTTAACGGAAGTAAAAGATGAAGCATTTTCCGGAGAATTATTAGGAAAAGGTTGTGCAGTGGATCCAACCGATGGAAAAGTGTATGCTCCATGCGATGGTGTGCTTACTACTTTATTCCCAACAAAACATGCTCTTGGTATTGTATCTGAAGGCGGAGCAGAGGTGTTGATTCATTTAGGTTTAGATACTGTAAAATTAGATGGTCAATATTTTGAAGCTCATGTTGCACAGGGAGATAAGGTAAAGAAAGGGCAGTTATTAGTTTCCTGTGATTTGAATGCGATTGCAAAAGCAGGATATTCTATGGTTACACCTGTGATTATTACCAATACAGATGATTATTTGGATATAGTTTCTATGGGGAATAAGGCAGCAAAACATGGTGAAGATTTATTAACATTAATTATTTAATATATTGTATTTTAAGATGGTAACAGTTCAGCCTTTGGCTGGGCTGTTACGATTTGGCAGATGTTTTTTGTTAAAAAGATACATTTTATTTGTATAAAAAAGTAATAGAGAAGATTTAGATTAAGGAGGAAGAGGTATGGCAAAATTTCCAAAAGAATTTTTGTGGGGTGGAGCGACTGCTGCAAATCAGTTTGAAGGTGGATGGAATATAAATGGTAAAGGTGTCAGTACAGCAGATTGTATGACCCGAGGTTCCCGTACTAATCCAAGACAAATTACCTATATTACTAAAGAGGGTAAAATTGAATATGGAAGAATTATGGGGATGAAAGCACCGGAAGGTGCAAAATTTGGAGTATTTGAAGACTATGATTATCCTTCTCATAGTGGAATAGATTTTTATCATCGCTATAAAGAAGATATTGCTTTGTTTGGAGAAATGGGATTTAAAATGTTCCGTTTGTCTATTAACTGGACACGTATTTTTCCGACAGGTATGGAGACAGAACCAAATGAAGCAGGATTGAAATTCTATGATGATGTGTTTGATGAATTGGCGAAATATAATATTCAGCCATTGGTAACTTTATCCCATTATGAAACACCGGTAGAACTTACCAATACTTGGAACGGTTGGGCAGATGCACGTACGATTGAATGTTGGGAAAGATATGTAAGAACTGTAGGTGAAAGATATAAAGATAAGGTGAAATACTGGTTGACTTTTAATGAGATAAATATTGTACAGATGGCACCATATCTTAGTGGTGGAGTAGGATATGCAACACCTCAGACAATAGCAGATGCATCAAAACATCAGTTGCTGGCAAGTGCAAAGGCGGTATTGATCTTACATGAAATTGATTCAGATAATAAAGTGGGGAATATGGTGGCCTATGGAGCGCAGTATCCAAATACCTGTCATCCGGAAGATGTATTGAAAGCAAAGTTTGCAGGACGCAGTTCACACTTTTTCTTTGATGTACAGGCAACCGGAAAATATCCGAATTATAAAATAAAAGAATATGAAAGAAAAGGTATTGCGTTTAGTCTGACAAAAGAAGAACAACAGTTGCTGCTGGATGGAACAGTAGATTTCTTAAGTTTCTCTTATTATATGTCAACGGTTGTTAGTGCAGATCCTAAGATTGATTCATCGGCAGAAGGTAATTTTATGACCGGTGTTGTGAATCCATATTTGAAATCTTCCGATTGGGGCTGGCAGATTGACCCTGTGGGACTTAGATATGCATGTAATGAATTATGGGACAGATACCATAAACCGCTTATGATTGTAGAAAATGGTATGGGTGCTCAGGATGTACTGAATGAAGATGGAACCTGTAATGACCCTTACCACATTGATTATCTCCGCAGTCACATTGAAGAAATGGCAAAGGTAATCAATGAAGATGGTATTGAGCTGTGGGGTTATACACCATGGGGATGTATCGATCTCGTATCTGCATCTACCGGAGAGATGCATAAACGTTATGGTTTTATTTATGTAGATTATCAGGATGATGGCACAGGAAATGGTGACCGTTATCGCAAGGACAGTTTTTATTGGTATAAAAAGGTAATCGAAAGTAATGGAGAAGATTTAGATTGATTTTTATACTTAATTGAATTGCACATAAACTCGAAAGGCGTCCATGGCATGGGCGTCTTTTGTGCTACAAAATTAATAGAATATGGATTAAGGTTATAATTATAGTAGGAAAATAAGACTTTTAGGAGTTTAATATATAAGAGAAAGAATAGAAGTGGAGTGTTGAACAATGATAAAGGTAATTGCCAGTGATCTGGATGGGACATTATTGAATGAAAACCATGCATTAAATGAGAGAACAATAGAAGCAATACATAAAGCACAGGAAAAAGGAATCCGTTTTATGATTGCAACGGGAAGAAGTTTTCAACAGGCAATGACGGTATTCGAGGGTGTAGATGTAGTTTGTGATTATATTGTAAGTAGCGGCGGAGAAGTAAGAAATCCGAAGAAAGAGATATTGTTCAGTAACTATATGGATATAAATGAGTGTAAAAAAGTATACGAAGTTCTAAGCCAATATGAACTGGTATTTTTATTTAATAGTAATGAATTAGACTATGGTATTGGTAATACTGAAGAAATGGAAGAAAAGATGTTGGAGCAATTTCATATCTTTCATCAGACGATACCGAAAGAAGAAATAAAAGAAATTCCATTATTTAAACAGATGTTAGAAAAGATGGTAGCAGTACAGGATTTTGAGATTTTGTGCAGCATGAATCCCCAAATAGTTAAGATGATTGCTTTTTCAGAGAATGTAGATATGTTAAAAGAAATAAAAAAGAAACTGCAAAGCAATTCTAATCTTGCTGTAGTATCTTCTTTTACGAATAATCTGGAAATTACAGATGTGTCGGCACAGAAAGGTCCGGTATTAAAAAAGTATATTGAATCTTTAGGATATTCCATGGATGAAGTTATGGTATTTGGAGACAGTTTGAATGATTATTCTATGCTTTCCATGGATTTTGGTGCAACGGTGGCTATGGAAAATGCAGATTCTAAGTTAAAAAGAGTGGCAAAATATACTACAAAGTCAAATGTAAATGATGGAGTTGCTTACGCGATTGAGAAGTTATTGGAGCATATGTAGTGCTATTTTTGATTAATTGTTTGTATTTATGTATATGTGACTATATGCATTATTATTGAATATTGTCTGTTATATAGGGATCTATAAATTTAATATTTGATTACGAAAAATAGCTTTGGGATAGAAATGTTCTAAAGTTATTTTTATGTTGAAAAAAATATAAATATATGATAATGTGATAAAAACATATAATGATTAACATATTGGATGCATATTTAAACAAATTAAGTTTAAACACATATTTTCAAATTTATATTTATTTCCAACTATCAAAAAAGAAAATTTATTTTAACAATTTAATGTGACTTTACACCTTTTTTAAAAGCCTTTATAATATAGATATACCTATAGGAAAGGGGCGATTATATGTATAGGGAGGATACAGTGTCAGATAAAGAAATGATGAAAGTAAGTGTGGAGGAGTTTTCCAGACTGCAAAGATATATGGTTTTAGCGGAAAAAGAAAGTGATGCATATAAAGCAATGTATGAAAGATATGTTGAATTAAAAGTAATTTTAACTTCTTTTGGAGTTAATTTAACAGAGCTTGATAGGATAAAACAGTAATTATTAACATGGGTGTAGGTCTTTTAAATAAATCCTCTGTAGAGTCGAGGGCTTTACAGAGGATGTTTTATGTTGAGGTGATTAGATTTGAAGTTAACAAAAAAGAAAACAAATTTAATAATTTGTAGTCTGAGTATTCTTTTGACAGTGTGTGTTTTTGTGGGGTGTGGAACTTGGGAGAGAAATAAAAAAGCAGAACTTATTAAAACAGAAGATAATAATTTTATATACGGTGATTCAGAAAGTGAGAAATATTACGAAATCACTCAGCTTCCGTTTCCAACATTTTGGGGTGGTGAAGCTTATTCCATAATTACGCCGGAAGGTGATTTATATTTAATAGATGGTGGATTTCAGGGAGAAGACGGACAGAGAATTACGCAGTATATACAGGAGCATGGCGGAAAAGTAAAGGGCTGGATTCTGACACATCCTCATGTGGATCATATTGGAGCATTTTTAGATTATATGACAGTAAACAGCGAAAACGTAGAGACAGTGTACTATTCTCCATTTACCAGAGAGTTCTTTGAAGAAGAAGAAGACCCGGCAGTATATGAAGTGTTAAATAATCCTAATGCCATTTTATTTTATCAATTCTTAGATATGATGGAAATGACAAAAGATAATACAGAGTATGTACCAATGTTAGTGGGAGACAAATTATCGATTGGAGATTTAGAATTAGAGTGTTTTGCATCCTTCGATCCAAACAGACATGATGTGAATGCCAATTCATTAGTGTTCACCATTTCTTATGAAGAATTTGTGTTATTGTTGACCGGAGACATGACGGAACTTACTTTGGAAGATATAAAAGAGGAGATTCCGGAAGAAGAGGTTCTTTGGGATGCGGATATCATTCAGATTCCGCATCATGGATATATGGCAGGAATTGGCACTGATGCATTGTATCAGGCAACGAAACCGGAATATGCGCTTCTGGACTGTACAGTTGAAGAATATAATAATAATAGTGTAAATATCCAAAATCATGTACAGATGATAGAAAATCTGGAGATTGAAGTTTTAAAACGATTTGATGATGAGGACGGAACCAAGATTACAATTTGTGTCCCATAAGTGTTGAAACATATGTTCGATTATGATATACTCATGTAAGATTAAAGGGAATGAGGTTTTCTGTATGATTGCATATGTAAAAGGAACATTAGAAGAAATCGGCAGTGATTATGTTATTGTTGATGTGAATGATATCGGATATCAGATAAAGGTATCCTTACGTGTGATAGAAGGTTTGCCCGGAATCGGAAGTCAGGTAAAGATTCACACCTACACTTATGTAAGAGAAGATGTACTTGCATTATACGGATTTTTAACTAAAGATGATTTACAGATGTTTCTACTTTTGCTGGGGGTAAATGGTGTAGGTCCCAAAGGGGCTCTTGGAATTTTATCTATGTTTTCTGCACAGGAATTACGTCTGGCAATTATATCTCAGGATTCTAAGACCATTGCTAAGGCTCCCGGAATTGGTGCCAAGACTGCGCAGAGAATGTTGATTGATTTGAAGGATAGAGTATCTGTGGAAGAAACCTTTGAAAAACTGGGGGATGAAACAGTTCATGTATCAAGTGTTAAGCAGGAAAATACAGGAGCACGTAGTGATGCGATAGAAGCACTGACAGCATTAGGATATTCTGTATCTGAAAGTATGAAAGCTGTTAATGCGGTGGAAATTACAGAAGATATGACCGGTGATACAATTTTAAAACAGGCATTGAAGCATATGTTTTAAAAACAGTTAGGAAGTAAGTTGAGTGTATTTTCAATAAATAGAAAGTAACAAGAGAGGTTACAGATGTGGCACGTAGAATAATAGAGACCAGTGTGCAGGAAGAAGACGTTAAGATTGAAGGAAGTCTTCGTCCGCAGTATTTGAAAGATTATATTGGTCAGCAAAAAGCAAAAGAGATTTTAAAAATATATATCGAGGCAGCTAAGCAAAGAAATGATGCTTTAGATCATGTATTGTTTTATGGTCCGCCGGGACTTGGTAAGACTACTTTGGCGGGAATTATAGCAAATGAGATGGGTGTTAATCTGAAAGTGACCAGTGGACCAGCTATTGAGAAACCGGGAGAAATGGCAGCCATTTTGAATAATCTTCAAGAAGGAGACTTATTGTTTGTGGATGAAATACACCGCTTGAACAGGCAGGTAGAAGAAGTATTGTATCCGGCAATGGAAGATTATGCTATAGATATTATGATTGGAAAAGGTGCTACTGCCAGAAGTATCCGTCTTGATTTGCCTAAGTTTACATTGGTAGGGGCAACAACCAGAGCCGGTATGTTGACAGCACCGCTCAGAGATCGCTTTGGAGTGATTCACAGATTAGAATTTTATTCTGTAGAAGAATTAAAACTTATTATTCAACACTCTGCCAAGATATTAAATGTTGAGATTGATGAAAATGGAGCAAGGGAACTTGCCAGAAGAAGCCGGGGAACGCCACGTCTCGCCAACCGTATTTTAAAGAGAGTACGTGATTTTGCTCAGGTGAAATATAATGGTGTAATTACGGAAGAAGTAGCGAATGTCGCATTAGATTTATTAGATGTAGATAAAATGGGGTTGGACCATATTGATAGAAATATTCTTATGACAATGATTGAGAAGTTTTCGGGCGGTCCTGTGGGGGTGGAAACTCTGGCTGCTGCAATAGGTGAAGATTCAGGAACTATAGAAGATGTGTATGAGCCATATCTAATCAAGAATGGATTTGTAAACAGAACTCCGCGAGGCAGAGTGGTTACAGAGTATGCGTATAAGCATTTAGGACTTGAAATATAGGGGCTATTTCTATATAATGTATTTAATTACATGCAAAACTACAAGATTTGCAATACGTATGATATAGGGAGTAGCGGAAATGGCAGCAAAAACAGATGCAGAAGTAATAATTGGTGGTAAAGTATTAACCCTTTGTGGATATGAAAGTGAAGAATATTTACAGAAAGTGGCTTCTTATTTGAATAATAAGTTAACAGAATATGGTAAAGTTGACAGTTTTCGCAGACAGCCATTAGATATGCAAAATATCCTTGTGCAGTTAAATATTGCTGATGATTATTTTAAAGCAAAAAAACAGATTCAATCTCTGGAAGATGAAATTGAAGCAAAAGAGAAAGAACTGTATGACTTAAAACACCAGCTGATTGCTACTCAGATTAAATTAGAAAGTACAGAAAAAAACCTTAGAAATGCTCAGAAAGAGTTAAATGATTCTGAAAAAAAGGTAATCCGTTTAGAAGCCGGATTAAAAGATAAATAAGTGATATAGGAAGGGAGCTGTCAGAAAGACGGCTCCCTTATGTAAATCTATGGTAGTAAATGCATAATAAGTATAAATACATATAAATAACAGATAGTCGATAGATGAATTTATAGAGAAGAGGAGTTTATCTTTGAAAAAAGTAGAATTACTGGCGCCTGCCGGCAGTTATGAAAGTTTTCTTGGAGCAATTCATGCCGGAGCAGATGCAGTTTATTTAGGCGGAGTTAAATATGGAGCAAGAGCCTTTGCAGAAAATTTTGATGAAGAAACTTTATGCAGGGCTATTTATTATGCTCATTTATTCGATAGAAAAGTATATTTGACTTTAAATACTTTAATGAAACAGTCAGAATTGGAAGAAGTGGAAGAATTTCTAACACCATTCTATTATGCAGGTTTGGATGGAGTTATTGTTCAGGATTTGGGACTTTTATCATTCTTGAAGAGAACATTTCCATTGCTTGAACTTCACATAAGTACACAGATGGCAGTAACAGGTCCCTATTCAGTGAGAATGTTGAAGGAAGAAGGCGCTGTACGTGTAGTTCCGGCAAGAGAATTATCCTTAAAAGAAATAGAACTTTTGAAAGAAGAAGGGATTGAAATCGAGACCTTTATTCATGGTGCCATGTGTTATTGCTATTCCGGGCAGTGTTTTTTCAGCTCTTTTTTGGGGGGAAGAAGTGGAAACCGAGGTAAATGTGCACAGAGTTGTCGTTTGCCATATCAGGTAAATCTGTCAGATAAAGAATCCAAAACGAAAAAGGAAGAATATCCATTAAGCTTAAAGGATATGTGTTCTATAGAACTGGTACCGGAATTGATAAAAGCAGGGATTGACTCCTTTAAGATTGAAGGGCGTATGAAACGTCCGGAATATGTAGCAGGAGTAACAGCAATTTATCGAAAATATATTGATCTTTGCTACAAAAATAATTTGCAGAATATAAAAGTAGAGAAAAAAGATTGGGAAGCATTAAAATCCCTTTATATAAGAACCGATATTCAGGATGGTTATTATAAACGTCATAATGGCAAAGAAATGGTAACTATTCATAAGCCGAGTTATAGCGGAATAGATGAAACCTTTGCCGCTTCTATTTATGAAAAATATGTGAAACAGCCATTGAAAGCAGAAGTTTCAGGATACGTAACTCTGAAAAAAGGACAACCGGCCGCACTGCAACTTATGTTTAAGGATAAGTGTGTTTATTGTGAAGGAAATATAGTTGATTCTGCCCAGAAACGTCCTGTAGGAAGAGCAGATGTAGAAAAACAGTTGAATAAAACCGGAAATACCGATTTTATATTTTCTGTTTTAGAAATTGATATGGATGAGGATATCTTTATTCCCTTGAAAGCTTTGAATGAACTTAGACGACAGGCTTTTGAAGAACTGGAACAGCAGTTAAAGGATTCTATAATTCAAATTCGTAAGGATAGTCTGAAAAAAGGATGCTGGAATAAAGAATGTCATGAAGTTAGAGATAACAGCAAAAAAAGCTTACATGTGTTAGTTTCCTCTTACAGCCAATGTAAAACAGCCCTGAAAAATCCGATTGTGAATCGAATTTATGTATCCGGAGATTTGATAATAGAGGCAAAAACTGCATTTTTACAGGAATTGAAAGCTTTTGAAAAAGAAATCTGGATAAAAACCGGTGAAGTGCTGAGAGCCAAAGATTATAAAAAGTTGGAAAAACTTATCAATGAAAGCCGGGAATTTGTTAAGGGTGTGTTGATATCAAACCTTGAAACATATAGTTATTTGAAATATCATAATTATTCCGGTCAGATTGCATTGAATTATCATGTTTATACGTGGAATCAGGAATCGTTGAAATTCTGGAAGGATAAAGCACAGACGGTTTTGATGCCTGTTGAATGTAATATTCACGAATGGAAACAACTGCAGAATGATAAATCAGAATATTTATGCTATGGGAAAATTCCCATGATGGTAACTGCAAATTGTATCCGAAAAACAAAAGGTTCTTGTCGTGGCACCGGAGTTTCTTTTGAAGATAGCATTACAGACCGGTATCAGACAGATTTTCAGGTACAGACCAACTGTAATTATTGTTATAATGTAATTTATAATTCAGTACCTAATTCTCTTCATCAAAATCTTGAACAGATAATGCAGTTGAATGGGCAAGGATTACGTCTTGACTTTACTACAGAATCAGAGGAAGAGATGAAACGGGTATTGGATGCGTATGGACAGTATCTTATCAACGGGAAAGCAGATTTTTCATTTATTGAGGATTATACAACCGGACATTATAAAAAAGGAGCATTGTAGAAACTATGCAATATTATATTGTGGAATTTTCCAAATATGCCATTGCATTGCTCATGGGGATATATACCTTGGAGGCATATCTGGCATTAGGGAAAAAGAGAGATGATACAAAGACGGGCGTTTTTGTCCGACAAGATGTATATATGTTCATTATACAATTTTTGGCATATTTATCCATGTGTTTGCAGACAGGGCAAATAGAGTATTTATTCTTTTATGCCTTCTTGCAGATCGCATTGTTTTCTACTATTGTGCTATATCAGATGATTTATCCTAAATGTAATCGGCTGTTGGTTAACAATATGTGTTTGTTGCTTAGCATAGGATTTATTATGTTAACCAGATTGGATTATGATAAAGCCATAAAACAGTTCTTTATCGTTGTAGCTGCTATGGTGGCAGCATTAATAATTCCGTTCTTTGTACATAGATTGAGATTTATAAAACATTTAAAATGGTTATATGGAACAGTAGGAATTTCTGCATTAGGAGTGGTTTTGATTCTGGGACAGGTTACCCATGGATCCAAAATCAGTTATACCGTTGCAGGAATTACATTACAGCCGTCAGAATTTGTAAAAATAATATTTGTATTTTTTATAGCATCATTATTATATAAGGCATCAACTTTAAAAGATGTAATGATTTCCGCTGTTTTGGCCGGGATACATGTACTGATTTTGGTAGCTTCCAAGGATTTGGGAAGTTCTATAATCTTTTTTATGGGGTATCTTTTTATGCTGTTAATTGCCAGTCGCAATTATCTGTATTTGATTGCAGGTTTCCTTGCAGGAGGAGGGGCTGCGGTGGTTGGGTATAAATTGTTTTCCCATGTAAGAGTACGTGTACAGGCGTTTTTAGATCCATTTGCGGCTATTGACAGAGAGGGGTATCAGATGACCCAGTCATTATTTGCCATTGGAAGTGGGAAATGGTTTGGTATGGGCTTATATCAGGGGACACCATCGGATATCCCATTCGTAGAATCGGACTTTATGTTCTCAGCAGTTGCGGAAGAATTAGGCGGAATATTCGCATTGTGTCTGATTTTGGTATGCTTAAATTGTTTTCTGGCATTCTTAAGAATTGCTATGGATTTGGATGACACATTTTATCGTTTGGTAGCCAGTGGATTGGCTGTTATGTATATTTTTCAGATTTTTCTTACTATCGGTGGCGGAATTAAATTTATTCCTTTAACAGGAGTAACATTGCCGTTAGTAAGTTATGGTGGTAGTAGTGTTCTTACTACCTTGATTGTATTTGCAATTATGCAAGGGTTATACATGCTCCGGTTTACGGAGGAAAAACAGCAGGAAAAAGCTAGAATAAAAGAGGAAAATGCGGCTAAGAAGAGACAGGAGAAGCTGGAAAGAAAAAAAGCAGGAGCTAAGGTAAATGATGTGGAAGAAGACGAAGAATTCGTTGAATGGTAAAGAAACACAAAAAAATATAAAGAAAACAAATAGGGATATCTGGTTTACCGGAATTTTCTTTTCTGTTTTATTTGTTGCAATGATGGGATATTATGCACATTTTGTGCATACTCAAGGAGACGAGATGATTAACAGCAGCTATAATTCCAGACAGAAATTGTTAAATGCTAAGAATTACAGAGGCACCATATATTCTGCAGATTTGGAAAAGCTTGCGGAAACCGTCGTTTTTGAAAGTGGCACGGAGTATCGGAATTATCCTTATGAAAACTTGTTTTCACATGTGGTTGGATTTTCTACTAAGGGAAAAACAGGGATTGAGGCTATGGCGAATTCGTATTTAATCAAATCCAATATTTCTCTGGATGTTAAAATCAGTAATGAAATAGCGGGGGTTAAAAATGCGGGAGATAATGTTTATACATCTTTGAGAACAGATTTGCAAAAAATTGCAAGTAAATCGCTCGGAGTTTCCAAAGGAGCAATCATTGTAAGTAATGTGAAAACCGGAGAAATCTTAGCTATGGTTTCAAAACCGGATTTCAATCCATGTACTATAGTAGAAGATTGGGACGGATATTTGGAAGATGAAGATAGTTCTGTATTATTAAACAGAGCTACTCAGGGAATTTATCCACCGGGGTCGACTTTTAAGATTGTAACATCTTTGGCATATTTAAGAGAACATAATGGGAATTATCAGGATTATTACTATAATTGTACAGGGTCATTCCGTTATGGTGACAGTAAAATAGGATGCTATCACGGCACAGTGCATAATGGTGTGGATTTGGTAAAGTCTTTTGCGAAATCCTGCAATTGTTCTTTTGCAAATATGGGAATACAACTTGATAGAAGCATTTACCATGATACTGTTTCCGGATTAGGATTTAATCAGGCGCTTCCGGTAGATTTCAATTATAGTCAGAGTAAATTAACTGTAGATGAAACAGTATCTGAAGAAGATATGATTCAGATCTCCTTTGGTCAGGGAAGTGTACAGATGACACCGTTACATCTTCATTTGATTACCAATGCAATAGCCAATGGCGGAACCTATATGAAGCCAATGCTCTTGAATAAAGTAGAGACAGCAGAAGGTGAACTTGTAAAAGAGTTTAAACCACAGGCTTATAAAGCATTGATGACAAAACAGGAGGCGGATACCCTGACAATGCTTATGAAATCTGTTGTAGAACAGGGAACAGCGACAAAATTAAAGGGACTGGCATATACAGCGGCGGGAAAAACCGGTTCGGCAGAATACAACCAGGTGAAAGAAGATTCTCATGCATGGTTTACAGGTTTCGCACCGGCAGAAGATCCGGAAATATCTGTAACAATTATTGTGGAAAGAATCGGTTCCGGTGGGGATTATGCAGTTCCTATTGCTAAAAGAATATTTGATGCATACTTTGCAGTAGAATAAATAAATCTTGCCTTAGTAGGAAATCTGGTCTATACTATAATTAGTTATGATGTGCCGAGAGAGGCAACACACCAATCGGGGAGGAATTGCAATGATAGAAGCAACGAGCTGTGGCGGTGTGGTTATTTTTCGAGGTAAGATTTTACTCCTTTATAAAAATTTTAAGAATAAATATGAAGGATGGGTTTTACCAAAAGGGACTGTAGAAGAAGGCGAAGATTATAAGGACACTGCATTACGCGAAGTAATGGAGGAGTCCGGGGCAACTGCATCCATCATTAAGTATATTGGAAAGAGTGAGTATTCTTTCAATGTGCCTGAAGATGTTGTGGAAAAGGAAGTGCATTGGTACTTGATGATGGCAGATAGTTATTACAGTAAACCACAACGTGAGGAATTTTTTGTTGATTCCGGATTTTACAAATACCATGAGGCTTATCATTTGTTAAAATTTGCAAATGAACGTCAGATTTTAGAAAAGGCATATAATGAGTATTTGGAACTTAAAAGAAGTAATCTTTGGGGAAACAAGAAATATTACTAAAGAGGCGTACGACGCCTCTTTAATGCTATATAGATAGTAATGTGTATCTGGTGAATACAAATACATATTCGTATATAGTGGAAATTAGAAGTGAGAGGTGTCCATGCGTTTTTTAAAAGAAATGTATTTGGGTGAGGGAGTAAAAAACAAACAGAAGGTAATGTGGAAACTGAAACATGGTGCCGGTATGCTTGATATATATGTGATTTCCTTGTCCAATGGAAGTGACCAGTTAGATTGCATGAAATGTTGTTATTTTAAGCAGAAAGCAATCAGAGACAGTGTTGGAACTATTGTAGGACTGGCAAAAGGATATTCAGAAGCAAAGAAATTGATGATTATGATGATTGAAGAATCACTTCAAAAAACAGGAAGTGCTAATGTGAAAGAATATCTAATGAATAACAAAAAGTGAAGAAGAGGTATTCATGGGGGTTGTTTTATTACAGATTTTGCAATGGATACTGAGAATCATATTATTTTTACTACTTTTGATAGTGGTTTTGTTAGCAATTATATTAATTGTTCCCATCCGTTATCGTGCAGAAGGTGAACTGTTAGAAAAGAAACCCGGTGTCCGGGGAAAAATAACATGGTTCTTTTATCTGATATATATGAAGTTTGCCTATGAAGAAGATTTGCATCTTGTGGTCCGGGTGCTTGGACTTAAGGTGTATGATTCCAAGCAAGAGTCAAAAGAAGATAAGCGAAGTCGGGATTCCGAAGATATAGCGGATGAAACTGCAGGAAAGGCGGATAATTCGGAAGGTTTATCAAATGAAATTGCTGAAAAAAATGTTACAGCAAGGCAGACAGATATAAAGAGTACAGAAGAAAAGCAAACGGATTCATGTGAATCGATTTCAAATTGTGAAGAAAAAGATTACAGTCTTGCAGATTTGGAAAAAGAAATAGAAGCTGAGGAAAAGGAAGAAGCAAAGCTTGCTAAGAAGGTAATTCAGAATCAAACAACATCCTCTGTAAATGAAGATGATGTGATTATCGAAGAGAAAAAGAAATCCATATCTGAAAAGATAGAAGATGTTAAGGTTAAAATTGCAGATATTATTCAAAAAATTAAGGATATTATATCTAAAATTCAAGATGGTAAGCTTAAAGCAGAACATTATCTGGAACTTTGGAACAGAAAAGAAACCCAGATTACATTCGGAAGAGCTAAAAGTAAATTGGGTAAAATAATAATAGCTGTTTTACCAAGAAAATGGAATATAACCGGAGAAATAGGATTTGCAGATCCATGTACTACGGGACAACTTCTTGGAATAGTCGGAGCTCTTTATCCAATCATAGGAAGTAATGTGCAGATTATTCCGGATTTTGAAAATGAAGTATTAAGTTTAAAGGGTCATGTAAAAGGGCATATCCGATTGATTAATCTATTACATCAGTTGGTGACATTAGTTTTGAATAGACATTGTTTTAAATTTATCAAATTAGTGTTGGATGAGTTGGGTGGTTCAAACAGCAACAAAAAACAAAACAGTATAAAAAAGAAGAAAAAGGAGACATAAATAATGGCAGAGAACAATTTTAATTCTGTAATGACATCTTTATTAAAAGGAGTTGACAGTGTACTTAGTACCAAAACAGTAGTAGGAGAACCTATCAATGTAGGAGATACTATTCTTGTACCATTAGTAGATGTATCCTTTGGTCTTGGTGCCGGTGCAGGAAATCAGGATAAGAAAAATAAAGGCGGCGGTGGTGTCGGCGGAAAGATGAGTCCTAGTGCTATTTTGGTAATCCAGAATGGAAAAACAAAGCTTGTGAATATTAAACAGCAGGACGGAGTAACTAAGATTCTTGATATGGTTCCTGATTTAGTTGACAGATTTACACATAAGAATGATGATATGATTTCTGATGAAGAAGCTAAGGATGTAGCTTTTCCGGATGGAGAAATTGTGGAATAATATTGTAAGAAAAAAGTATTATATTGACTATGAAAAGAGCACGCTATGAGTGCCATGTAATCGTACAGCTCGATTTCACTTCGTTTCACCTCTCTGTCGTTTGCATGCCTATAGAATTAAAAAAGAACGTAAGATACTGTGAACAGTTCCTACGTTCTTATTTTAATTCTGCACTCATAGCTTATCGTCAAATTAAGCTCTTTCAACTTTACCGGATCTTAAGCAGCTAGTACAAACGTGTAATTTTTTTGCACCACCGTTTACTTTACATTTAACGCTTTTTACGTTAGAGTTCCAGATTCTGTTTGTTTTTCTATTAGAATGGCTAACATTATTACCGAAATGTACGCCTTTTCCACAAATATCACATTTTGCCATTTTGACACCTCCTAACAATAAAATA
>JAFXGP010000012.1 GCA_017521195.1 Lachnospiraceae bacterium
CAGCAACTTTACAATATTGCAGACAGTTTTGTGGCAGGAAAGTTTATAGGTGAAAATGCTTTGGCTGCAGTAGGGAACAGTTATGAGGTTACACTTATTTTTATAGCATTTGCCTTTGGCTGTAACATGGGATGTTCGGTTATTGTGTCTCAGTTCTTCGGAGCAAAAAAATACGAGAATATGAAAACGGCTGTTTCTACAGCAATGATTACCAGTGCAGTAGCCTGCGTTCTTCTCATGGTTGTTGGTTTGGTATTTTGCGATTCTCTACTTGGAATCATTAACACACCGACAGAATTGATGAAGGATTCCAAATTATATCTGGATATTTATATTTTGGGGTTGCCGTTTGTCTTTTTTTATAATATTGCGACAGGAATATTTTCGGCATTGGGAGATTCTAAGACACCATTTTATTTTCTGGCAGTTTCCTCTACATCGAATATTGTAGTTGACATTCTTTTTGTTACTGTTTTTCGTATGGGAGTAGCAGGGGTAGCTTGGGCAACTTTCCTGTGTCAGGGAATAAGCTGTATGGTTGCTGTTTTTGTTGTATTTCAAAGATTAGCAGGAATAAAAACGGAAAAGGTTCTATTATTTTCATTTGATATTTTGAAAAGGATTATGACAGTTGCAGTACCAAGTATCTTACAGCAGAGCTTTATCTCTGTGGGAAATATCATCATTCAGGGAACGATTAACGGATTTGGTTCTAGTGTCATGGCTGGATATTCAGCAGCGGTAAAGCTAAATAATCTTGTAATCACTTCATTTACAACTTTGGGAAATGGTATTTCAAATTATACGGCACAGAATATCGGAGCCGAGAAAATGCTGCGTATAAAGGAAGGGTTCATGGCGGGCATCAAGATGGTCTGGATGCTTAGCGTACCGCTATTTGCACTCTATTTCTTTGTAGGAAAATGGATTTTGTATGCTTTTATTGATGAACCGACGGTATTGGCACTTCAAACAGGTATCAATTTTCTGCGTATTTTGTCCCCATTTTATTTTATAATTTCCATGAAGTTTGTTGCAGACGGCATACTGCGTGGTGCAGGAATGATGGGGAAATTTATGGCAGCGACTTTTCTTGATCTGATTTTAAGAGTTGGACTTGCAATTCTGTTATCACATACAAGCTTAGGAGAAACAGGGATTTGGTGTGCATGGCCAATGGGTTGGACGATTGCCACCTTTCTTTCACTGATGTTCTATAGAGAGGGAAAATGGATGAAAAATGAAAAAAAGTGTTGACAACTTTTTTTGACGGGTGTATTATCGCAACCATAAAGGCAATGGCGTCTTTGAGGTAAGTACCTTGAAGACGCTTTTTGCCTTTTTTAATTAATAAATACGAATATTATACTGTGAAAGCAAAGAAGTTAAGGAGGATTTAGAGATGTCGTATGTTGATGAGGTAATTGATCAGGTAGTGAAGCAAAATCCCGCAGAGCCGGAATTCCATCAGGCTGTTAAGGAAGTATTGGAATCTTTAAGAGTAGTGGTAGAAGCAAACGAAGAAAAATATAGGAAGGATGCTTTACTTGAAAGATTAGTAAATCCGGAAAGACAGATTAAGTTTAGGGTTCCTTGGGTGGATGATAATGGTCAGGTACAGGTCAACACAGGATATCGAGTACAGTTTAACAGTGCAATTGGTCCATATAAAGGAGGTCTTAGATTACATCCTTCTGTA
>JAFXGP010000074.1 GCA_017521195.1 Lachnospiraceae bacterium
GAAAGTACGGCCGGTGGATTTTTATAAAGACGATTTTTCTACAGAGAATTTTGATAGAATTACGGTTCCGGGTCATATTGAATTGGCGGGATATGACAAAATCAGATATATTAACACCATGTATCCATGGGAAGGTAAGTCATACCGTAGAGGTGCACATAGCATTGAGAATGCCGGGGATGGAGCAGGAATGTTCAGTGAAGCAGATTACAATCCCGTAGGATCTTATGTAAAGAGATTTGATTTGGATAAACAGATGTTAGATAAGCGAATCACCATCTGCTTTGAAGGAGTAGAGCAGGCAATGTATGTGTGGTTAAATGGAGAATTCGTAGGCTATGCAGAAGATAGTTTTACACCATCAGAATTTGACCTGACACCATACATAAAAGAAAAAGGCAATGTTTTGGCGGTGGAAGTGCACAAAATGAGTACAGCCGCATTCTTGGAAGATCAGGATTTCTTCCGTTTCTTTGGAATCTTTCGAAATGTTACATTGAAAGCAAAACCGGATACACATGTGGAAGATTTGTGGATTCAGCCGGTATTAAATGCTGACAACGTGAGCGGCAGCATCTCAGTAGATGTAAGATTGTCAGATGTAAGTAATAAAAAATTTCAAGTTCATGTAATTGTAAAAAATCAGGAGCAGGAAGTAATGATGCAGGAAACAGTATCTTGCAGCAAAAAAGATTATTTCTATTTTGGTAATGTACAAACTGATTTTTCGCAGGTAAATGCTTGGGATAATCATAATCCATATTTATATACAGTTTATGTGGAAGTATTTGACGAGAATGGTGAACTGTTAGAAGTAGTACCATATAAGGTAGGTTTTAGAAGAATAGAAATCATTGACAAGGTAATGTATCTGAATGGCAAGAGACTTGTTATTGTAGGTGTGAACCGTCATGAATGGAATCCAAGAACCGGAAGATGCATTGGAATGGAAGAAATGGAATCCGATATGAAATGTATTTTAAGAAATAATATCAATTCCGTTAGAACCTGTCATTATCCTGATCAGATTCCCTGGTACTATATGTGTGATGAGAACGGTATCTATCTGATGTCAGAAACAAACTTAGAAAGTCATGGCTCTTTCCAGAAGCTTGGAGCAATTGAACCTTCCTGTAATGTTCCGGGTTCTGTTCCACAGTGGAAAGAAGCTGTAATAGACAGAGCAAGAGCGAATTTTGAAACATTCAAAAATCATACATCTGTATTGTTCTGGTCATTGGGAAATGAATCTTATGCAGGCGATGATATTGAAGCAATGAACGTCTATTTCAAAGAAAAAAATGATGGACGTCTGGTACATTATGAAAGCTCTTTCTATAACAGAGCTTACGAAGATACGATTTCAGATATGGAAAGCCGTATGTATGCAAAACCGGCAGAGGTGGAGGAATATTTAAGTAATAATCCTAAAAAACCATATATTTTATGCGAGTTCATGCATGATATGGGTAATTCCATGGGTGGTCTTGGCAGCTATATGGCTTTACTTGATAAATATGAGATGTATCAGGGCGGATATATTTGGGACTTTATCGACCAGGCCTTGTATGTAACAGATGAAATTACAGGAAAAGAAGTACTTCGTTATGGTGGAGATTTTGATGACAGACCGGCGGATTACGAATTTTCAGGAAATGGTATCGTTTTTGCAGATCGTAAAGAAAAACCAGCAATGCAGGAAGTGAGGTATTACTATGGGTTATACAAATAATTTACCACTTAGAGTCGTATACGGTGATTTTACACTTGGTATTCATGGAAAAGGCTTTGATTACATTTTTTCCTATGCACAGGGAGGCTTAGAGTCTCTGGTAAAAGATGGATATGAATGGTTGTACCGCTGTCCAAAACCAACCTTTTGGAGAGCTTTAACAGATAATGACAGAGGTAGTAGTTTTCACTTGAAGAGTGGAAGCTGGCTGGCAGCGGATATGTTTATCAGCTGCAAAGACGTAGAAGTAATTATGGATGGGGTTTCACAAGGAAAACCATGTGCTCCGGAGAATAACCGCTATGGAGGAGATGTTTATGCAAAAGAGATGAAAATCATTTTTGTATATGAAACACTTACAATACCGGTTACAAAAGTAGAAGTAGCATATACCGTGAATGAATGTGGAAAGATCAAAGTGGATGTACATTATTTTGGAGTAGAAGGTTTACCACAGCTGCCTGTTTTCGGAATGAGATTTATTATGCCAACATTGGCAGACAGATATGAATATGAGGGATTATCAGGAGAAACTTATCCGGATCGTAAAAAAGGTGCAACGGAAGGAATCTTTACAGTAGATGATTTATCACTTACCCCATACCTGGTTCCACAGGAATGCGGAATGCATATGGATACAAATTATGTAAAGGTTTACAGACATAAAAGTTTAGATAACAGCAGGAGAGATTCTTACGAACAGGAATTAATGTTTGAAAAAACAGAAAATGCATTTTCTTTCTCCTGTCTGCCATATACAGCAAGTGAGATTGAAAATGCAACTCATCATGAAGAACTGCCGCCTGCAAGAAGGACAGTTCTTTGTATCTATGGTGCCGTTCGTGGCGTAGGTGGAATAGACAGCTGGGGCAGTGATGTAGAAGAAGCATATCACATCAATGCAACAGAAGATATTTTCTATTCCTTTGTTATTGCTTAATCAAGTATTTAATCATTTAACGGTAATACCGTAACTACATACGGTAACCGTTTTTGAAGTAGTCAGCGTAGAAAAACATGATAGTGTTTAAATAATTTACTAATTTGTTTAACATATCTTTTACCTCCTTATGTTTTTTACAAGTTTAGTATAGCGCTTGGCGAGCGAGTTTTCTTGTCATAAAAGATTAAATAATAGACATTTTTTGCTTAAGACTGGAGTTGATATCATGATTTTGTCATATGAAAATAAGAATAGCAATATTACGGTAGAGTGCAAAAAGCCAACTCATTTTCCACCACATATCCATGAAGCAATAGAGATGGTTTATATCATAAAAGGTTCCTTGGAATTAGGCGTCGGGCAGGAATTGTATCATATGGAAAAAGGAGATTTTGCAATTGTATTTCCAAATCTGATTCATCACTACCAGGTGTTTCAAAGTGGCGATAATAAAGCATTGTATATGTTGATTTCGCCGAAACTTATATCCAATTACATGGATGAGATACAAAAAAACTGTCCGGCGTCTCCGGTAATCTGCAAAGAGTCTCTTCATATAGATATAGTAAAAGCAGTGAAAGCATTGGTTGATGTTGATAAGAATAATATTCGTTTGGTGCAGGCTTATATACAAATGATTTTTGCCCATGTTTTTTCCGGGGTGGACATGGTATCAAAAGAAACGGTAGGAAGCGACGATTTGGTGTATAAAGCTGTAGAATATGTAGCAAAGAATTTTAGAAATAAGATTTCATTGGAACAAATGTCTTATGATTTAGGTGTAAGTAAGTACGTTTTATCCAGAGTGTTTGCAAAGACGTTTCATTGTAATTTCACAAGTTATGTAAATGGAGTCCGTTTGAATTACGCCATATCCATGTTAGATGGAACGAAAGATGCTATTACGAATATATGCTATGAGTGTGGATTTGAAAGCCAAAGAACATTTAACCGTGTGTTTAAAGAACGCTATCGAATGACACCACGAGAGTATAGAATCAAAAAGCATGTTGTGGATGTAAGTTGATAGAGAATAGTATTATTTTGTGTATGTTTTGTATCATTAGAGTTATGGAGAAGTTTGAATAATAGTCATATAATTCAGATAAAGGAAGCGAAGAATTCCTTTAGAGAATAAACGATAACATATAATTTTTAATGGACTAATTTATAATGTCTCGAAAGGAGAAGAATCATGAATGTGAAAGTTAAGAACATTACAAATTTAGAAAAATTTTTTGGAGTAATTGATCAGTGCGAAGAAAAAGTAGAACTTGTAACAGAAAATGGTGATAAATTCAATTTAAAATCAAAACTTAGTCAATATGTAGCATTAACAATTTTTGGCGGAGTAATTCCGTCAGTAGAACTTATTACACACAGTCCTTCCGATTCCGGGAAAATTATTCGTTATATGATGAGTAACAACTAAATATTATTTAGATTATGATAACCCTCCCATTAAAATCCCTTTGCTGAAAAAATCGGTGAAGGGATTTTATTTTATGTATATTATCAAGAATATTTATTACTATAGAAGATTTGAACATATTGAAAAAAGAGTTGCAAAGTTGACAAAATATACTGATAAGGGTAGTATATGCTATAGAAAAATTAAGCAATCAATGATTGTTTTTCAAGATACATGTTCTTGTGTAAAAATGATGGGAGACAAACCTATGAGAACCATGGAATTTAAAATGGAGAGACAGGGATTACTGAAAGAGGGAGATTTAATTACCGTAACGGAGGGACTTCTTCCAAGTAACTATTATTATACCATAGATCCATCTCTTGCCATGTCAGGAAATATTCCTTTCAGAGAACGTTTGAAATCCAGAGAAGGAAAAGTAACACAGATTATAGAAAATGAAAGAGGATTCTATGTTACTGTGGAGTTCAATGAACCGGAAGTAGAATAATTGTATGTAAAGGATGTTAAAGGAGCATAGGCTCAAATAGAAAAAGGTAGTAAGGAGACAAAAATTATGAAAAAAATAGCAACAGACAAAGCACCGGCAGCAATCGGACCATATTCACAGGCAATCGTGGTGGATAAATTTTTATTTGCATCAGGACAGATTCCGATTAATCCTGCAACAGGAGAAGTAGAAGCAGAAGGTATTGAAGCACAGACAACACAGGTTATGAAAAATATTGGTGCTGTATTAACAGAAGCAGGAATCGATTATACAAAAGTTGTTAAAACCACATGCTTTTTAGCTGATATGGCTGATTTTGCAGCATTCAATAAAGTATACGAACAATATTTTACAGAAAAACCTGCGAGAAGCTGTGTTGCTGTAAAACAGTTACCTAAAAATGTTCTTTGTGAAGTAGAAGTAATCGGATACTTAGGCTAATGAGTAGAGAAACGGGTGAGATGTTAACATATCACCCGTTTATAAATGTAAAGTACATATAAGAAAGCAGAAAATTATGAAAAATAATATTGTTTTAATTGGCATGCCCGGAGCCGGTAAAAGCACGGTAGGTGTTGTATTGGCGAAAGTGGCAGGACATAGGTTTGTGGATTCTGATTTGGTGATTCAGGAAACTACGGGAAAGCTTTTGCATGAACTGATTACAGAACATGGTATGGAAGGCTTTTTAGAAATTGAAAACAAAATCAATGCAGAATTGAATATAACAAAAGCCATTATAGCAACCGGCGGAAGTGTAATCTATGGTGAAGAAGCTATGGAACATTTGAAAGAAATCGGTTTGGTGGTTTATTTGAAATTGTCGTTGGAATCCATTGCAGACAGATTGGGTGATTTGAAACAAAGAGGTGTAGCTTTAAAGGAAGGTTGGGGCTTAAAAGAATTATACGAAGAAAGAGTTCCGCTGTATGAGAAGTATGCTGATTTAGTCATTGACTGTGAACAGAAATCAATTCGTGAGATTACAGAAGAAATTGCGAGGGAGTATGAAAAAATTAGAAATAGGTAGTGCTGTATTGCTGTTTCTTGCAGCCTTTATATGGGGAGTGGCTTTTGTAGCTCAAAGTGTGGGAATGGAGTATGTGGGTCCTTTTACCTTTAACGGATGCCGCTTTTTAATTGGTGGTCTTGTGTTAACTCCATTTGCTTTGATTCGTGACAGACAGTATAAAAAAAGTCTATCCTTTCAGGTACTGTCTTCGGAGAAACAAAAAGAAGATAAACGTACAACTTTGATTGGTGGTTTGTGTTGCGGTGTGGCTATTTGTGTTGCCTCCAGTTTCCAGCAGGCAGGGATGCAGTACACCAGTGTAGGGAAAGCCGGATTTATCACAGCTCTTTATATTGTATTAGTTCCGGTATTTGGAATTTTTATGAAACGAAAAGTAGCACCTGTGATTTGGTTCGGAGTGGTGCTGGCAGCGATAGGAATTTATTTCTTATGTATTACGGAATCTTTCTCCGTCAATTATGGAGATTTGTTAATATTTATTTGTGCCGTTTGCTTTACATTTCACATTCTGATTATTGATTATTTTGCGCCAAAGGCAGACGGAGTGGCATTATCCTGTATTCAGTTCTGGTTTAGCGGAATTGTCTGCATGGGCATTGCATTATTAAAAGAAAATCCTAATATGACAGCGATATTACAGGTAGCAATTCCAATTCTTTATGCGGGAGTATTGTCCTGTGGTGTGGCATATACTTTGCAGATTATAGGACAGAAAAACATAAAACCTACAGTGGCTTCCTTAATTTTAAGTTTGGAATCTGTAATTTCGGTATTGGCAGGATGGGTGATTTTAAAAGAAGTCATGACCGGAAGACAAGTTTTTGGATGTATATTGGTATTTGCAGCCGTAATTTTGGCGCAGATTCCGGTGAAAAGTGAGCAGAGTTGAAATAAATAAAAATTGAATAAAGATACAAAAATAGGAGATAGTAGGAATATAGACTGCTGTCTCTTTTATTTTTGTGTAAAAGCAGGGAGACAGTACTATTGGAACTAAGAAAATTAAACGGGGTGTTTAAATGGATTACGTAAAAGCTTTTGTCGTAGGTGGTATTATTTGTGCATTGGTACAGATTTTGATGGAAAAAACAAAATTACTTCCGGGACGTATTATGGTATTGTTGGTGTGTAGCGGCGCAGTATTAAGTTTTCTGGGAATATATGAACCTTTTCAGGAATTTGCGGGAGCCGGTGCCAGTGTTCCTTTGCTTGGATTCGGGAATGTATTGATGAAAGGCGTGAAAGAAGCTGTAGATAATGAAGGGGTACTTGGCCTTTTTATGGGAGGATTTAAAGCCGGAGCAGTGGGATGCAGCGGAGCTTTAATCTTTGGCTATATTGCCAGCTTGTTCAGTAGTCCTAAAATGCGAAAGTAAGAAGTGTTTGGATAAAGGATTAGTTTGGGATAAAAACGGAACAGTTATGCGAACTGTTCCGTTAGATACTTATATTCATTTTATAAAAACTGATTACGTTCCGGAATGTAGTGATAATCTATGGTTGCTACAATGGCAGCAGTTTCTTCTTTGTCCAGCTCTAAGTCTTCACATAAAGCATCGAAGGATGCATAGTTATCTCTTAATTTTAAATTCAGGAAAGAAACCAGCATTACAGGATCTTTTGGAATGTTCATAAGACAATCTCCTTTATTTTTTGTATAATAATGCCTTAGTTGGAAATACAAGAGTAGTTATTCCTTAGTCTAACAGTGTGTACTGTAACATTTCATATTGTAGGTGTGAACCCTCACGGATCATATCCGGAAGCAGGGCTCTGGCAACTAATTTTAATTCTTCGTCAGGTTTGTCCACACGGCTTAAATGAGCATAATCGCCATCAATACTATGAACAATATATTCAATTGCTTCAAACATCATCAGGTTGTTCCCCCTTTAGAAATAAATATGATAATGAATATGGATTTATTTAGTTGCGTCTTCTTTTTTCTTGAAGATTTCTTTTAAGGATTCATTGTAAGGAGCTCGGGCTACACCAAATTCTGTAATAATACCTGCGATTAAGTCATTATCAGTTACATCAAACGCAGGGTTGAAAACTTTAACACCTTCAGGGGCCATACGTTCTTTGTACCACATTTCAGTGACTTCTTCTGCTTTTCTTTCTTCAATCGGAATCAAGTCTCCACTTTCTAAACTCATGTCGATTGTGGAAGTAGGAGCACACACATAAAATGGAACATTATAACGTTTGGCAACGGTTGCTACAACACTGGTTCCGATTTTGTTGGCGGTATCTCCGTTGGCAGCTACACGGTCACATCCAACGAATACTGCATTTACCCAACCATTTTTCATAACCATGGCAGACATATTATCGCAGATAACGGTAACATCTACCCCAGAAGAGTGCAATTCATAAGCAGTTAATCTGGCACCCTGAAGTAATGGTCTGGTTTCATCAGCAAAAACACGGAAATTGTAACCTCTTTCCTGTCCCAAATAGATAGGAGCAGTAGCGGTTCCGTATTTACTGGTGGCAAGCTGACCGGCATTACAGTGAGTCAGAATGCCGTCGCCCGGTTTTACTAGTTCCAAACCGTATTCACCAATCATTTTACAAACCCAAGTATCTTCTTCCTTGATTGCCAAAGCTTCTTTTAATAAGATATCTAACAATTCGTCACGATATTTATCTTTATTAGCTACACATACAGCATCCATTCTCTTCAAAGCCCAAGAGAGATTTACTGCGGTAGGTCTGGAAGAATCCAGATAATCTCTTTGTTTAGCGAATTCTGCATAGAAAGTATCGAAGTCATCTGCTTTAATCTGAGTTGCAAGAATATAGATACCAAAAGCAGCGGAAACTCCGATGGCAGGAGCACCCCTTACCTGTAAAAGGTAAATAGCATCCCAGATTTCTTTTGCAGTAGATAAACGCAGGATTTCAGTGGTTCCCGGTAATTTTGTCTGGTCGATAATTAATAATTCTTTGGTATTAATGTCAATATCGACAGTTTCGTATTCCATAATATTTTTCTGACTCATAGATTCCTCCATTGGTTTGTTTTAGTAATTACTGACGAATAAATGTCAGTAAAAAAGTTAAAATTATTTTATCATATCAGCACATGACAGGCAAATAAAACCGATTGTTGCAAGGAACTATTTGTGATAACATGTAACTATTCAGAGCTAATCCGAAGGATTTTCGAGTCTGGCTCTGAATAGTTTTATATTTTTAGAAAAATCAGGAGGATAACTTATGCGAGTTGGAATGGGATATGATGTACACAAGCTTGTTGAAAATAGAAAATTGATTATTGGCGGAGTGGATATTCCTTATGAAAAAGGATTGTTGGGACATTCAGATGCTGACGTGCTCTTGCATGCGATTTCGGATGCTTTGTTAGGGGCAGCGGCATTGGGAGACATCGGGAAGCATTTTCCGGATACAGACGAAAAATGGAAAGGTGCTGACAGTCTGAAATTATTGGAACAGGTTGGTGTGATGTTGGAAGAAAAATGTCTATTCATTGAAAACATTGACGCAACTATTATTGCCCAGGCACCGAAGATGAGACCTCATATTGATACTATGCGTGCTAATATTGCAAGAGCTTTAAAGATTGATGTGGAGCAGGTAAATGTGAAAGCCACCACAGAAGAAGGCATGGGATTTACAGGAGAAGGAAGAGGAATCTCTGCACAGGCAATTTGTCTGGTAGAAAGCCCTACTAATTTATTTAATGAAAGAATGGATGGACGCAGCTGTGAAAACTGTAGTGGATGTTCTAAATAGGGATATTTCATGATGATAAATAAGATTACAGGTGAAGCCTGCAAAGCAACACGCTCTTTATGGGAAGAAGTTTTCTATGAAGATTCGGTTCAATTTACAGATTATTATTTTCAAAATAAAGCGGGAAAAAATATCGGCTATGTCATCGGGGAAGCACCTTACGATGCCATGATGTTCCGGACTCCTTATCAACTTCACATTGGAAATCAACAGAGAGAAATTTCTTATCTTGTAGGAGTTGCTACCAGAGAGGTGTGCAGACACCGGGGATATATGCGAAGTCTTCTGATGCATTCTTTCAAAGAGATGTATGAAGAAAAACAGCCCTTTACTTTTTTAATGCCGGCGAACCCTGCCATATATGAGCCGTTTGATTTTCGATATATCTATGAGAGGGATATGTGGAAATTGAAAGATGGAATTGAGATTGAGGGATTGTATCGTGTAAGTGACTTACAGGAACAGTTTCCTGATATCTCGATTTTATGGATGCTTGCAGACTTTGCCAATGAATATTTGAAAGAACATTGTAATATCTATGTGCATAGAGATGTGGAATACTATGAGATGCAAATGAAAGAACTGGCGGCTCAGAATGGGGATATCTATGTGTTGTTTGAACAGAGCAAAATAAAAGCATTTTTCCTTTATGCAAAAGAAGAAGGCGAAGTCTTTATCCAGGAAGTTGTAGGAGAGGAAGGGGATATTCCTGATTTTTTGCAAAGGGAAGAAACGAAAAAGCCCATCATCATGGCAAGAATTATCCATTTGGAAGAGATGTTGAAATTGGTATGCAGTAAGGAACACAGAAAACTCACTATCGAAATAGAAGATGATTTGATACCGGAAAATACAGGAACCTATGATTGGGAAATTACTCCAAATGGGAGTAAAGTTACAAAGATACAGAAGGATAGTGAGTGTGTAGATTTAAAAGCGGCTGGAAGTGAATATGAAGCATTGAATGAGAAGTATGAAGCAAATGGGAAAATGGAAGGTATAATGCAGAGATTTTCTATGCACATAAGGGAACTTGCGCCATATATTTTGCGAAATGTATTTATAAATGAAATTGTTTAGAAAAACTGTCCTATAGGAAACAATCTATTGACAAAACCGGTAGATTTTTTTATTCTAAAGTAAGGTTATAAAGTAAAAGGCAGAGAACGAAAAAGTAGGAAAATGAAATGTAGCAGAGAGAAGATGTCACCGGCTGAAAGCATCTTTTACAGGAAATTTTTTGAAGTGCATTCGGGAGCTGATTTGGTGAATTTTTAGCCAGATACGTATCATCTACGTTACAGATTTTGAGAGAGGACTTGAATAGTCCTTACTAGAGTGGAACCGCGGATTAACTTCGTCTCTAACCGGGACGGAGTTTTTTTATTTGTGTCAAAACTCACATTTAATTTTGGGAATATACTATTAGAAAAGCAAGAATGGAGGTAGACCTATGTCCATTATCAAATATATCAAAGAAGAGATGAAAATTATTGAGGAACGTGACCCGGCGATTCATTCCAAATGGGAAGTGTTTTTATACCCAAGTTTCAAGGTAATGCTTCATTACAGACTGGCTCATAAGTTGTATATAAATGGTCATTATTTTTGGGCAAGGTGGGTATCCCAGAGAGGGGTAAGAAAGACCGGTATTGAGATTCATCCGGGAGCACAAATTGGAAAAGGACTCTTTATAGACCACGGAAATGGTGTTATTATAGGAGAGACAACAATTATCGGAGACAACTGTACTTTGTATCAGGGAGTAACCCTTGGAGGTACGGGAAAAGAACATGGAAAACGTCATCCTACCATCGGTAACAATGTAATGATTAGTGCCGGGGCTAAAGTACTGGGTTCTTTTAAAATCGGCGATAATTCTAAAATCGGTTCCGGAAGTGTGGTACTTCATGAAGTACCGCCGAATTCAACTGTAGTAGGTGTTCCGGGAAGAGTGGTAGAACGCCAGAAAAGGACGGCGCCGCAGGAAACTTTGGATCAGTGTAATTTACCAAATCCGGTAGAAGAGGATATCTTGAAATTACAGCAGGCTAATGAACAGTTGGCAAGACGTCTCTACGCACTGGAAGAAGAACTGAATTACCGGAAGATGCAACTTGGAAATGAAGAATCGGCAAATGAAAAAGGAACTGTAGAAAAAGATAAAAAGCCTAAAAAGAAAGATAAAAGTGATAAAAAAGATAAAGGCGAAAAAAATAAAAAGAAAAACAAAATAGAAGGGAATCCGTCTGACGGAGAAAGAGGAGAAGCATGAAAATATACAATACCTTATCAAAATCAAAAGAAGAATTTATTCCATTGGAGGAAGGAAAAGTAAAAATGTATGTATGCGGACCAACCGTATACAATTTAATTCATATCGGAAATGCACGTCCTATGATTGTATTTGATACTGTAAGACGTTATATGGAATACAAAGGATTAGAAGTAAACTACGTATCTAACTTTACAGATGTAGATGACAAAATTATCAAAAAAGCCATTGAAGAAGGTGTAGATTCTTCTGTAATTTCCGAACGTTACATTGCTGAATGTAAAAAAGATATGGAAGCTTTAAATGTAAAACCTGCAACTACACATCCATTGGCAACCAATGAAATCTGCGGAATGTTGGATATGATTGGAACTTTGATTGAAAAAGGCCATGCTTACGCAGCAGCAGACGGAACAGTATATTTCAGAACCAGAAGTTTTAAAGAATATGGAAAGCTTTCCCATAAAAACCTAGATGATTTACAGGGAGGAAACCGTTCTCTCTTAGTTTCCGGGGAAGACCAGAAAGAAGATCCATTGGATTTCGTTTTATGGAAACCAAGAAAAGAAGGAGAACCTGCGTGGGAATCTCCATGGTGCGATGGTCGTCCGGGATGGCACATTGAATGTAGTGTTATGAGTAAAAAATACTTAGGTGACGAAATCGATATTCATGCCGGTGGTGAAGACTTAGTATTCCCACACCATGAAAATGAAATTGCCCAGTCTGAAGCAGCCAATGGTAAAACATTTGCAAGATACTGGATGCACAATGCATTCTTGAACATTGATAACAAGAAGATGTCTAAATCTGCCGGAAACTTCTTTACTGTTCGTGACATCAGCGAAAAATATGATTTACAGGTACTTCGTTTCTTTATGCTTTCTGCACATTACAGAAGTCCATTGAACTTCTCCGCAGATTTAATGGAAGCTGCAAAAAATGGTTTGGAAAGAATCGTAACAGCTGCAGAAAAATTAAGAGACTTACAGAGCAAAGTTACAGGTGAATTAACAGAAGCAGAAAAGGCATCTCTGGAAGAAGCAAAAGGTTTCATGACAAAATATGAAGAAGCTATGGAAGATGACTTTAACACTGCGGATGCGATTTCAGCTATTTTTGAAATGGTTAAGTTCACCAATACTAATGCTAATGCGGACAGCTCTAAAGCTTATGTAGATGCTCTGTATGCACAGCTTAATAATATGGCAGATATCTGTGGTCTTATCTTGGAAAAGAAAGCAGAAATTTTAGATGAAGAAATTGAAAAATTGATTCAGGAAAGACAGGATGCAAGAAAAGCAAAGAACTTTGCAAGAGCAGATGAAATCAGAAATCAGTTATTAGAACAAGGCATCGTATTAGAAGATACTCGTGAGGGTGTAAAATGGAAAAGAGCTTAAGCTTTTTGGAAAAAATGAAACAGGAATTTTCCTGTGAAAATAAAGATATCAGAACTTATTCTCCGCTTACTTTAGCATTTGTGGGAGATTGTGTTTTTGATTTAATTATCCGTACAGTTATCGTGGAGAGAGCAAACCGCTCTCCCCACGATTTGCATAAAATGAAAAGTGCAATCGTAAAAGCTAAAACCCAGGCAGAATTGGGAGAAGTTATTCAGGAACTTTTAACCGAAGATGAGCAGGCTGTTTACAGAAGGGGACGGAATGCCAAGTCCGGAACTACAGCTAAAAATGCAACTATCGGAGATTACCGCAAAGCAACTGCATTGGAAGCTTTGGTGGGATATTTGTTTTTGTTGGATCAGGAAGACAGAATTTTATTTCTTGTGAAGGCAGGATTGGAAAAGCTGAAAATCAACATTTAATTTGGGAATCAGGAGTAAACAATGGGATATCAGGAAATGAACATAGAAGGAAGAAATGCGGTTATTGAAGCATTTCGTTCCGGAAAAACAGTGGACAAGCTGTACATTTTAGATGGTTGTCAGGACGGACCTGTTATGACAATCAAAAGGGAAGCAAAGAAACATGATACTATGGTGAAATATGTAACTAAGGAACGTCTTGACCAGATGTCCCAGACAGGAAAACATCAGGGTGTTATTGCAGTGATTGCAGCTTATGATTATGCGGAAGTGGAAGATATTTTGCAGAAGGCAAGAGACAAGGGAGAGGCTCCTTTTATTTTCCTTTTGGATAATATTGAAGATCCCCATAATTTAGGAGCGATTATCCGTACTGCAAATTTGGCAGGAGCACACGGAGTTATCATTCCTAAGAACAGAGCCGTAGGACTTACAGCCACCGTAGCAAGAACCTCTGCAGGTGCCTTAAACTACACTCCGGTTGCGAAAGTAACTAACTTAAGTAAAACTATCGAAGAATTAAAAAAAGAAGGCATGTGGTTTGTATGTGCCGATATGGGCGGAACCAGCATGTATCAATTAGATTTGAAAGGTCCTATAGGACTTGTAATCGGTAACGAAGGAGATGGAGTAAGCCGTCTTGTTCGTGAAAAATGTGATTTTATTGCCTCCATTCCTATGAAGGGGGATATCGATTCTTTGAATGCTTCCGTGGCAGCAGGTGTATTAGCTTACGAAATCGTGAGACAGCGCGGTTAGTGTTCACAAAGGTTGTGAACCTAACCGAATCAGCCTATTTAAAGACCGCTTACAGCGGTGAGGCTGATTCTATGAACACTGATATGTTTTGGTCGTCAGCAAATCAGCAAGTGATTAGCTGACGAAAAATAAAAACTGAGGTAATTATGAACGAAGAAAAATTCAAACAGGCCGGTGATGAGGAATTAATTCTTATGTATCGTGATGGGGAAGAAGAAGCTGCCGGATTTTTAATGAACAAATATAAAAATCTGGTTCGAAAAAAAGCCGGCTCTATGTACATCCTTGGCGGTGACAGGGAAGATTTGATTCAGGAAGGTATGATTGGCCTTTATAAAGCAATTCGAGATTATGATATGGGTAGGGATGTGAACTTCTATACTTTCGCAGACTTATGTGTGTCAAGACAGATGTATACGGCGGTACAGGCATCTAACCGCCAGAAGCATTTACCGTTAAATACCTATATATCTATTTATGGACAGACTATGAATTCGGAAGAGGGCAACGGAGAATACGATCTTATCAACACATTGGTGTCACGGATAGAAAGTAATCCGGAAGAGATGATGATTGCTCAGGAAAATATGGAGCAAATGGAGAATGCCATTCTGAAAGAATTAAGTGAATTGGAAAAACAGGTTTTCGAACTTCATCTGACAGGCATGAATTATACGGAAATTGCCAAAGTTCTGGGAAGGGATGAAAAGTCTACTGACAATGCTCTTCAGCGAATGAAGGGAAAAATCAAAAAATTATTAAAGAATTAAGCAGGTGAGTGGTCCGGTGAGAGAGGGAATGGAAAAACTATTACAGGAAGAGACAGGGGTACTGCAGATTTCCTGTGACTTTATTGAACAGGAATTGGAATCAGGACAAGCTTCCGGTTCTTTTTCAGTGAAGAGTATGAACGGAAAAGCAATTAAAGGAAAAGTAATTGTTTCAGATCCGAGGGTAAAATACCAGGAGTCCGGTTTTCAAAGTGAACAGATACAAATCAGTTATTATTTCGATGGTTCTGATACAGAACCCACAGAAATAGTAAGTGGTTCGTTTATGTTGATTACAAACTTTGGAGAATTTGAGATTCCTTTTTCTTTTTATCATCCAAAGCAGGATATTACTTCCTCACTGGGAGAAATTAAAAATCTGTTTCACTTTACCAATCTTGCAAAAACTAATTGGCAGGAGGCACTGAAATTATATTTTTCACCTGCATTTAAAGAAGTTTTGAAAAAAACAGGTGACAGGACAAAAGAAATTTATCGCGGCCTTTCCGGTAAAGTTAATGAACAGTATATGGATGAATTTTTGCAGGCAATCCATAAAAAAGGTCCGGTAGAATATGAAATACTGACCAATATGACTACCATAGAAAATGTGAATGAAACACGTTGTATACCTCTTGAAATCCGTAAAAAAGGTTGGGGATATACTTGTCTTAAAGTAAAAACAGACGGAGATTTTCTGGCGGTAGAAAAAGAAAAAATATTAGAAGAAGACTTTATAGCAAATATATATCAGTTGCCGGTTTATGTGGATGTAACTAAGCTTCATCAGGGAAAAAACCGGGGACAGATTATCCTAAAATCTCCATACGGAGAAGAAACTGTTCCCGTACTGGTATCACAAAACCAGCATCATAAAATGCGTTCAGCCATCGAAAAACGTAAGAATACCAAATGGTTAAATACCAAATTGACACAAGCTTACATAAATTTCAGAAGTAAAAAGATGGCAGCCCTTCGCTTTAAAAAAGAAAGTGAAGAGATTCTGGATGCATTGCAAAAGAGTGATGAGCGTAATCCGGTTAACAAACTGTATGGGGCACATTTATATATAACCCAGGAAAAATACCATGAAGCAAAATGGTATTTGGACAGGGCAGAAAAAAATATCGGAGCAGATAGTGATCCGGCAATATATGCGTATTATCTGTATCTTACTACTTTAATTACGGAAGATAAGGAATATGTATTAAGAGTAAAAGAAAAAATTGAAGAATTATATTACACCCATGACGGTGTATGGCAGATTGCCTGGTTATGGATGTATTTATCGAAGGAACTTCTTGGAAATGCCCAGAAAAAGTGGGATTTTCTGATGAATTTGTTTGTAAAAGGATGTACCAGTCCTGTGATGTACATGGAGGCTGTTATGTTGTTGAATTATCAGCCAACATTGTTAATGGAATTGTCGGAAGCAAATCTTAGAATCTTAAGATTTGCTCAGAAGAGAGGTATGCTTTCAGAGCAGGTAATAGGAATTATTCAATATCTTGCTTTGAAGGAAAAAGAATTTACCGTTCCGGTTTATAAATTACTGACAGCCATTGCAAAAGAACATGAAAACCAGGAACTGTTACAGGCAATTTGCAGTCTCTTGATTAAGGGAAATAAAATTGGGCAAAAGTATTTCGGATGGTATGAAAAAGCTATTTTGGCAGAAATCAAGATTACCAGATTATACGAATATTATATGATGTCCTTGGATCAGGAAAAGCCAATGGACATTCCTAAGATGGTATTAATGTATTTTTCTTATCAGACGGATATGAATGCAGATTATGCCCCTTATCTTTATCGTTATGTTTATGAAAATAGGGAGCATATGGAAGACTTGTATTTTGCCTATGCGCCGGGTATGGAACGATTTTTAACCAAGAAATTGTATGGTGAGAAAATCAATGAAGATTTAGGGTATCTGTATGAACAGATTATTCTTCCAAGGATGATGACGGAAGATAATGCCAAGGCCCTTACCAAGGTTATGTTTACACACCTGTTAAAGGGAGAAATGGAATCCGGAGATTCTATGGTGGTTATCCATGGACAGATGAAGGAAGAGGCAGTTTATCCCTGCAAGCAGGGGAAAGCAGAAGTACTGCTCTATAATGACAATTATTGTATTTTTAGGCAAGACAAAGAGGGAAACCGTTTCCTGAAAAAAGAGGAAGTATTTCCGCAGTCTTATATGAATCCGGAACGGACGGCACAATATATCCGTGCATGGGTACAAAATGATTTGGGACTGGCATTATATCTTTGCAATAATGGCGGTGACTGGCAGAACATTACCTGGGAAAAAGAATTGCATTTTAAGTATTTAAGTGAATGCGATAAAATTAAAGGTGAAAACAGAACAGAAATCCGAAGCCGTTTGTTGGAATTTTATTATGATGCTGATGCTATGGAAAAACTGGATCAATGTCTGGAAGAATGTATACCGGGGTCAGTAGACGGAGAACGGAGAAGAGAATTAATTCATTATCTTGTTATCCGGGGATATTATGAAAAGGCATACGATTTTATCAGAATATACGGACCAGAAAATGCGGAACCGAAGGACCTTGTACGTATTACAAGCTATATGCTGGAGGAAGGCGGATACGAGAAAGAGATTCTGTTGTGGTATATTTATACAGCCTTTGTACATGGAAAATATAATGTAAATATGTTGCAGTATCTATGTAATAATTATCAGGGCAGCAGCAAGATTATGCGTAATATTTTTAAGGCGGCCCATAATTTTGATTTGGATACTTTTGAATTAAGTGAACGTTTGTTAATGCAGATTTTGAGCACTAAAGCTTATATAGGAGACGAGACTGAGATTTTTAAAGCCTATGTAGCAGGTGGTCCAAACACAAACGTGGAAGCAGCCTTTTTAACTTATCGTGCTGTGGAATATATGCGTGATGATAGGATAATTGGTCCTTACCTGATATTAGATATCGGTCGTGTATACCGCAGAGGATATAAGTTGCCATTGGTAACCCATTTGGCATATCTTCGTTATTTTGCAGAAAATAGGGAAGAGAGAGGCAGTGCGGATGAAAACATCTTACAGGAATTCTTACAGGAAATTGTTGTAGAAAAGGAAATATTGGTTCCTTTTATACAGGAATATGCGGATATGCCGGGAATGGAATCTTTGGCAGATAAAACCCTGGTTTCTTATAAAACAGAACCTAAGAGCAGAGTAATAATTCATTATCTGAAAAATCACGAAGAGGACGAACGTCCCTCTTACATCCGGGAAGAAATGAAGGAAGTGTATTTCGGGGTATATGTAAAGGAATTTATTTTGTTTTACGGAGAAAGTCTGCAGTATTACATTACAGAAGAGCAGGAAAATCTGGAACAGCTGACCGAAAGCGGAATTCTGCAAAAGGAAGAAAGCAAAGAAGATGAAAGAATGAGCAGATATCAGATGATTAATGAAATGTCTATCGGAGAAAATCTGCAGGATTACAATACGGTATATCAACTTTTGGAAGATTACTGGAGGACGGAATTTGTGGCTGATCATGTATTTCATCTTTAAATAATTAAGATAACCATAAATAGTCTATCAACAATAAGTAACAGGAGAGGTAAGCAATGCTATTTGGTAAGGACAGCTTTCGTAAAAAGAATATTGGAAAATATATCATCGGCTATGAGCTGGGGAAAAAGCATGTGCAGATCAGTTATTTGAAAATCGGTGATAAGGAACCGGAAACTTTCTCTACTGTTGCTGGGCAGGAACAATACAATATTCCCTTTGTGATGTATAAGCAGGAGGATAAAAACCTGTGGTATATAGGTAAGGAAGCTCTTGCCAAGTATGAGGAAATGGGAGGAGTTCTTTTGACCGATCTTCTGGAAAATGCCTATCGGCAGGAAACGACAGAAGTCAATCTGGAAACTTATGACTCTGCAGCATTGCTGGCTTTGTTTGTAAAAAGAAGTTTATCTTATTTGTCATTTGTGGCACCGGTGGAAAAACAGGCGGCAATTATGTTTACGGTAGAAACTTTGAATCAGAAAACAGTGGAAGTATTACGTGAAATGGTAGAATATTTACAGATGCCACAAGTACTGATTCAGTTTATGGGAAAAGAAGAAAGTTTCTTTTATTATAATTTGCATACAGATCCTTCGTTGTGGGCTAACCGGGTTTACATGTATGAAATGCAGGAAAACAAGTTACAAAGTTACCAGCTGTATTTAAATCGTCAGACTAAACCTGTAGTAACTTTGATAGAGAAAAAAGAATACGAAGAATTTCCCATGTATGAAAATGAAGAACCAACAGGCGAAGAAAAAGAAGTCAGGGATCAGATATTTTTAGAATATGTAACGGAAGATATGGAAGAGAAAATTGTATCTACGGTATACCTGATTGGAGATGGATTTTTGGGAGAATGGTATCAGAAATCAGTCCGTTTCTTATGCGGGAAGAGGAGAGTATTTTTAGGAAATAATCTATATAGTAAAGGGGCATGTTTTGCTCTGTTAGATAAAATGGAGCCGACAGAATTGTCGGTATCCTATGTGTATCTTGGAACTGATAAGGTAAAAGCCAATGTGGGCATGGAACTTATCCGTCAGGGAGCACCGTCTTATCTGGCAATCCTGGATGGTGGCAGCAGTTGGTATGATTGTAAAAAAGAATGGGATATGATTCTGGAGGGAGATAACCGTCTGGTATTCCGCATTACACCTTTGGATGGGAAAAACACCACCCGTGCAGAGATTGTATTACATGGACTTTTGATGAATAAAAGTCCTTTGTGCAGAATCCGCGCAGAAGGTTATATGGAAAATCCCACCACATTAAAATTAAAATTCAGGGAAATGGGATTTGGAGAATTCTATCCTTCTCAGGGACAGTATTGGGAAGAAACCATAGAATTATAGAGACAAGACAGGTGGAAGCAAATTGCAGGAGGCAGTATGAGCATCAGATTATGTATTGGTGAATATGCATCAGTTGGATATGAGCCGGAAGATATGGGAATAAAAGTATATTCGTTGGAAGAATTGGTTTACTTCGTAAGAGAAAATGCAGTTCTTTTGGATAGCGGTTTTATGGATGAATCTCTGGGCGAGTGGCTGGCTGTGGAATGCAAACTGCAGGAATTGGGAGATGAACTGAGGAAGGCAAGCCGGAAAAGAGTAAGTCTAAAATCTTATGTAGGTATTCTTTTGGAATATGCAGGCTTTTATTCTAAAGAGATTAATGAACAGATAGAAACTATTATTGTTGAGAACAGCAATCTTTCTATTTATGAAAAGAAGAAAGCAAGAGGAGATGCGCTGGTACAGAAAGGGCATTACGGAAAAGCCGGAAGAGAATATGCAAAATTACTGCAGATGCTTCCGGAGGATATGACGGTTCTCAGAGGGGAAATTTATCACGGTTGTGGTGTTTGTCTGGCTAAAATGTTTTATTTTAAGCTGGCGGGAGAGTATTTTTTAAAAGCTCATACTTTAACCGGGAAAATTGCCAGTTATCATCAGTATTTATGGACCAAGAGGCTGGCTATGTCAGAAGGAGAATATGTAGAGTTTTTGAGAGAACATGAAGAAGCTTACGAAGACTCAGTGGAAATGGAAGAATATCTGGAACAGTTAGGTGTACAGTGGGAGCATAGTCACAGTGGTATGTTGTTGCAGGGAATTCAAAAGGAAAAAGAATATCGGAGAATTGCAGAATATCAGAATAAATTGAAAGAACGTGTGGGCTATTTGAGGGATGCCTACAGGGAAATGGTGAATTAGAGTTTTTCGTAAAATAAGGATATTTAAGACGCGTTGAAGAAAAAGTAAGGAGACAAGTAATGAAGTGGTGGAATAGAATCGTAGAACACTTCAATCGTAAATATGAGGAAGAAGATCTTGAGATGGAATGGGAAGCTTCTTCTGTCGAAGATTGGGACTGGGACACTCTGGTAAAAGACAGAAACCTGTTGAAAATGAAAGATAGTGTGGAACGCCAGAAATTTATACGAAGTTGTGTGGAACAGATGAAAAATGCGTCAGAAGAATTGGACCGTGTTTCAGAAGAATACAATACGGTAACTGCGTATTTGAAGGATATTGAAGAAATCGAAGCTTTACCATCCGGAGAAGCACAATATGTTAAAGACAGTGCCAAGAAGATTCAGTTATATGAAAAGGCTACCAGGGAATATAGAGAAAAGAAAGACCGCTTAACCGAGAGCCAATTTCTTCACATAGAAAAGTATGAACATATTATGCCAAAACCTTATAAAGATATTAAAGAGGCAGAGGATTACCGTGCCTTGATTAAAGGAGATATAACTAAGCTGGAAGGTGAAAAACATGCTTATCAGTATCGTAGGGCGGAGTTACATAATGACATTGCCAATACCAAAGGCATGGTAATGATTTGTGCTATGGCTTTTGCAGTATGTATGCTCATGCTGTTAGTATTACAGTATGGATTTGAAATGGATGCTCAAATTGGATATATATTGACCATAGGAGTTGGCGCTACGGCAGTCACTATTTTATATGTGAGATACCTGGATTTAATTAAGCAATTGGAAAAAACGGAAAAAGGTATCAATCGTATTATTCTTTTGAAAAATACAGTCAATATCCGTTATGTAAATAATAAAAATCTTTTGGACTATTTGTATTTAAAATATAAAGTAAATAGTGGAAAAGAGCTGCTTACCATGTGGGAAAAATATCAAAAGGAAAAGGAAGAGAGAAACAGGGACATCCAGAACAGAGAAGAATTGGATTATCATAAACGTTCTCTGATTTCTATTTTGAGAAGATATCAGTTACACGATCCGGATATCTGGGTTTATCAAACAGCGGCATTATTAGATTCAAAGGAAATGGTAGAAATCAGACATGGATTGGTAGACCGCAGACAAAAACTCCGTACTCAAATGGATTATAATAAACGTCTGGCTACCGAGGCACAAAAAGAAATTAAAGATGTGATAGAAAATTATCCGCAATACAAAGATGAAATCCTGCAAATGGTAGAACGTTACGAAAGGGAATATTAAACATGAATTGGTTGGATGGTAAATGCCGGTGCCGATGGGCAAATCCTAAGAATGAAAGATATATCCGCTATCATGATGAAGAATGGGGTGTACCGGTTTATAGTGACCATAAGCTGTTTGAAATGTTGATATTAGAAGGATTTCAGGCGGGGCTTTCCTGGGAATGTGTGCTAAACAAACAGGCTGCTTTCGAAAAGGCTTTTGACAACTTTGATTTAGAAAAGATTTGTAATTACGATGAGAATAAGTTAGTGCAGTTACAGAATAATCCGGATATTATACGTAATAAACGTAAGATTAGTGCTGCAGTAAAAAATGCAAATGTGTTTAAAGAGATTCAAAGAGAATTTGGCTCTTTTTCAAATTATTTGTGGGGATGGACGGAAGAGAGCATCATATATGAAAATAATAAAACTACCTCTCCTTTATCAGATGCAATTTCTAAAGATTTGAAAAAGCGGGGAATGACTTTTGTGGGAAGTACTATTATTTATTCCTATTTACAGGCTGTGGGAGTAATCTATTCCCATGAAAATGGGTGTTTTCTGGAAAAGAAATCATGTGAATAAAAAAGCGGTCGGTGTCATGTGACACCGGCCGTTTTAAAATGCATGTTTGTAATTATAGATTTATTCTGTATCTACGGATTGATTTGCTGATTCAAGTAAGGAAGCAGACAACTGACTGATAACGATGTTGTCGTCAACAATTTTATTGATATTGTATTTGTATACATCAATAGAATCAGTAATTGCATTTACGGAATTCTGGTTTTCTTCGGAAGAAGATGCCATATCAGAAATCTTATCTCTTAATTCTACAAAGCTATGATCCATCTGTTGGATAGTATCGTTTTGGTCCTCAATGTTACGGTATAAGGATTTAAACTGTGAAGTAAGATTCTTAAAGCTGTCCTGAAATTCATCTAAGGATTCAATGGAATTATTTACAGCTGTATGGCTTACGGAAAGCTGTTTGGATGTCTGATAAATCAGGGATTCCATAGCGTTTACTACGTTAGCAATCTGTGCTGAACACTTGTTACTGTCTTCAGCAAGAACCTGCACCTTACCGGCAACAACAGCGAAGCCGGCGCCCATCTGTCCGGCACGGGCAGCTTCGATGGAAGCATTTAATGCTAAAGTATTGGTACTGGTGGCAATTTTATTTAATTGCTGTGTGAAATCTACGATTTGTTTTATTTCATCTTGAAGAGTAGTAAATACAGTATTGGTAGCTTCCAAAGTCTGTTTCAATGTTAACATTTCAGAATTCATTTCTCTCATGTTTTTCTTGCTGTCTGCCAGGGAATCTTCTACTTTTTTTACTTCTGAGTTAAGAGAAGATACTTGTTCTTGGGTAGCAAGCATTTTTTCCTGCATATCGTCAAAAGTCTGGGATACGTCAACGGTACCTTGAGTGATATTGGATGAACCATCACGCAAATCATCAATACTGCTTTCCAGACGTTCATTGGCTTTTTCCAGTTTAGAAACACGCTCTAAAGAATGTTCACAGTTGGCTTGTAATTTTTCGCCTGCATCTTTTAATTCCAATAAAAGTTTTTCCGCTTCTTTTGTACGGCGTTCTCCAATACGGATGTAAGAACGGCCACGGTTGATAACCATATAAAAGCAAACAGCACAAATGGTAAGGATTACCACACACATTATGTACTGGGAAAAAGGATCGGCTTTTTCCGGATGGATAAAGTAAGCCGCAATCAATAAAACATCTATAAGTGCTGCCTGAATCAAAGTATATTTAGGTACCAGATACAGACCGGACAAAGCGATTACCGCAAGATACAGAGGAAAGTCATCACTGTAGTAATTACCACTGTTTAAGGAAATACAAAATACCAGCAAAACGATACTTAAACATAATATTAACTGTTGGATTTTCTGTGCAACATTCATTTTTTTCATTAAGAAAATTGCAACGGAGAAAATAACCAGACAAACACCGATAACAATGGCACCTGACCAGGCTTTTCCAATAATATTCTTAACAAAGAATAAGGTAGCTACGAGAAAAACCGCAATCATCATACATTTGAAGATTTTTTCTTCCGACATAGGTTTTTTTATGTTTTTTTCTTGTTTACTCATAATAAAAATCCTCCTAGAGTATAACCGGAAATATTCAGAAAATTCCCTATTCTCATCATAATCCTACGAAGTCCGAAACGCAATAAAAAAATGAGGAATAATACATATTTATTGAGGGGATTTGATTTCGGACAGAAACAGATTTCAAAGCTAAGGTTATGAGGAAAATACATAATTTAAATTTGTTTTAGAAATATTAATAAAAAAGAATATCTAACATGGAGCAACAGTGTATGGTAATTATTAATGGAAAGATTATAACAATGGAAGAGGAAACTATAGAATGTGGGTATGTGCGAATTAGTGAAGATAAAATTGCAGAAATTGGAACTATGGAAGCATATGGGGAAGAAAAAGGTGTGGAAGATATTATAGATGTTAAGGGAGCCTGGGTTATGCCCGGACTGATAGAGGCCCATGCACATATAGGGATTTCAGAAGAAAAATGGGGCGTTATAGCGGATGATTGTAATGAAGGAACTAATCCGGTGACGCCCTATCTTCGTGCCATAGATGCCATAAATCCTATGGACCCGGCATTCCATGAAGCTATCGGGGCAGGAATTACTTCGGTTATGGCAGGACCGGGAAGTGCCAATGTGGTGGGAGGACAGTTTGCTTTTATAAAGACCCAGGGAAGATGTGTGGATAATATGTTAGTAAAACATCCGGCAGCAATGAAAATTGCCTTTGGTGAAAATCCCAAAACTGCTTATGGAGACAGGGATATGTATCCTTCTACCAGAATGGGGTCTGCGGCATTGCTTCGACAAACCATATTTGAGGCAGTTCAGTATTGGGAGAAGAAAAAAAGAGGAGAGTTAGATGAATTGGATTTTGATAAAGAGTGCTGGATTCCGATATTGAAGAAAGCGATTCCCCTAAAGGCCCACGCGCACAGGGCAGACGATATTTTGACAGCGATACGGATTGCAAAAGAATATGGTCTGGATATGACCATTGATCACGGGACGGAAAGTCATTTGATAACAGATGAAGTAAAAAAGTCCGGTTTTCCTGTGATTGTAGGACCGGATCTGACTTCCAAATCTAAGTTAGAAGTGCAAAATATGAATTTTAAAACCAATAGGATTTTGCATGAAGCAGGAGTATTATTTGCCATTACCACAGATCATCCTGTAACCATGATTCAATATTTACCCCTTTGTGCCGGATTGGCAGTGAAACAGGGATTACCCATGAAGGAAGGCTTAAAAGCTATTACTATAAATGCAGCAAAAATATGTAGAGTGGATGACAGAGTAGGAAGCTTGAAGGTAGGGAAAGATGCAGATATAGCTATCTTTTCAGGAAATCCTATGGAGGTTTTTACCGAAACATTATATACTATAATTAATGGAAAAATTGTGTATAAATATAAGACAGAAGCCGATAAATGTTTTAGAGAGAAGTTGCAGTAATCAGCCGGAATAAAATTTATGAAGGTGTGGGAGGATACGGATGATAGAAGGATGTGCGGAATATTCTGATAATAAAAAGGAACTTTATGAGGAAGTAGTGTTACAGTTAAAAGGTTTATTTGAAGATTGTCCTCATGTAACAGCCAATTTGTCCAATGCATCAGCGGTACTGAATCAGGCTATGAAAGAGATTAACTGGGTTGGATTTTATCTAATGGAAAAGGTAGGTGCTACCTCGGTTAATGAGGATAATTCTGAAGTGCAGAAGGAACTGTTGGTGTTAGGTCCTTTCCAAGGAAAGCCGGCTTGTGTGGAAATTCCGGTTGGCAGAGGCGTATGCGGAACTGTAGCACAAAAAGATGAAATCCAGTTAGTTAAAAACGTTCATGAATTTCCGGGACATATTGCTTGCGATAGTGCTTCCAATTCAGAAATTGTTTTGCCGATTCATAAAGAAGGTAAGGTATGGGGAGTACTGGATATTGACAGTCCGATTCTTGGAAGGTTTGATGAAGAAGATAGAATTGGTTTGCTTCAGGTAGTAGAAGTGATTGAGGAGATGCTTATAAAAGCATTGTAATTATTAGTACGGATAAGTGAATTGTAGGGGAACATAACATGAGAATTACAAATCATCAAAATGTATTTATAGGGGAAAACATTAAGCAGGAAAATCAAATTCGTGAAGGACAGCATGAGAAGGAAAATAGAACAGATTTCTTTGCAGGAAATCAAACATATTGTTAGTGAAATGAAGCTGGTGGCAGAAGATATTAAGGGTGCCATGGTGGATGAAAGTGTGTAGAGGAAATGGTGTGAAGATGAAAGGATAAAACAGAATAGATACTATAGGTGCGGAGCGAAGGAACAACAGACTTTCGCTCTTTTTTATAAATAAAAATAAAAGTCCAGAAAAAAGCAAAATAAAAGTGTTGAAAAAACTAAAATAAAAGTGTCGAAAAAACTAAAATAAAAGTGCCGAAAAAACTAAAATAAAATAGCCGAAAAGTATAAAATACACTTGAATAAAAAGCATAGAAAGATATAATAATGTATATAAGGAGAGTGTTTTTATATGGAATATATAAGAAGAATCGTTGATGACGAGTTGAATAAACGTAAAGAAGCATTTAATGCAATCAATATTATTGGTCCAAAAGGTTGTGGAAAAACCAGAACGGCTAAAGAAAGATGCAATACAATTATCGAATTTCAAGATGAAGAAAAAAGAGATGGGTATTTAGCAGTTGCTGAAACTTCACCAAGGCTATTTTTGAAGAATGCAAAACCTATATTGTTTGATGAGTGGCAAGATGCACCAAAAATTTGGGGAACAATACGTAAGGCTTGCGATGATAATCCTGAGAATGTAGGTGAATATTATTTAACCGGTTCTTCAAGCAGAAAAGTAGAAACACCGCACACCGGTACCGGTAGAATTACAGAAGTAAGGATGTTTCCAATGACATTATGGGAAACAGGAGAATCAAATGGGCAAATTTCATTGTCGCAGATTGTGGAAGATGAAAAATATGAGTTTGAGGGAGCATTATCCAATTTATCTTTAGAAGATTTATTTTTTGCAGTATGTCGGGGTGGTTGGCCAAGATGTATGGCTTTAAAAAGCAAAGCGGCAAAATTAGAAATTGCAAAGGATTATTACAGACAGATATATCAAACGGATATTAGTGCAGTTGACGGCGTAAAAAGAAATCCGGAGTGGGCGAGAACGTTGCTATGGTCATATGCGCGAAATATGGCAACGAAGGCAAAGAAAAAAAGTATATATGCTGATGTAAAGGCGACACAAAATGTTACAGATGTAACACTTGATTCGTACGTTGAAAGACTGGAAGAGTTGTTTGTTATTAAGGATATTGACGCATGGACGCCGCAGATCAGATCAAAGACTGCAATACGGAGCGGAAAGAAACATATATTTGTTGACCCTTCCATTGGGATTGCGGCACTAGGACTAAATCCGGATTATTTTAATAATGATTTGGATTTGTTTGGACATGTTTTTGAAAACCTTGTTTTGAGAGATTTACTTGTGTTTGCGGAAGCGCATAATTCACGTATACTTCATTATACAGATGATACAGGTCTTGAAGCAGATGCAGTATATCAAATGGAAGATGGACGATATGCCCTAATTGAGATAAAAACGGGAGTAAATAAGATTCCGGAAGCAGAAAAGTCTCTTTTGAGATTTAGGGACGTGATTAAAAATCATAATGAAGAAGCATTAAAAAATCCTGAGCATCCCAGAGCGATATACCGAGAGCCTTCAGCTCTTATTGTGATTTGTGCGACCGCTCCGATGGGATATACAACTGATAACGGTGTGAAAATAGTTCCGGTGGGATGCTTAAAGGATTAATTGTTGTGTAGTGACGGATATAGATAAGTGGGTAGATAAGATTTGTTTGTGTAAATTGACAACAAACATAATATAATCTATAATTTTATCACAACATTTTAACAAATTCAGGAATTAAAATGAGCGAAAAATATGTCCTGAATTGTTTCATATCAAAAAGAAAAGGAGAAATTATTATGGCAGTAAATCGTTTTGTCTTAAATGGTATTTCTTACCATGGTCACGGAGCAATCAATGAAATTCCGGGCATTATCAAATCCAAAGGATTCCAGAAAGCTTTTGTTGCTTCCGATCCTGATCTTGTAAAATTTGGTGTAACAGCAAAGGTTACAGATCTTCTTGAACAGAATGGAATTGCATACGAACTTTATAGCGATATTAAACCAAATCCAACCATTGAAAACGTACAGCATGGTGTAGATGCTTATAAAGCATGTGGTGCAGACTTCATGATTACTATCGGTGGTGGTTCCTCCATGGATACAGGAAAAGGTATCGGTATCATCGTAAACAACCCTGAATATTATGATGTTCGTTCCCTTGAAGGCGTAGCTCCAACAAAGAACCGTACAGTATTTACAATTGCTGTTCCTACCACAGGCGGTACAGGTGCAGAAGCTACTATCAACTACGTAATCACAGATGTAGAAAAGAAACGTAAATTTGTATGTGTAGACCACAATGATATTCCTGATGTTGCAGTTGTTGACCCTGATATGATGGCTTCTATGCCAAAAGGACTTACAGCTTCTACAGGTATGGATGCTCTTACACATGCTATCGAAGGATATACAACAGGTGCTGCATGGTCTCTTTCTGACTGCCTTAACTTAGAAGCTATTAAATTAATCGCTAAAAACCTTCGTGCAGCAGTTGAAAACGATCCTGACGGACGTGAAGGTATGGCTCTTGCACAGTATGTAACAGCTATGGCTTATTCCAACGTAGGTCTTGGTATTGCTCATTCCATGGCACACACACTCGGTGCTGTATATGACACACCACACGGTGTTGCTTGTGCAATGATGCTTCCAATCGTTATGGACTTCAACAAAGAATGTACAGGTGAAAAATATAAAGCAATTGCTGAAGCATTTGGTGTAGATACTACAGGTATGGATCAGGATACATATAGAAAAGCAGCGATTGATGCAGTACAGCAGTTATCTGTTGATGTAGGAATTCCTACAAAACTTGAAAAACTTGCAGAAGAAGATTTACCATTCCTTTGTGAATCTGCAAAAGCTGATGCTTGTGCACCGGGCAATCCAAAAGCAGCTGATATAGCAGACTTCGAAGCAATGTTCAGAAAATTGATGTAATACATAACTTGCAGAAAAGTAGGTAAATTAATAGGATAATAATCAGGCATCAATTTTTGGATGAAAATTCAAAGATTGGTGCCTTTTTATGAAGAGGAGAAAAAATGCTTCAATTTCAAGATAAAGTAGTAGTTATCACCGGTGCAGCTCAAGGAATCGGAAAATGTATTAAAGAGGAATTTGAAAAAGCCGGTGCAAAAGTATGTGTGATTGATTTACAGGAGAATGAATACTTTCAGGGAGATATTTCAGATAAAGAAACCTTGGAACGGTTTGCAGATAAAGTTATTGGAGATTATGGACATGTGGATTATCTGATTAACAACGCGGCTCCGTTGTTTAAAGGAATTGATGAATGTACTTTTGAGGAGTTTTGCTATGCTTTAAATGTAGGAGTGACGGCTGCTTTCTATTTAACTAAGCTTTTTAAGTGTCATTTTAGTAATGACGCATGTGTCATAAACATATCTTCCAGCAGAGACCGGATGAGTCAACCGCAATCAGAGAGTTATACAGCCGCAAAAGGCGGAATTCATGCCCTAACTCATGCTTTGGCAGTAAGTTTGTCGGGAAAAGTCAGAGTAAACTCTATTTCGCCGGGATGGATTGATAATGGTTATAAAGTGTACGAGGGGCCGGATGCTTATCAGCAAATGTCAGGAAGAGTAGGAAATCCAATGGACATAGCCAATATGGTTCTATTCTTATGTTCCGACAAAGCAGGGTTTATTACAGGAGAGAATATCTGCATTGACGGCGGTATGACCAGACAGATGATTTACCATGGGGATCATGGATGGAGTCTGGCCTAATAGATTAAAGTACAATCTTCTCGCGAAGTTTGGCATGTACCACTTTGTTGGCTGCCAAGATATCGCAAGGTTTGGAAATATCAATAGCTTGTCCCTGATAATCTGTTATGATACCACCTGCTTCTTCAATGATAATGATAGCAGCGGCATAATCCCATGGTTTCAGGTTACGTTCCAGATAAATATCTACACGGCCTGCAGCAACATAGGCTAATTCAATAGCTGCGGAACCAATGCGGCGGATATCTTCACATAAGAAGAAAATCTGCTTCAGGGTTTCGCAGTTTTTTTCACCTAAAGTGGCTTTGTCATAAGGACTTGTACCGAAAGAAACCAGAGAACGGGAAAGTTCTGTAGTATTGCTAACGTGGATAGGGGTGCTGTTGGTAGAAGGAATTATTTCCGGGGATGTTTTATCTGCGGCTCCTACAAAAGCACCTTCCCCCTTTTTAGCATAGAAGTATTCTTTGGTAGAGTAGTGATAAATCACGCCAAATACTACCTGTTTTTCTACGGCCAGTGCTAAAGACATGCTACTGTTATGGAAGTCGTGAATTAAATTGGAGGTTCCGTCTACCGGATCCAAAATCCATAAAGGATTTGAAAAATCGATATCCTGATTATCGCTTTCTTCTCCCATAAACTGAATAGCAGGGTAAAGGGAAGATAAGCGTTCTTTCATAGCTTTTTCAATGTTAGTGTCTACTTCTGTGACAAAGTTGGAATCTCCCTTTACGGTAATGTGTTGGGAATCCTCACGGGTCAGATATTTGTCAGCTACTTCTTGAATAACAGGAAGAATATTTTCTATAGTAATGGAATTTAAATCGAAAGACATACTGCGTACTCCTTGGTTTTTCTTTTTAGGATAAGACATTGCAAGAATTTGTGCAAGGAGAAGATGATTTAATAAGAGGAATGGAAATGAAGATTGTCAAAAAGATGATATGCCATAATTGAAGTGGGTATGTTAAAATGAATAAAATATAAGGAGGAGTATAGAATGTTAGTTTTAGTATATAGAAAATGCAGTACTTGTATGAAAGCTCTTAAATGGTTGGAAGAGAATAATGTGGAATTTGAGGAACGTCCGATTAAAGAAGAAAATCCAACTTACGAAGAATTAAAAGAATGGCATGGAAAAAGCGGATTGCCATTGAAAAAATTTTTTAATACAAGTGGACTGATATATAAGGATATGCAGTTAAAAGACAAACTTCCTACCATGACAGAAGAAGAACAGTTACAGCTTCTTGCGACTAATGGAATGCTTGTGAAACGACCATTGGTTGTGGGAGAGGATTTTGTACTTACCGGATTTAAGGAAAAAGAGTGGGAAGTAAAAATGAAATAAACAGTGGAAAATCTGGCGAAAAAGTGAAGGACAGTGCTAAGTAGTTCAATGAATGATAAAGAAATACTAAAGAGAAAAATACAATGAGAATACTGGATAAAATATTATATAAGCGATTAGAACGAATCCGTGAGGAATTGAATTCCTATATTGCGGAGAAATTAGATAGAAAATTTGAGCATAAACGTTATGAAAAATCCAAATCCGTTGAATCACCTATGGTATACCAAGAAAACCTTGGTGGAACAATGGAGAAGTTTCTTCAAATTATGCCTCTGAAGGAGAACGTATCTGAAGTTGGGTTTGATGATGAAGAATATAATGTGAGTGATGAATGCTCTGATGACAAGGAATCTGTAGAAGAAAGCAGAGAGAATAAAAAATATGATGCGGTTAGTGAGAAACAAATATCCTCGCCGCAGACACATCACATGTATGTGTCTCCATCTTTAAAACATTCACATCCGGAAACAACGATTAGTCCATCAGAAATACGTATACCGGATTTCTTATGTACAGAGGGACGGAAAAAAAGTATTAATGAAGTATTGGAAAACAGGGCAGAAACATTTTCTACCATGTTACTTCGCCTGATTGATGAGAAAGGATTAAAAGATTCCGAAGTTTATAAGAATGCCAATATTGATCGCAGACTGTTTTCCAAGATTCGTGGAGATGAGGACTATGTTCCAAGTAAGAAAACCGCAATTTCTTTTTGTTTGGCATTACAGTTAGAAATGGAAGAGGCGAAAAAACTACTGGAAACTGCAGGTTATGCATTATCGACAGCATCAAGATTTGACTTAATCATTATGTATTTAATTGAAAATAAAGAGTACAATATTCATTTCGCAAATATTGTATTAGAGGACTATGGTGAGGGAACACTTTCAAAGTAAAATGTCCCTTGGGAAGCGACCGGTTCTGTTATTGTTTTTTGTAATATATGTATATCAAATGAAAGGAAGGTAACATATATGAAAAAAGGATTAACGGAACTGGTTTTTATTTTAGACAGAAGTGGCTCCATGAGTGGATTGGAAAGTGACACCATCGGCGGTTTTAACGGAATGCTTATGAAACAGAAAAAAGAAGAAGGAGAAGTGAATGTAACCACAATACTCTTTGATGATGCAATTGAAGTAATTCACGACAGATTTTCTCTTGATGTGGTAAAGCCTTTGACAGCGGAAGATTATTATGTAAGAGGTTGCACCGCCCTATTAGATGCGGTAGGAAGTACGGTTAAAAAAGTGGAAAATATTCAGAGACGCCTGCCGGAAGAAATGAAGGCAGAAAAGATTATCTTTGTCATTACCACAGACGGACAGGAAAATGCCAGCCATGAATATACCTACAAAATGGTAAAAGAGATGATTGAAAAATGTCAGGAAATAGGCTGGGAATTTATCTTCCTGGGAGCCAATATTGATGCTGTAAAAGAGGCATCCAATCTTGGAATCAGAGAAAAACGTGCCGTTACATATAGAAACGATTCCAGAGGAGTGCAATTAAACTATATGGTTGCTGGCAACATCGTATCCAATCTCAGATGCAATCAGTACGATGATGAGGAGGCAGATGAAATGTTTCGTGAATGTGTACAGCCGATTGCGCAGCACTTGGGAAAAAGATGATGTGGAACGGTATGGAATGGTTCCTTGAGAAAATGAAATTATCCGACGAGGAAGAAATCGAGGACATTGAAGAAGATGTGGAATCTGACGAAGCCGGATTTCTATGGTACGAAAAGTATATTTCCCCAAAGACGCAAGAGAATGCTCTTAATAAAGGGATATTTTGTAAAAAGATGACATCTTATGAGGATGCTAAGGAGGTAATTCGTGAATACAAGGAAGGAGCAGAGTGTGTCATCATATTTAACCAAAGTGAAAATGCAGATTCTCAAGGAATGATGAACTATATATGCGGAGGCGTGTATGCATTGGGCGGATGTATCCGGGATGCAGGTGGAAATGTATTTGTGGTGAGTCATACAGAGGTAAAATATTATTGATAGTAGGCAGCTAATGGCTGCCTATTGTTGTTATCAGGAAGAAATATAAATAAGTTATTGATAGTAAGTTACTAAGAATGATAAAATATCTGAATAAAATATTTAAAGGTATAGTTAATAGGTGAGAATATGGCAAAGGCAGGCAATTATTATTATGACCAATTGAATAAAGAACAGCAGAAGGCCTACTATGCCATAAAGGAAGGCTTATTAAATCTTCAGGATTCCTTTGCGGTACCAATGCTTTCTCAGAAAGAATTGTCGGATATTTATTTTATGATTCGTATGGACCAGCCTGCAATTTTTTATTCTGTGACTTTTTCCTATAAATATTATCCTGATTCCAGCATGGTGGAGATGGTGCCACAGTATCTTTTCACAAAGGATAAAATTAAAGAACACCGTCAGGGCATGGAGTCCAGAGTGAAAAAACTGGCCCGTCAGGCAGCGAATTTAGATGAAAAGGGAAAAGAGTTATTTATCCATGATTTTATTGTAGAAAATGTGAAGTATGATAAGTTGAAAAAGGCTTATTCACATGAAATCATAGGAGCATTGGGAAATGGTGTGGCTGTTTGTGAGGGAATTGCCAAGGCAGTAAAGATTCTCTGCGATGAATTAAATATCTGGTGTATCATTGCACTTTCCGAAGCAAATCCGGATAAAGGCATTAAGTACAGACATGCTTGGAATGTGATTAAAATTAACGGACAATATTACCATCTGGATGTAACTTTTGACAACACACTTTCCAAAGATGATACAGTGCGATACGATTATGTAAATCTGTCAGACAAGCAGATTTTTAGAGACCATGAGCCTGTTATCTGGAAAGTACCTGTCTGTAACGATAACGATCACTTCTACTATAAGGAAAAGAAAATATCTTGGACTACGTTAGAAGAAGTGCAAAACCGGACAAGGCAAGCAGTAAAGAAAGGAAAAATACTTCTATTTCATTGGCGGGGAGGATATCTTACCAAAGAAGTTTTAGCACAGCTTATGGAGATATTTGATAAGGAAGCCGCAGCGAAAGAAAAGACGGCTTATGTGTCCGTGAATTGGCCCCAGGCAGTACTTCGAGTACGATTTGCGGAAGGTATCGGTGAAGAGCAACTGGAAATGGAAGAAGCTAACGAGGGCGAGAAAAATTAGAGAAAATAATCTACACTGGATATATGCCTGAGGTGTGGAAAAATAGCATAATTTAAAGAGAATTGTCGGCGGAAGTCGGAATAAGTGGTATGTGAGTTTGTGCCATAGCGATAGAGAAAAAACAGTCAACAGAATGTGAAATGATGTTGGCTGTTTTTTTTGCGTGTTGAAATATCTATACTTTTTGATGTTTTAGGTGTTGAAATAATTATGCTTTTGATTTCTTTAGTATATAAATTGAATAAATAGCAAAGTGAGTGTCAAAACTAAAGTAGAACCTATTGACACTTTTGAAGACGGTTAATATAATAAAGTTGAGGTGATAATTATGAAGGATTATTCAAGATATCCGGACGGAAATAGATATTACTCTGGAGCTGAACGAAAAAAGTCTATTCTCATAAATGAAAAGCCATACTTGGTTAAGTTTCAAAAGAATTCCAGAGAAGGATTACGTTTTAACCATGTATCGGAATATTTAGGAAGCCATATTTTTGCTTTACTTGGAATTGAAACGCAAGAAACTTTTTTAGGAACGTATAAGGATGAAAATGTAGTGGTTATACAAGACTTTCTCGGAGAAGATGAAGTGTTTGTGCCATTTAATGGTGTAGGTGATAGTTCTCTAGAACAAGATAAAGAGAAGTATCAGTATTCCTATGAAGATATTATTGAAATGCTTCAGGATAATGTGAAACTTACAGATGTAGAACAAACGATAGATTTGTTTTGGGATATGTTTATTATAGACGCATTGATTGCTAATTTTGACCGTCATGGAAGCAATTGGGGATTTATCAAAAAGGATTATAAATATAGACTTTCACCTATTTTCGATAATGGTTCTAGTTTGTTTCCGCAGCTAAATACAGATGAAAAGATAAAAACTGTTCTTAGTAATCAGAAAGAAATAGATATGCGTATTTATAAATTCCCTACATCACAGGTGAAATATAAGGGGAAGAAAAGTTCGTATTATGAAATTATATCAAGTTTAGCTTTTGAAGAATGTAATAATGCGCTTGTCAGAATCGTTGAAAGAATTGATTTTTGCAAGATCAACAAACTGATTGACTCAGTGGGAAATATTAGTGAAAAACGCAGAGAATTTTATAAAACCATTCTTGAACAAAGATATGAAAAGATATTGCTCAAATCGTATAATGAATTAATGTCAAAATAAAGGAGGACGAAAAAATGCGAGCAGTAATTAGAGATTGGCAACCTAGAAATAGAATAACGACACCGTTCGCAGGAACCCCTTCTTATGTGAATTCCGGAATCATCAAGGCAGTTATGAAGAGCGGTGAAAAGATTAGTGTAGCACAAATCGATTATCAGGAATTTGATGAAGAAAACTTTCAATATGTTATTAGTCCATATTGGGAAATCATAGATGGTCTTCCGGCAAGTGTATTCCAGGGAATACCAGGGATTGATATGGACCTTCGATTAGAAAGGTATTATAGGGTGAATTATATTCCGACTTTTATTGCGGAAAGGACACCATCTGAAAATAGAGAAGATTTATGGGAGATTCTTGAATCAGTTGGCTTGGATTATTATGATCGGTTTGAATGGTTGCTTAGAACAACAATGCGTGCGGCGAATGATAATCTGATTGTGGAAAGAAGACGTATGTCACAAGTTGTAGAAGAATTTACAACAGGAATGTTATCTGCACTTCAATATGGCGATAAGATTATTGTGGATTCTATGGAAGCAATCGCAGATACCTCAGCAGGATTTACAGATGGAATATTTACAGTAGTAACGAATGGTGTTGATATCATTAGTCAAAGTGGTCAGATATTAGTTGATGCAATGACACGAGCTGCGATGGTTCCGATTGTTGTAACTCAAAGAATGATTACTAGACGTGAACATGCAGCTAATAGACGAGATGGTATTGAACATGCTAAGAAGAATGGGAAATACACTGGTAGAAAGCCAATAGAGGTAGATGAAAAAGTGCTTCAGCAGGTGAATCGGGAATTGAAGGATGGGATGATTACGGTAGAGGAAGCCATGAGAAGGACGAAGATTGGTTCTAAGTCAACATTTTACAGGAAGTTAAGAAATTTGAATTAAGTACGATTTTGCGGTAATTTGTTGGTGGGAACGGATTATGCGTTAAAAAAACAAGAGAGTTTTATTGGACACAACATGAGTATAATTGGAATTAGGAAGAAGAAATTCTAACTAATTCCTATTTTATTTGTAACAAGAATTGAAAGGAGAACAATCATGTATATAATTTTTTGTATTATTTTTGGACCAATCGTAGCTTTAGCAGGAATAAAGATGGCACTGGATATGAATAAATCCAATGGAAGAGGACGTCAGGGTAGAAGGGGACGAAGACATAGATGGTAGTGGTGATACCATAAAGAGGTTGTCATCTAATAAACATATTTTTTATTTAAAAAATCAGAAAATAAATGGGGGAAAACGATATGGAAAAAGTTTATTTTACAATTACGGGTACTAAGCATTATTACGGACAAGAATATTTTGAACCTAAAATGGAAGTGAAATTAGTGAAAGAACCGGACAACGAAATTGATAAAGAAGCTATTAAAGTAGAAATGGATGGATTGGGACTTGTGGGTTATGTTGCGAATAGTCCGTTTACAGTACAGGGAGAAAGCATGAGTGCCGGAAGATTATATGATAAAATTGGAGATAAAGCTACCGGTATTGTTAAGTATATATTGCCGCAAGGTGTTCTTTGTGAATTGATTGTTTGATAATTAATAAGAAAAGTTATAGCGATATAATTATTTAGAAGAAATACTATGGGTGAAGAAGTCGGAAGATGCATTGAGCCTGGAGGCAGCAGAACTATTGGAAGTGTTTCAGTGGAGTTGTTCTGATACAGTGTGTGAAGGGAAGCAGGATAAGATTAAGGAAGAATTAGCTGATGTATTGTGTTATTGTATTTTAATGGCTGATAGATGCGGACTGGATATGGATGAAATTGTACAGGTGAAAATGAAACGCAATGGAGAAAAATATCCGGTGGAAAAAGCAAGGGATAGTGCAAAGAAATACGATGAATTATAGTGGTTGTATAATTATTTTAAATAGGAACTATAGGTAATAGCAAAGGAACAGTGGACCTTTGCTATTTTTGTGGAAAAATAGCATAATTTAGAGAGAATTGTCGGCGGAAGTCGGGATGAGTGGTGTGTGAATAAGTATTGAAGGAGTAATGCCACGGCAATTATGCAGATGCTTCGAAAGAATCCAGTAAACACAAGGGTTGTAGAGATAAAAACGAAAATTTTTAAGACTGGCATAAGACTATTTTTTAAGGTTTTGAGTTGTGACATGGTGGGTGAAAATGAAAAGTGAAATCGGCTATTTCTAAGTGTTACTTAGGGATAGCCGAAAAAATATAGTCTAATAAAATTATGTTTAGCTTTGCATGCATGATATAATATTAAGGGTAACAAGATTTGTAAGAGATACGAAAGGACGAACATGGAATTTATTCAGGGTGTATTTAATAATCGAGAGATTGCAATTGCATTTTGGGTTATTATAGCTGTAACAATATTAATATTTACTAAGGCAGGAAAAGAGTTTTTCAAGTCAGTTATTCCAATTCTTTTTTGCAAGAAGTTCGTTATTTTCTATTTTGTTTTTATATCTTTCCTGTGTCTTGTTATATATGGCTTATATAAAATAGAAGTTTGGAGTCCGAAATTGGTAAAGGATACAATTTTTTGGGTTATGTTTGTGGAATTGCCCGTATTTGCTAAAGCCATTGAAGAAGCTAAGGATGCACACTTTTTTAGAAAATTGATAAAAGATAACATAGCTATTTCTGTTGCAGTAGAGTTTCTAATAGGATTTTGGACGTTTGATTTGTGGGTGGAAATATTGCTTGTTCCATTGCTGATATTTATTTCAGCATTATACGCGGTTGCTGAAAGGGAAAGGAAAAATAAGCCGGCAAAAAGTTTTCTGCAGGGTGTTTTAACCTTGTTAGGAATGCTTTCATTTGTATACGCAATATACAATTTAGTACGCTTTCCACAAGATTTCTTTTCTATAGATACATTAATAGTGTTTGTATTACCTCTTATTTTGTTGGTTTTGAATTTGCCTGTTGTATATGGATTGGCTATATATAATGTTTATGAACAAATATTTATACACGTAAAAGGAACAGCTAAAGAAAAACGCAAGATGAAGGTTAGCCTTGTGTTTTTTGCAGGAATAAACTTACACAAGCTATCTAAGATTAGATCAAATATGCATAAAACAATCGTAATTAGTTTAACAAACAAAGAACTGAAAAATAATCTAGATAAATTACAGAAAGAATTGGATTTACAGATTGGAGATAATTACATGAAGCGTTCAAAATTTTATGTAAGAATTTGTGTTGTGGCACTATTTGTCAGTGTCATGGGTTTAATTGGAGTTAATACAGAAGTATCGATTAAAGATTTGATCACCTTTAATTTTGTATTAGATATTGTGCGTATCAAAGAAATATTTACATACATCTTTTCTACTATGCTCGTGGTTTCTATGGCGCTACTTGTTTTGGCAATAGGATTCAAAAAAAAGAGATATGAAGAGATTAGTCAAATTAAAAAATTTGCATTATATGAAGTGTTAGTGGCCGTGAAAAAGCAAGAGGAGCTCTTGATGGAATATCTGCCAATAGAGGATTCTGTAAGTTTGTTTACATCATACGTATATAATGCATACGAAATAAAAAAAGCGAGTACAAAGGTCTTAGAAGGCTATGGGAATTTATTGACTTCATGGGAACGTGAGACAATGGAAAGCTTGCAATTTAAAGCTACAGTTTTTGTTGGAAATTTTATTACAGGTGACATCGAGGTCCTTCCATATAATGCAGAAACTTTTAAGAAGTATTTTGATGATAAAGTTAAAAGTGCCCCACAGAATGAAAAGATAAATACATTTGAATATGGTGTTAAGAGAGATTTAGAACAGTATGTAGAGCAAATTAAAAGATTTAGTAGGGATTTTAAAGTGTACTATTAAAAACGTCTAATTAAGAGCACGAGAGATGAAAACTTTAGGTGGAGGTAAATATGGCAGAAGCACAAAGCAATATTGAGAAAGGAACCTAAGGTGAAGCGTATGTCAGAGATGTTATAGAGAAAGCTTCCAAATTTGTGGGAAAAACAGTTAGAGTTTTTAATCATGTTATTTTGGATTTTTATTCAGTGTATGGCAAAAGAACAGCAGAAATTGATCATATTATTGTGACAGATGATAAGATTATCATTGGAGAAACCAAAGCTGCTAATTATGTTCATACGGATTATAGTGAAGTCCCATGGACTCTTTTGAGTGGTGACACAACGGATAATCCTATTGTACAAAACCATTATCATAAGCAAGTTTTCTGTTCTTGTTTTGGTATTCCAAGGGAAAGAGTAATAACTGTAGAGTTTCTATTAGAGTATTCGAATTGTGGTTTAAGAAGTCAGTATCCTAATGATTATGTTTTAGGAAAAGACAATCTGTTGAAAGGACTTTGTCTGTTGTTTTCTGAAAGTAAAGAAACACTAAATTTTGATGAATTGTGCAAACAACTTGAGAGGATTGAAGCGGCGTCCGTGGGAAGAGAAAACGAACATGAAGAGAACCTAAAGGAAGTAAGAGAAATTGAAGAAAAGACACGAACTAGAGATAAACATTATAGATTCAAAAGAACAGACATAGCGAAATGTCCATTATGTGATGGTTTCTTGGTTTTTAGATATAAGCCATGGGTTAAGAAAAAACTTGGTAATATAAATAATACATGGAACATTGCATTAGGATGTAGTAATTATCCGATAACAGGATGTAATGCCTTCATTACACCTAGAAAAGATGGAGGACAAGGATTTGATGATGTAGAAGAGATTCATATAGAGGATAGAATGGAGTGGACGATAGAAGAAAGACATGTGGGGGACCATTTTGGATGAGCATATTAATCTGAAGAAAGAGAATGAGAGACTGAAGGGTGATTTGCAAGCGGAACGGTCAAAAATTCAAGATAAAGATAATCAGATTATTGATTTACGAGAAACTAATAATCATTTGAGAAGTGATGTTAATAAGGCAAATAATCGTGCAGAAATAGCGGAATGTGAGTGTAAAAGATTTAAAAGATTATTTGGCAAACTTTATGTTAAAAGATAATATAAAGGTAAACGAAGAAGAGGTAATGTGATTTGCGGCCAGATTATGATGGAATAAAATGCTATGGGAAAAATGATATGAGTATAGGATGGGATTAGAGGATTCGGAAGAAAAATTACAAGGTTTTTCTTCTGAGACTAAAGTGGAAAATGTAAATGAAGCAATTGAATTGTTTAATATTGCCCAATTGCTAGATACAGAAGTACGCCTAAGAAAATGGGATGAAAATACATATAATAGATACAAAGCCAAGTCTCCATTGCTGATGAAGTTATGTGCGAAATTTTTTCGCGAGATTAGTAGTGGTAACTTTATTCAAATCGAAGAAGGCGTATGTATTTCTTATTTAGAAGATTTTTGGATGTTAATAGAAAAGTTTAAGGTTTATGAAAGAATTAATAAGGACACATTCAAACGGTTTCTGGAAGAAAATGATCCCACATTATGGGTAATATTAAAGCATAAACGAATTGTTGATTTCTTTGGTCAAGAGTTATCGAGTGTTTTAAGAGTTTCAGAACAGACAGCGGAATTGATTGCACATAATTTTTTGGAAGCAGGCGAGAAAATACGATATTATTTTCCGAAAGAGTTACTACCAAGTGAATATGAAGAAATCTTAAAGAAATATGTTGAAAGTGAAAACCCGAATCCTAATTATTTGCATTTGATAATGATTTACAATAGCACAAAAGAGTGTCCGGTTAGTGATAAGCTTAAGTTGTCTGCAAAGAAAGCATATCATAAGTATTGGGAAAATAATCAAAGAAGTGGTGCAGGTATAAATTATGGTGTGGAAATTTCCTTTGGAGATATACCAGAAGGAGTGAGACATAGCACAGAAGGTTTGATTAGTAAATACACATATGGTATTAAATGGTTGGAGGAAAATCTGGATTATCCTACTATTTTAAATAACTTTAAATTTGTGTTTGAGTATTTTGATATGTTTTGGAGATGTACATTTGTTGCGGTAGAGTCTCAAATGGGAGTATTCGAAAAACATATAGGTATGAAAGGAAAAAGAGAATATATTAGGGGGACATCCTTTAATATGTGTAATATGACAAGCACTCTTCAAATGAATGCATATTATAACTTTTTACAAAAAAACAACATTGGTCTTGAATTAGTAATAAAATGGTTTTTTGAAGAGTATTTAAAAGAGGAATTTGGTGCAGACGGATTTGTTTATAATCCGTCTAAGAATGATGCAAGTTGGTTGGATAAGTGTAAAAATATTTCGTCTGAGATGGATGGAGTTTTGAAACAGTATCGAATGTATGTTGAGGATGGTCAAATAGACAGAGAGTTGTTGGAAATGTCATCAGAACATATTGTTTTGGGTACAGTACCAAGTTTTCTGAAGGAAAAGTATGCTTATGCAGAAAGCACGGACATGCATAACAAAATGCATTTGTTGTTCTCTGATCAATCCACCATTACATATACAGAAAAAACAAAAAGCACATATAATTCATTCTGTTTGCTTATCATGTCAGAGGAGATGAGACGTTCAGATTTTTTTGAATATCAATTACCATCGATCGATTGGTTGATAGAAAAGAACGTTGTGTATGTGGATAATAATGATGTGCTGAGATTAAACAGAGAATATGTCGCAATATTAGCTGACATGTATAAGCATGATGTTGTTTGTGTTCAATACTATGGGAAGTATAAACCTGTATTAACTGAAATGAAAGGTTTAAATGATATACGGACGGAAAGTACGTTGTTTTCGGTCCCAGAGACTAATTATTTAAATTATATGTTGAACCGGTCGGAATATAGTAATGGAAAAGATTTAAGAAACAAGTACATTCATAGTACATATCCGATGGAAGAAGATGTACAGATGCAGGACTATATGGATTTGCTAAAGATTATGATTATTATCATAGGCAAAATTAATGAAGAATTTTTGCTAAAGTGATGTATAAAACAACGGAGGAAATGGATGACAGATTTTGATTTAAAATTATGTGATGTCCAAGGCAGGCTATTTGTGTTATCAGTTACCAATGGATATGGCAGCGAGAAATTTGTAAAAATATTTATGAAATCAGAAACAGCAAAGGAATTAGATTCTAGCTACAATTGCAAACAATGCTTTGGAGAAGAGTATTTGTTTGATGAAGTTATTGAGAATGCCAGAGATATATTTAAAGAGAATGATGAGATATATTCTTCTGAGTGCATTTATTGGATTGGATACATATATCGATATTGGCATTATTACACGAGGGAATCTAGTGAAGAAATATATAAGCAGGCTCCGGTGAAGGCTGTGAAGCAAAACTATGCGAGGCTTTGTATGATGACACCGAAGGAAGTTGTAGAAATATTAAAAAAGACAAAGTGATTATATTTACAGCAGGAGATAGATGAAAATGAATTGTGAATGTGCGATTTGTAAAAATAATAAACCGTTTGAATTACCAGATGAAATCATAGAGGCGGCCATTAAGGGGGAACTTGTACTTTTTTGTGGAGCGGGTATTAGTACTGAGGGAAAAAATGTTTTGCCTTTTTCTTTCTATTCGTCAATTCAAGAAGAATTGGGAGTTGAAGATAATTCAATTTCATTTAGTAGTCTTATGCAACAGTATTGCAATCAGCCGAATGGTAGAAAGAAACTTTTGAAAAAAATAAGAGGAAGATTTCAGTATATACATTCATTTGCGGAGCTCGAACGGCAGGCGACACAATTTCATCGTGAATTGGCGGAAATACATCCGATTCATACAATTATTACTACAAACTGGGATACATATTTTGAACAGTATTGTGGTGCAGTTCCGATTACAATTCCAGAAGACTTTGCCTTTTGGGATGAACGTTCAAGATTTGTTCTTAAAATACATGGGTCAATTGATAATTTGAGTTCTGTAATTGCTACTTCTGAAGATTACGAAAAATGTTATAAGCAGTTGCAAAATGGTGTTATAGGAGCAACACTAAAAAATATACTTGCAACAAAAACCGTAGTATTCATTGGGTTTTCATTTGGAGATGAGGACTTTGCGCAAATTATGGAATATTTACGTAACGAGATGGGGGAATTATATCCGCATATTTATATGGTTACATTGGATGATACATTACAGGAACGTTTAAACTATCGAAATTGTACATCTATAATTACATCAGGAACATATTTTTTGCACCAGTTAAAGAATGTGCTTATTGAGAAAGAAGCCATTAGGAATTGTGCTACTTTGCCTTTAATAGAAACAGCTTTAGAAGCGATGGAGATGCTTCATGGAAAAGTATCGGAAATAGATTTATCAGAGTTTCCGTGTGCGATTTATACATTGGCATATCAAGATGGTGTCATTCATGCTTGGGAGAGGTTCTTACAAAATTATAATACTGGTGAATATAATTGTCCGGATTATATTGGGAGAGTTGGTAGAAGTTACGAAAAGATGACTGCTGATTTTTATAAGGCTGGAAATTACTGGGATATGTCATATTATGAGGGATATACGAATGGAATTATTCTTATAGGGGCATGTGATATGGAGCCAGAGACAATTCAATACTTCCCATTTTTATTTCTGCCAAATGCAAAAAAAGATTTAAAGTCGTTTGAAGTATATATGGAAGAATTGAAAAGAGTAACGGGAAGTAGGAGCAAATATACTACTTATGCAAGAAAAAGTGTAAAAGGGACTGTTGGAAATGGAATAGTTGCGCATCATCCACCCTACTCAATCAGGTAGCATTGTGCAGAAAGGTAATATTTTATATATGTTTACTGTAGGAGGTAGCCATGCTAGGCTGTCTTGCCCACAAGGCACTGATTTGTGGATATGATATGGTCTGTAAGTTGGTGTCGTTCTTTATTGCCTTGTAAGCATGGCTACGGGTCCCTGCAGTCAACATATAGAATATTTCTAGAGTGGTGGTAGAGCGTATTCGTAGAATGTAAGTCTATGTTTCTGAAGTATACAGAAGAGGAGGAAATATAATATGAAAACCATGGATGAAATGATAAAAGCCGATAATCAGGCTATATGTGACAATATTGATGATTTGACTTTTAAATCAAGAGATAAGGTTGCTCAAAATATGTTGAGTTATTTTAGAAACCTTGTTGAGCATATTGCTATTAAAATATATTTAGATATATATCCTGATAAAACGGTGCAACGGTCTACTACAGGGGAAGCAATAGAGCATCTTAAAACAAGTAATGAGTTTTATTTTTTGAGACAGTTCCATGGTTTCTTGCAGGATTCAAGATCGCATTATACTCCAGACAACGATGGGGCAGAGAGGCTTGTGCTTAAATATTATGAATATCTACTACAAATAAAAATATTCATGCAAGCGCGATATAATATGGAGATATTGCATAATTTAGAGGAATTCCCGATTGATTTAGATAGGACATTACAGGAATACTATGAGAAAATTGTAGAGAAACTGGAAGTTCCGAGATATGCAGGTGATTACGAAAAACGTAGTGAAAAATTTTATGTTCAGAAAGTAAAAGCTTTCTTTGTGAACAAGCGAGTTTATTATGAAAACACGTTAATTCCTGCTAATGATGAATCTAGTAAGTTCAATCGTTTAGTTGTGTTCTCTAAGAATAAGATAACAACAAATTATGCTATTAAAATCGGAGTAGACGATGATATTATTGAAATAGAAGGGAAGTTCATGCCAGTGAAGATTTTGGTGGCGTGGAGTGCTTCTATTAGGCCATGTGAATTAAAGAATTTTGCAAGGCTTTTCAATATCCGAATTGATGTGCGTAGTGATCTATCAGAATATATCGGATTGATGAATTATTTAACAAAAACGGGCTTGAATTTGGTCGAGATATTGGAGGCTTCTGATAGCTTTTATGAAAGGTTTAAAGGTCAAATAACTCGTAACGCACGAAGCATTGTTTTATCTCCAGTGTTTGATGAAGCTCGTCAATGGGTTAGATATAGAAAAAAAGGAAGTAATACGGTTCGGTATTTACTGTATGGATTAAATAATAAGATTATCAAATTGCAATTATCTGACGAAGAGAATTATAGAATACGAGGTTTATATATAGATATTAAAGCACTGCCATTCGAAGAGATACCATTTAATTCGTCGCTGGTAGGGCACAATCCATCTATATATGATTTATTAGATTGTATAGGAGCAAAAGGTCATGAAGATGAAATTATGGCTCATAGAATCACTGTGAATGCGGATTCATATGGTAAGTTATACACCGATATTGAGGAATTAGAAGGTTTTGAAAATATAGAAGAGCTACGAGTGAAATATAACGGTAAATTATATTCGAAACATCGTGAAAGTAGAAAGCTGGAGATGTTAGGAAAAAATATCTTTGTAAAAGGATATGAAACCGATACATATTCTATTATTCAGAAATTAATCGGATTGGCAGAGGAAGGAATTGATAATTATAAAGCGTCTGTAGATGTATGGATGACAGATAATCCTAAGGAAATTGATTGTGATGAAAAAAGAGAGATTTTAAAATGCATGTTCGAAAGCTCTAAAATTGCTATGATATATGGAGCTGCCGGAACTGGAAAATCTACACTCATTAATCATATATCACTCTTTTGGAACGACAGTACAAAAGTGTATTTGGCAAACACGCATCCTGCGGTGGAAAACTTAAGGAGAAAAGTGAGAGCGGGAAATACACAGTTTATGACTATAAAGAAATATCTTAATAGGTATCCTGTAGCAGATGTTTTGTTTATTGACGAATGCAGTATGGTTAGCAATAGGGACATGGTTGAGATTCTAAAGAATGGGAATTTCAAGTTGCTTGTTTTGGTAGGTGACATATACCAGATTGAAGCAATACAATTTGGAAACTGGTTCAACCTGGCACGGTCTTTTGTGCCTATAAAAGCACAATTTGAACTTACAAAACCGTACAGAACAGATAATGAAAATTTGTTGGAACTGTGGGGAAAGGTTCGTAATTATAAAGATGATATAGCGGAATGTCTTAATGCAAACGGATATACATCGGACTTGGATGAAACTATATTTGATAGAGAACCAGAGGATGAAATTGTTTTATGTCTTAATTATGCAGGATTATATGGTATTAATAATATCAATCGTTTTTTACAGAATGATAATAAGGGTAGGGCAGTAGCATTAGGAATGTGGCTTTACAAAATAGGGGACCCGATATTATTTAATGAATCATCTATGTATGAAAATGTTCTGTATAATAATCTAAAAGGGCGTATTGTAGATATTGAAGAAACTTCAGATGAGGTGTTTTTTTCAATAGAAATTGATAAGGTTCTCAATGGAATACAAGTGGCAGGAACCGGAATTGGATTATTGGAACAAAGAAATCCGGGAAAGTCAGTTGTAAGATTTCCAGTGAAAAAGAAAATGGCTGGTGATGATGACGGAGATGAAATGGATATGGAGACAAATGTTCCATTTCAGATTGCATATGCGGTATCTATCCATAAAGCACAAGGTTTAGAATATAAATCAGTGAAGATTATCATTACGAAGGAAGTGGATGAATTAATCAGTCACAATATATTCTATACAGCGATAACACGAGCTAAGGAAAAATTAAAAATATATTGGACAGCGGAATCACAGCAGAAGATTTTATCCAGTTTTAAGGATGATATGACTTTGAATGATGCCAAAATATTTGCTGCAAGAAAAGGTCTTAGAATTGTTAAGAGAAGGGCTAAATAATGCAAAGCTCAAATTCGATGAATTTCGAATTTGAGCTTTTGTATTGTAAAGAGAGTTTTATTGGACGGGTTGTAGTTTATTTTTATATAAAAACTGAGAGAAAATATTAATGTGAAATCAGATAATATAGGATGATTAATATCGAGGAAAGTGCTATGATTTTTAATAGATAATGTGAATTTGGAAAAAATTATGAATTATATGAAGTGAGGCACGCTAATGGATAGATTAACACCTGAACAACGCCATAAAAACATGCAGAATATTAAAGGAAAAGATACAAAAATTGAAGTGAAACTTCGAAAGGCTTTATGGGAAAAAGGATATCGTTATCGTAAAAATTACAAAAAGTTACCAGGGAGACCGGACATAGTGTTAACCAAGTATAAGATAGCAATTTTTTGTGATGGCGAGTTTTTTCACGGAAAGGATTGGGATGCTTTACGGACACGGCTGGAAAAAGGCAGTAACGGTGATTTTTGGATAAAAAAGATAACACGTAATAGAGAACGGGACGATGAAATTAATAAGAAATTGAAATTTGAAGGGTGGACTGTTATACGTTTTTGGGATGATGAGATAAAGAAAAATGTTGATGGCTGTGTCAGGGTAGTAGAAGAAACTATTTTTGATATTATGATGAAAAGAGATGAGTTTGATAATGAATAGTCGCCCTATGTCGCCGGGCAATGTATTGACGATGCACTACACTTGGTGTAGAATGTCTACAGGAGGTAGTAAAATGAGAAAAACAACTTCTATAAGCATTCGTGTGAGCGAAGAAGAGCTTGAAATTTTTAAACGTGCAGCTGATGAAGAGGCATATGCTTCATACAGCGAATTTGTAAGAAGGACTGCTTTGAAGGAAGCGTCCAGGGTTTTAAAAGAAAAAGAGGATCAAAAAGGGGGGAAAACCAATGAATAGCAGTTTATTGGAAAGAATGAAAGCGGAGCATTATAGTCTGGTTAGTATAGACCTCTTTTCGGGTCCCGGTGGATTATGTACTGGTTTTAAGTGGGCAGGAATTTTACCTTTGATTGCGGTTGAATGGACTGATACTACGGTGGAAACATATGCTGGTAGTCATAATGCGGAGGTAATGCATCTTTCAGAATATATGAGAGAAGATGGTGCACACGAAGAATATTTAAATCAGTTTATGCGTGAAAGTACGAGAAGTCTTGTGATACATGGAGATATTAATCTTGTTGATGACCATATGATAAGAGAGTTACTTTTACATCGATATGGTATTGATTCTGTAAATGAAACAGTAGATATTGTCTCAGGAGGAGCTCCTTGTGAGAGTTTTAGTATGGCTGGAACAAGAACAGTAGGAGATGCAAGAGATGATTTATTTGATAACATTATCCGTATTTCAAGGACAGTAAATACTAAGGCAATCTTGTTTGAAAATGTTAAGGGAATGTTTTCAAAACCTGATAAAGAAGGAAATGCAGGAGCGATATTCCAACATATTTGTAACACGTTTGAACGACAAGATGTAATGCCTAGTTATCAGTTGGCATCTAGGGCGCAAAATACTGTTTTGCTGAGGGCATGTGATTATGGTGTACCGCAAGCTAGAGAAAGATTATTTTTGGTAGCAATTCGCAGTGATTTACATGAGGAGGGGGTTCAGTTTACTTACCCGATACCAACACATGGTCCGAATGCAAACGCACCTTATGTGACGGTAGCAGACGCAATTGGTGATTTACCTGCGGTTGGACTGAATCAAGATGTAACAGAGTATGTTGAGTTAGAGCAGTATAATAATCAGAATCAGCAATTTTTTGTGCGCTTAATGCGAGGAGTAGATGCGGTTGAAGGAATGAATAGTAGAGTTCCTAGTCATCTTGAAGGTGTGTATGGCAGAACAGCGTTGAGTAGCCATAAGGGGCCAGGACACATCCTTAGGAAACAAGCATTGCTTTCGACGATTGAGCCTAATTCAAGCATGAAGGAAGCATATAAACGATTAGAAGAACAAGGATTGCTTGATAGTCAGGTGTCGGGATATCCAGAGTTCACATATAGACAGGTATTTCCTAAAACACTTTATGGCTCAAGAAACAGACGTTTGAGAGAAACAGAGCCAAGTTATACAGTGACATCACATTGTTTAGATGAGTTACTTCATCCGACTCAGAACAGAGCAATTACACCAAGAGAGGCTGCGAGATTACAAAGTTTCCCGGATTGGTATCAGTTTTCTGGTCCGTATGTGCAGTTCCACGGTGATAGAGAGCAAGATAGATATGAACAAATAGGCGATGCTATTCCTCCATTGTTAGCATATGCTATGGCAACTTCGTTTGTAGATTGTTTGCCGCCACATAATATTTAATATCTGTGCCACCATGAAAGGGGATTTCATGGTGGCTTTAGGAGGTTATACATGGGAGTAGATAACGAAAACTCATACAAGAATGAACATGGGGCTAAAGGAATTAATTCTTTGGAACGGATGATTGATGCGTTGAAGGAGAAAAAATATATTTCAATGTCTCAGAAGAAATATAGAATTGCAGATCCTGACTATGAAGAAGAACAATTTTATTTTCAGTTTTTGATTGAGTTTCAAGACAGAGAGCAGTGGATTTTACATTCAACAACATCTATTAGGGATAGAATAACAGAACAGCAATGGCATAGTGAACATATAAAAAGGCTTAATGCGTATGTAAAAAAGGCATATGTAGTTGTTCCAGATGGATTAGACCCGAAAGAAAGTAATAATGCTAGAAATTATCATGAAAAGATTGCTCAAAGAAAAATATATTCCGCATTGGATGGGGTTGTTCCATTTGAAGTTGCGTATCGGATGATAGAACATAAAGCGACAAGCTTGATGGAGTCAGGACAAGCACATGCTAAATTAGGTTTGCATTTTGAAGAAAAATTAGTGGATGCATTAAATGACAAGGAAAATTTAGATAAGTGGAAAAAAGATTCTACTACAGCGGTTGGATATTTGTACTCATTGTACTGTGATGTGATGAGGACGTTACATGTTAATTCCAAAGAGGTGGTTTCTATTTATGCTACGTGTGATATTCCTAAACTGCCCTCTGGTGGTATGCCTAAGACAGATGTGTTGGTAGAAATAGAACTTTTATCCGGAAAAGAGACATACACATTCAGTTGTAAGCGTAGCTCTGCTGAACGTGTTAGCGTTCACGAGTATACAGCGGAAGCATTTTCGAAGGTTCTTAATCCTGATGATGCAGAGCTCAAAGAATTATTGGTGGAATTTCAAAACGCAGGTGGCGTAAGAGCGATGGGGGAAGAGCAGGCAGAGCGACTCCAAAGAAGATTAACCGGTTATCGTGATGCCTTATGTAAATGGGTTTTAGGAGGAATAGGAGGAGAAGGAGAGCCGACTGTTCAATGGGCATCGCATATTATTACGGTAGATGAGTCAACTAATTCTTATAATATAGCAGCGATTGAAGATTATATACTGGAATATGATAAACAAGGTATTACAGGACAATTAGGTACGCCTTTCCAATGGACTTATCCGTCAGGGGGAAAGGGAAAACGTATTCAACTTAAAGGAAAAATGATTTAATTTACATGGGGGTATTATGGCAAAACCAATTAATAATCCATCGAAGGCAAATGTGTTAATGGAATCAATGCGGGCTATGGGGTATTCTTTTGAGTCTGCGGTTGCTGATATAGTTGATAATAGTATAGGGGTTCATGCAAGAAATGTGCAGATATATTTCCCGAGTGAGCCAACCAATTGTTTTGTGGCAATTTGTGATGATGGAGAGGGGATGGATTCTGAGTGTTTGTTTCAGGCAATGCGTTATGGAAGTAGTGACCCTAATAAAGAAAGAACCGAAAACGATTTGGGGAGATTTGGCCTAGGATTGAAAACAGCGTCTCTGTCTCAGTGCAGAAAACTTACAGTTGTTAGTAAGAGCAATGCGAGTGTTTCTGCATATTGTTGGGATTTGGATTATGTAAAAAAGACCAAAGACTGGGATTTGTTACAGTTAGATTTGGAAGAAATCCAAAAGTTGCCTTGCATTTCTTATTTGGATGATAAAGCTGCTGGAACAATTGTTTTATGGGAAAATTTTGATGTGATTTTCAAATCTACGGGAGATGTTTTCAGCTCTTTAGATTTACATAAAAGTAGATGCGAAGACTACTTATCATTAATTTTTCACAGATTTATTAATTCAAAAGAACTGTCGATTAGAATCAATAATTTCGAATTAAGGGGAAAAGATCCTTTTTTGGAGAATCATCGAAAAACAAATCGTAGGAAAAAAATTGTTTTGCCGGTAAAAGATTCGCAGGGGATAGAGAGAAAAGTGACGATTATTCCATATGTGCTTCCTTTTCAGAAGGATTTATCTTCACAAGATAGAAAACTACTGGGAGGTATAGAGAATCTAAGAACAAAGCAGGGGTTTTATATATATAGGAATAGACGGCTGATAATACATGGTACCTGGTTTGGCATTGCTAAAAATGAACTTACTAAGAATGCCAGGATTTTAGTGGATATACCAAATACTCTTGATGATATTTGGGAAATAGATATTAAGAAACAAAATGCTACTATACCGAAGCAGATTTCAAATCAAATTCGAAAAGCTGTTGAAGAAGCTATGGGATTGGCAGTAAAGAGCCAGAAACACAGAGGCAGGATAGAAAATATTGCAGATGAGTATTCTTATATCTGGGACAGAGTAGAGGATAGAGGAAAATATATTTATCGAATTAATCGTAGTTCGGCAGCTTTTGAATTTCTTCAAGGGGAAGAAATAAGTGATAGTACATTGGCAAAAATAGAAATGATGCTTCATCAAATTGAAGAAGCTATACCATATCAACAAATATATATTGATATGTCGGACGATCTGATAAATGATGATGCAGATACGCAAAGAAAAGCTGAAATATTGTCAGATGCAGAATATTTGCTTTCAGTAAAAAAGAGTATGGAAGGAACAGTGACGGTAGAAGATATCGATAAGCTATTTAAATCAGAGCCTTATTGTAAATATCAAGAATTAAAATCAAGAATACAGGAGGAGTTCTTATGAACCTTGAATACATAAGAAAAAGTCTTGAATATATAGGGACTATGTACGAATTTCAGAAGTCTGAGGATAAAGAAGTTGATGAGGATATGTTAAATTCTATAATTGAGCAAGTGTGTATAACAAAACCTAAATTTGCTCTGACACCGGAAGAGATAGATAGGATTACTTCATTGGCAAAATACAATTTTCTTGCGAAACAGGATGACGGTGTATGCTTGACAGACGATTATGAGCATTATGATTGGTATACTGAAAGAAGTGCGGCAGGTGATTTGGAGGATGCTTTCTGGAGTAGATATAGAGAGTATTTAAAAGATAGTTCATCGTTAAGTTTATCTGCGATTAATAAACTTGATTTTAATATGCTAAAGGATTTGATGAATTTGATTGGCGATCCGCAAAGTACGAGTTCGTTTAATCGAAGGGGATTGATTCTTGGTGATGTTCAATCAGGAAAGACTTCAACCTACATAGGATATATATGTAAAGCGGCAGATGCAGGATATAAAGTTATTATTTTACTTACTGGTACAACGGAAAATTTACGCTATCAAACACAAAGAAGAGTAGAGGAAGGATTTGTAGGATTCGATATTTCTAAAAGTATAGAAACTAATAAATCTATTCGAGTTGGTGTGGGTAGGGATGGGAGACCGTTGTTAGTTACAGCATTAACTTCCCGGGAAGATGATTTTGTCGGGAACAAAGACAAGATTATGACTTCTCTTGAAAATAGTAAAGTTGTTTTATGTATTGTTAAGAAGAATGTTAAAGTGCTTGGGAAGCTGTATGATTGGCTTTGCAAGCTAAATCTTGATGAAAAAGTAGGAAAGATTACATATCCGATGTTAATGATTGATGATGAAGCAGATAATGCATCAATTAATACCAACAATGAGGATGAGAATCCTACCAAGGTAAATGAATCAATTCGCAAATTGCTAAATTTGTTCGCTCAAAAATCATATGTAGGATTCACAGCGACACCGTTTGCTAATATATTTATAGATCCGGATGTTCCAGATGAGCTTTTTCCTGAAAATTTTATTTATGTTTTACCGACTCCAGAGCAATATATAGGGGCATCAAAGATTTTTTACGAAGAAGGTCAGTATCATGAGTCTTTAAGATATATTGAAGATGCGGGTATGACAATACATGATAAGTATCCTTTTTATGCAAAACATAAAAAGGATTGGGCAGGAGAGTTGCCATATAGCCTTACACAGGCAATCTATGTATTTTTGTTAGCGAATGCCATCCGTGATTTAAAGGGTGATGAAAAAGAGCCTAGAGGAATGTTAATCAATATTTCAAGGTTTAAGGACGTTCACAAATATATAAAGGGAGAAGTGGAAAGTATTTTCCAGAATATATATAGAAAGATCAAGTTTGACCTTTCTGCCGATATGAATAAAAATCTACTTATTCCTGAATTGGCTGAATTATATCGGCTTTGGCAAGAAAATTATGCTATGCTGCCATATTCTTGGGATGAGATAAGAGGACAATTACTGGATTCTTGTGAGAATATTCAAATAATGATTGTTAACAGTTCGAAAGAAGCCGATAAACTTGATTATGAAAAAAATCCAGACTTGAGAGTGATTGCTATTGGAGGTCTTTCGTTATCCAGAGGAATTACAATTGAAGGACTCTTGGTAAGCTATTTCTTTAGAAATACAGCAACTTATGATGTGCTACTTCAGATGGGAAGGTGGTTCGGATATAGGTTTAATTATGATGAAGTTTTTAGGATTTGGTGTGGAAGAAAATCAGTGGAGTGGTATTCTGAAATTGCCAAATCAGTAGATTTGCTAAAACGTGATCTTCATATTATGAGGGAACGAAAATCAACACCGAGAGATTTTGGACTTAGAGTGCGTAATGATAGTAAGGAATTAAGGATAACGGCTCCCAATAAAATGAAGACAGCGAGTGATGAAGAGGAATATATCACATATTATGGTTGTTTTCTTGAGACGCATTTTATTTCTTCTGATTATTCTGCTAATGTTAAAAACTGGAACGCAATTGTTGAAACTATAGAAAAGCAGGGAGTTAATCCAATAAAGGATTCAGACAAAGGATGCTGGGTTGTCTCTGATGTACCTAAAGCAGATATTATTTCACTATTGAAAAAAGTGAAAATACATGAATCTAATGTAAAGATGAACATGCATGATATGGGTAACTTTTTAGATGATGTTAATAATGCAATATTAAACAAGTGGGATATAGTGATTGTTGAAGGACAAAAGAACAATTCTATGATTCCAGATATGCCCGGAATACATGCAGTATTAAGAACTTCTCATATTGACAAGAACGACGAAGACAGAATTGTGATAGGTCACAGAGGTAAATTAACTACACCTTCAGATGCATTATTAGGATTAATATGTGAGGAAGATGAAACACAAAGATTGATGTCGGAAGCTATGTCATCATATTGTAAGAAGTATTTAGAAGATAAAAAAGTTCCGTTTGAAAAGACGGAACCAAAAGATTTTCCTGCTAGTACATGGTTTGAACATATGACAAAACGTACTCCTACAATTTATGTGTATTATTTGCAAGTGCCAAATACCGATAATCAAATTTTTGAAGAACATCCATTAGGTTGGGTAGGCTTGGCTATCGGTATACCCAACTGTGGCGAAAAGGGAGAGGCACATAAGTATAAGGTTACAAAAATCTATGCACTTCAAAAAGAGGACGAGGAAGAGAGCTTTGAAGAATGATGAATGAATACAAAAGTCGATTTGAAAGTTTTACAAGTAACGAGTTTTATGTTCGCGCAGATTCTGACCACCCGCTTGATTGGAATATAGGACTTGATTCTAATGGACACAAAGCACTTAAATTACGAGGAAAATTTAATGTTCAAAAGATTGAAGGTACTAAGTTTGTCCAGATACAACAGTTCTCAAAAGGTGAAATTAAAGCAATAGTGTTTTCGCTAATGGGAGATTCGTATAGTAATCAGTTTTACACTTTTGTTGAGGATATGGTTACAATGTCTAGAGAGGCATCTGATGCACAAGAAGGCTACATAAAGGTAATAAGGAATTTCGCCCGTTGGAAAGGAATGTTCCAGAATTGTTCAAAAGATTATTTGACAAATGAGAGAATAATGGGATTGATCGCAGAAATTCTATTCTTACAGAATGAACTGATTCCAACATATGGTGAAGAGGTTGCCGCAAAAAGTTGGACAGGTCAAGAATTAACACATAAAGATTTTTATGTAAATAATTTATGGTATGAGGTGAAAGCTATTTCTGTCGGCAAAACTACAGTGAAAATATCTTCTTTAGAACAATTAGAAAGTAGCGACAAGGGGTATCTTATTGTTTATCAATTAGAGAAAGTAAGTGCAGAATCTAACGGAATTAGTTTGAATCAACTTGTTAAAAAAGTATATGAAAGTATGATGACGGATAGTGCACGACAATACTTTATTGAGGAAGTATCAAAGCAAGGCTTTGCGTTTCATGAATATTATGATTCAGTCCGTTATAAGGTTTGCGAAAAAAGCAAGTATTTAGTTGATGTAGATTTTCCTAAATTGACTCATAATAACGTTTGTGATGAAGTTGTTAAGGCAGAGTATCACTTGAATCTTGGTTTACTGAAGAAACATATAGTGGGGTAGGTATATGAATATTGATGAGTTTAGAATGGAATTCATTGATGAATTAAGAATGGACGCGTCGTTAAATCATACTGATACAGAAGATATTTTTATTGAACGTTCAATCGAAATTTTGCAGAACTGCGGGGAATTACAGGATATTTTTCCTTTGTTTTTTTGGAAGAGACGTCCAAATAAATCTATTATGCAATTTAATGCATATGGATTTGATGAAGCGGATGGATCTCTGGTGCTGCTAATAAGTGATTTTCAGGATGTATATGAGCCAGCTAATTTGGGTGTGACTCAATTGGCGCAATTATACAAACGAATGACCAACTTTTTAGATGAACTGTATTGGGGAGATTTGAAATCTTATTGTGATGATTCTGATTCAATAATTGATGTTGCAAAGGAGATTAAAAGGCGGACAGGTACAAATTTATTTAGTAGTAGTGTTTTGAAGTATAAATTTTTTGTGATCACAAATGCGAAATTAAGTAACACAGTTAAGGATCTAAAACAGGAAGATTACAATGAAAGACCGGCAGAATTACATGTTTGGACTATGGAAAGGTATTATGAGGTTATAGAAGCTGAGAATACTGAACCTATCTTGATAGATGTTAATGAATTTAGCTGTGACGGAATACCCACATTAAAGGCTGAAGTTGGGAACAATTTAGACTATGATGCGTATCTTTCTATTGTTCCAGGTAAATTTTTAGCAGATGTATACTTAAAATACGGTAGTCGGCTTTTGGAAGGAAATATTCGAGCATTTTTGGGAATAAAGAAAGCGGTCAATTCGGGGATTAGAAATACAATTATTAAGGAACCGAAAAAGTTCTTTACATATAATAACGGAATTGCTGCAACAGCGACAGGCATTCGTTTAGATGGAACTAAAAGAAATATTATTTGGATCGAGAATTTTCAAATAATAAACGGTGGACAAACAACAGCATCTTTGGCTAGTGCAATTATTAGAAAAGATAATGTTTCTTTAGATGGGATTTTCGTGCCAATGAAATTGACGGTAATAAAGCCGGTAGAGAATATGGACGAAAAAGAGGAAATATATAGTCAATTGGTGGAAAGAATTGCACGTTATGCAAATAAACAAACGTCTGTGAAAGATGCGGACTTTTTCTCTAATAGTCCTTTCCATATCACTATGGAGAAATTATCAAGAAAATGTATTGCGCCTCCGGTTAATGGTTCTCCATATTCGACAATATGGTATTATGAACGTTCGAGGGGGAAGTATGATCAAGAACAGTTTAAAATGTCAAAATCGGAACGGGATAAATTCAAGCAAAAGTATCCGAAACAGCAGAAAATTACTAAGGATGAATTGGCTAAGTATATGATGATTTTAGAATGTCATCCTGATGCAGTTGCATATGGTAGCTCTAAGATCATTAAGCCTTTTGCGGAGAAAATCGATAAGGAATACCAAGAGCATAGAGAGTATTTTAACGAACAGTATTATAAAAAGGTTGTTTGCGCTGCTATCATATATAAACGGACGGATGCGATTGTTAATAAGCAACCATGGTATCCTAAAGGTGGAAATAAGGCTCAAATTGTACCGTATACAATTGCAAAGATTTTAGATGCTGTTCCGACAGATAAATCGATAGATTATGAACTAATATGGCAAAAGCAAGACATTTATCCATCATTTGTGCATGAGATAGAGATTGTATCGAAAATGGCGCATGAATTCTTATTAGATTCCCATGGAATAATTGTAAGGGATTATGCAAGGGATGCAAAGACGTGGGCAAGATTTCGCGAACAGAAAATAGAGTTAACTGCGGAATTTATTCAAGATTTGGTTCCTGCAGAGCTGATTAAAGAAGTTGAAGCCAGCGCTAGAAAGGAACAAAAAGAAGTTAATAAAGTAGCTGTAGAGATTGAAGTTGTAAAATTGGGAGCACAGTATTGGAAAAATTTAATTGTACAAGCAAAGGAAAAAGGTATATTGGGTTCAAAAGATGAGAGTATTCTACTGCAAGCGACTCGTTTTGAGGATACAATTCCTAAATTTCCAACTTCATCTCAGGCAAGACAGATTATGTTGATAAGAGAGCGTTTGGGTAATGAGGGTTTATTTATTTAGTCCTCAATATATTTAATTTATAGGATATAAACATATTTGTTTTGATTGTACTCATCTTTATGTCAGGACGCATAAAATCGCTATCAATTTGAACTTAAGAAAGTTTGTATATGGAAGAAACCGCGATAATAATGGGTATTAAGTTTTTTTTGAAAAAAGCTTTGGAGGAATAGAATGGCAAAAGATATTAATCAGAGTAAGAATAAACGTAGAGGAGATGATGCAGGAAACGCATTAGATGAAATCATCAATGAACTGAGTGAGAATGGTACGATAAAGAATGATGCCAGGAAATCGTTAAGTGAATTGGGAATAGACATTGATAAAATTAAAATGGCAGATGTACAGCAGGAGCGTTTTTTAGAATTTGATGATGGGAAAATCTGGCTCTTACATAGCACGACATCGATATCTGATAGAATACGAATTTTATACTGGAATTTTATGCAAACAAAGAAAATTTCAAAAGATAAAGTTGAAAAGTGTTATGTGGTTTATCCGGATAATATCATTCTTGAAGAAAAGGATGCGTGGGGGAAATTTGAACGGTGGAATCAAAAAAAGAATAGTGGATTAATTGATGTGCCGATTGATGGAGCAATAAGTCAGTCGGAAGTTTTGCAGTTAGCAGAGGATAGGCAGTATCCATTTAAAGGTGGAAGAGCGGCGAATAAAAGAGGAAAAGGATTTGAAATATGTACTGCAAGAACATTGCAAAATAAGTCAAATTTGATAAAGTGGTCCAGCAATCAGAGAAGTATGACGGGTAAGAATTATCTGTTGTATGAACTTATTATGAGTAAAGTGGGGATTGCTGCTACAGATATAGAGTCGATAACAGCAACATGTGACGAAAAAGTAATAGGAAAAACAAAATATGGTGGAAAGCCTAAGACAGATGTTGTTGCAGTAATAAAGATGAAGAATGGCTCAGAGACATTTTTTACACTTAGTTGCAAAGCGACCTATAGCAAAGTTTTTGATGTACAGCAGTTAAGAGCTGATAGGCTTTGTAAGTTATTGAAAATTACTGATAAAAAATTGAAAAATCTTATAGAATTGGCTCAAATAGAGGGGGGACCCAAGAACTTGAGAAAAAGGAATATCAATAAGTATAATGAATTGACAGTGCTAATGAAACCGTATTTGGAAAAACTATACGAATTGGCTTTTTCGGGGAAAGGATATGAAACGGATGAAAAACAAGTTGCTCAATACATATTATGTAGAGATAATGATAATCGCACCCGAATAAAAATATATACAGTAAAAGAGTATATTGATGAATTAGAAAAACGTGTACGGGAAAAAGGTCCTTTTGGTATTTTGACATGGACGTATCCTAGTGGTGTAAAGAAAGAAAAAAGAGAGCTTGTATTTAGGGTTCATAATTTATAAGTGGGCAAATAAAAAAAGTTAATCTATTACGTGGAATATAATGACTTAGTGGAAGATGGAGTTTGGGGGTTAATCCAACAGAATAAGTGAACATTACACATACCAGTGAGATTACAGTTTTGTAGTTTCACTGGTATTTTTTATGCACTTTTGGTCACGATGACCAAAAGTGGAAGCGGACATTTCAGGACACTTCTGGTCATCGTGACCAGAAGTGACTAAGGACCAATATTGGGGTTTTAGGGGATACACTAAAGTGAACAGCCTGGCTGGTCAGCGGTGTTGTCGCCTAAGATTCGTGCAACCTTAGGCGTATCCTGTTACTTTCGCCAAATAGTGGCGTTGCCTATTTTGGCGACGGAAGGCACTGATTTTCAGATATATGTCTGGAGATTGGTGCCTTTTGTTATGCTTTCCATGCACGGCTATCAGTTCCTGCAGTCAATTTATGAGAAAAAAATTATTTCAGTTTTTTGCCATCAGCAATTTTTGACTCCAAGTATATAGTGAAAAGAAAATTTTTGAGAAAATATGCCACATTTTTTTCAATCAGTTTTTTTTGACTCCAAGTACATAGTGAAAACAAAAAGTTTTTAAAAAAGTTTGCCACATTTTTTAGTACCATAAAAGTGTAGTGGTTAGAGAGTAATTAACTCTGACTTCTATACTTATTGTTTTATAATGAGGGAAGCAGTTGGTCTGGCGCGGATTTTTTGGTTTATAACAACCGTATTGCAAACCGTCAACCAACCCCTTGTTATAAATATTCGCTTAGGCAGGTTGATACTCTATAAGGAGCTTTCGTGTAACGAACTAAACTGAATCGTAATAAGTGTGGGTGGTCGTGCAATTGCTACTATTTTTACAATAAAGGAGGATTTTATGATTAGCATAGGAATTGATGTGTCGAAAGGAAAAAGCACGGTATGTATGTTAAAACCCTACGGAGAAATTGTTTGTAAGCCTTTCGAGGTGATGCACACGGAGAAAGGGCTGGGAGAGCTTGCATCAATGATTTTGAGATTCGATGATGAAGTAAAAGTAGTCATGGAGGCAACAGGGATTTATCATCTGCCGGTTCTTACGTATCTGAGAGAAAAAGGAATCTTTGTTTCTGTAATAAATCCGTACAAGATGAAAGTTTATAGAAGTGAAGATTTACGAAGAGCCAAAACAGATAAGTTGGATTCGAGAATTATAGCTAATTATGGGATTGAACATTGGTTTACGATGGAAGAGTTTAATCCGACGGAGAATAAATATGCGGAGTTAAAGTTTCTAGGGCAACAGTATCGGCACTACATGAAACTACATATCTCAGCATTGCAAAATCTGACGCATTTAATAGATCAGACAATGCCTGGTATAAAAGGATTGTTATGTAGCTGGAATGAACGGAATGGAAAAGATAAGTTAGGTGATTTTGTGGAGCATTTCTGGCATTATGACTTAATTACCAGACAAAGTGAAACTGAGTTCGTGGAGCACTATAAAATCTGGGCAAAAGAAAAGAAATACCATCAGAGCCAAAGTAAGGCAATTGCCATATATGCTTTGGCTCGTGAAGGTATTCCTACATTGTCATCAGCCACCCCATCCGCCAAAATGCTGGTGACTGAAGCTGTCAGAGTGCTCCAAGAAATAGATGCAACTCTAGGAATGATTTTAGCACAAATGAGAGAAATCGCAAAGTCATTACCTGAATATGTAATAGTACGGAATATGGGAGGCGTAGGTGATGTCTTAGCTCCTAAGTTAATTGCAGAGATTGGGGATGTGAGAAGGTTTCATAATGGAAAAGCCCTTATAGCATATGCAGGGATTGATACATCGCCGTATGAATCTGGAAATTTCGTGGGAAGCAACCGACACATTACAAAAAGAGGTTCCGCTGGTTTGAGAAAAGTTGGATATGAGACAATGCGATGTATAACATCGCATCCGAACGAATTAGATCCGGTATATCGCTTTATTATAAAAAAGGAATCGGAAGGAAAAAGCAAGAAGGCTGCAAAAATAGCGGGATTGAATAAGTTTCTTCGGATTTATTATGGACGTGTAATGGAAGTATATAGAGAGAATTAAATATGACATATATGCATGTAGGCTGCCGAGACGACAGCCTTTTTGGTGTGCTTAAAAATAGATATGAGTGTAAAAAGAAAAAATTTATAAAAATTACTTGTTTTTTCTTAGCAGGTTTGCAATCAGCTTTTTCTGACCCTAAGTACCTAGTGTAAGAAAAATATTTAAGCTAGCAAAATGTGAGATTTACAAGACGCAGAGAGAAGATAATAGGATGCAGTCAAAGGAAGTAATGAAAAAGTTAGCGGATAACTATGAAACACTAGTATTTGTGAGTAAACGTTATCCCAGTTCGATGTCGCGATTGAAAAATCTGTTAATGTCGGAGGGCGTATCAGAAACTTCTGCCCGTAGAAAAATTGCAGATTTGGAGACAGAGGCAGGATGTCTGGTAGTGGAAAGCTATGGCAACCTGAAACTGAATCAGGAATTGCTTTCGCAAATGTTTTTACAAATACAAACGGAGCTTAATCTTCCAAATCGTTTGGCAGAAGAACAAGAGCAACAGTTAGCTGAGTGGAAACGCAAGGTGGAAGTGCTGGAACGGCAAAAGGCGGATGAAATCAAGATGCTAAAATCAGAAATCGATAGTTATAAGCGTATGGTGGAAAGACAGAAGAAAGATTTTGAAGCAGAGAAAGAATGCTATGAATGTAGTCATAGAATAGACTGGAAATTTTACTCGGAAGCTTCCAGAAAACTTGAAGCAGCGGAAGAGAAAATTGCTGATATGAAGAAGGGCGTATGGTCGTATCTCAAGGTTTGCAGAAAAGACCGAAGAGAAGAACGTTTGAAAGAAAAGCATATTAAAAGAGAAAGAAAAGAGTGTCAGAAACTTTATGAAGAAGCCGAGAGAAAACACGCAAAAATGATAAAGGAAATGAAAAAATCCGGTTATGGAAGAGGAGTATAAGTATGAGTAAATATATGTATGAACATACGAAGATGCCGCCATATTTGCCAATGCCAAGATTTTTACTGAATTGTCCAATCAGCAACACAGCGAAGATGTTGTATGTCCGATTGCTGGGTAAAGCGCAGCTGTCGCAAAAGAACCAATGGGTGGACGGACAGGGAAGAGTGTACTTTATCTATCCCATCCATCAGATGGCTACAGATATGAATAAAAGTGCGACAACTATTAAGGATGCAATGAAGGAATTGGTAAAAGAGCAGTTGTTAGAGAAAATTCCGGAAGGACGAGGGCGACCTAACCGGTTATACATTTTATTTCCTGATGAGGAACCGGGGCAGAAATCCGCGGTTGGATATCCGATTTTGAATCCAGCGGATATAGCTGCGAAGGTCGTTCCAGGAAACATCTTACGGTGATTTATGAAGGATATTGGAAAGATAATCTAAATAAGCTTTGATGTAAGTGCAATAACTTTTAAGGGTGTGGTCAGTAAGACCGCGAAGGGAAATCATTTCCCGAAAAGAATCTAAATATTTATCCATAATAAAATCTCCTTTGAAATGTAATAAAAATAGGTGTCACATTTCAAAAAGAGGTGGAGGACGGATAAAAAAGTAAGATATGTAGTTGTTGAGTTGAAAAACATGTTAAAGTAGACATAGCAGTTTTTGGGTTATGTTTATGTTAAGGTAGGGATATCTCAACAATACAACATATATATAAAAACTGCTATTTTTTATAAAAAGAGAAAAATCAGTACCTAAAGCTAGCCGTCGTGCCAGCGACTTGGTATAATTACTAATATCTAACAGACTTAGAGGATGGACTATGAAAATATATGTAGATGCAGATGCGTGCCCAGTAGTACGTATTGCGGAGAGTTTTGAGAAACTTTTGTGTAAAGTAATGTCATAGGAGGTAATCATGGCGAATGAATCCGGAACATGGATTATGTATGGTGTATCAGAAGATGATCATGAGTGCATTCATACAGTGGAGCAGGCAATTGAATACATAAATGAAATAGGATTTTTGCCATTGTTTAAGAATGAGATTCCGGGGTTCTCCTTGGAGGAGCGCACTGTGCCGGAATATTGGTGGAGCGGTGATGTCGCTCATGATCCGTGGGAATGGCGCGAAATTATTACCAGAACCGGACAGGTGGCGTATGGTAAGTTCTTTGACAAGAAGGCCGGCTTTATATCCCAAGAGTGGTTGCCATACTTTGCAAATTACCGCAGGGATGGATATGATTTTGATGCCCTATGGGATGATGAGAAAGCGTCTATGAAGCAGAAGAAGATTATGGATTTATTTGCAGAGGAAAATGCGGATGCAGAGTTGTATTCCTTTGAGGTAAAGCAGAGAGCAGGTTTTGGAAAAGGCGGTGAAAAGAATTTTGATGGAACCGTTACGGATTTAGAGATGAAAACTTATCTGTGCATACGTGATTTCCGTCAGCGTAAGAATAAGAAGGGCGAAGCATATGGCTGGGCAATTGCAGTATATGCAACACCAGAGCATATTTTTGGATATAAGCATGTGACAAGTGCTTATAAGGAAGAACCGGTGGAGTCCGGTAAGAGAATTGTAAAGCATATGATGGAGGTGTATCCTATTGCAACTGTGGAACAGATTCGCAAGGTAATCGGTGCGCCAGCAGGGGAACCAATCAAAAAAGAGAAAAAAGCTAAGAAGGTTGATTATCCGGCAAATCTTTTTAAGGATTTGAACTTGGAGATTAAGAATCCCACAGCGGATCAGATGTATGGCTTGGAATTTGTATTGGTGCAGCTAAAGGATATACAACAAGAAGTAATACACTTGCGATATGAGCAGGGACTTACCTTTAAGGCAATAGGAGAACAAATAGGACGTTCAGGAGGACGTTGTAGCCAGATATGTAAGCAAGGATTACGTCGACTGGAAAATGCCCAGAGACAAGCATGGATGGTGGAAGGATACGAAGGCCGGATTGCAAGACTGGGAGAACTGGCAGATAAGTGTAGCAAGGAGTTTCTTGCGGAAGGTAAGACGGAGCAGGCAGCTTTGTTGGTACAAGCTCCAGATTCTTTACTGGGAATTACCGCTAATCAGGCAAAGCAACTTATGAAAGCAGGTGTTTTTAATATTGCCGCATTACGGGAAATTATGAACACAGATTTTGGGATTTGGTCTATTCCGGGAATCGGAGAGATGGGCGGTAGAAGGATTGTGAATGCCATGTTTAGCTCTGGTTTGATTGATGAAAGCTTTGAGGCTTACAAAGAAATGAATGATAGAACATATCGGCAGATGAAATTTTTGAAAATGCGTGATTTGGAAGAAGAATGATAAGAGGAGGCTCTGAAGTATGTCCCGTAAAAATCATGTGAAAGTAGATGGAAAGCTTTTGCAGACATATAAAAGACTTTGGATAAGGTTGGAAAGAATTACGTGTTTGCAAATGCTTATACTGTTAAGGGAAAGGTTAAGTAATGTCTGAAAATAAGAGCAAAAAGAATCAGATTTTCGATAAATGTATATAAATGTAGGAGGTCTTTTGTTATGAGAACTAATTTTGGTGCAAAACCGTGGGTATATCCAATGCCTGTATTTATTATTGCAACTTATGATGAAAATGGTAAAGCCAATGCAATGAATGCAGCTTGGGGTGGAATCAGTTGCGATACAGAGATTTGTATCTGTATGGGTGAAAATCATCAGACAACAGAAAATCTAAAGAAGAATCCGGAATTCACAGTTAGTATAGCAGATGTGAAGCACATTGTGGCATGCGATTATGTGGGAATTGTATCCGGTAAAGATACACTAGATAAGATGGAAAAGGCAGGCTTTACTACAAGCAAAGCAGAATTTGTTAATGCACCAGTTATCAATGAACTGCCGATGACCATAGAGTGCAGAATGACAAGCTATGACGAAGAAACCTGTCATTTGTTTGCGGATATTATTAATGTCAGTGCAGAAGAGAGTATTATTACTGATGGTAAAATTGACATTACAAAATTACAACCGATTGCATATGATCCGGTAAGCCATGCCTATGTGGAATGTAGTCAGAAGGTGGGGAATGCTTTTAAGGATGGACTAGCATTGAAATAATTGGAAATATCAGTATCAGTAGATGGAAATGATTATAAGATAAAAGATATTAAACAAGTGAAGCGGGATATCTGTAAGTTCATAAAGATGAATAATTAGTAGGGATTATCTGAGAATGTTTCGGCTGATTTGGAATAAGAGTACAAATCAGCCGAAAATTATTTGAAAAAGTTTACATTCATATAAATGCAGCGATTAATTTCTATATGAATGTAAAAAGCAATAATTGACAATAATATAGAAATGAAATATTATATCTATATATAAGTAAACTAATGGAGGCGGTTATAATGGAAATCAATCAGGTGATTATGAAAGAAATACAAAAGAATAATAACATGATTACAACTGCACAAGTGGTTGCATTGGGGTTTTCCAGAGCCTTATTATCAAAATATGTAAAAGAAGGCTTATTAGA